>JAEMGR010000015.1 GCA_016458225.1 Myxococcaceae bacterium JPH2 | reverse complement strand
GCGTCCATACACTTCATCACCCACCACCCACGCGGGCTTCAACCCCGAGGCCAGCGCTCGTTGCAGCAGGCCCTGCGCCAAGGCGGGCTTGGACTCGAAGCTCACCTCGTCTGGCACGCCTCCCGCTCTGCGACGCTCCTCGTCCTGCGCCCATGCCTCGGGCAGGTACAGCTCCCGGTCCACCAAGGCATGACCTCGGGGCGTCGGGTAGGAGAGGAAGACGCCTACCTGGGCATTCTCCACCTTGCCCGCGGTGCCGGTGTACTGGCGTGCCACGCCCACCGACTTCTCACCCTTCTTCAGGAAGCCCGTCTCATCCACCGCGAGGATGCCTCCTTCTCCGAGCGTCCTGCGTGCGTACTCCAGCACGCCGTCGCGCACCTCTTCCGAATCCCACTTCGCGCGCTCCAGCAGGTGCTGAAAGGCATACGGCGCGCGATGCCCCACGTCCTCGGAGAGGCCCCAGGTATTCTTGCGTTGTGCCCGCCCCAGCAGGGCTTTGACGTATTCGTGGGCCGCGGCATGCGCTTCGCGACGGCGGAAGTAGGGCGCCAACCAGGCACCCACTCCCTCCAACTCCATGGCGAGCTGGCCCACCAGTCGCACCTCTGGGGCCTGCTGCTTCGGGTCTGCCGAGGACTGCATTGGAAGCATCGCTCCTCCCCCTCCTGTTCCTTCGACAGAAGGGATGCTCACGCTTCTTCCGAACTACAACTGTAGGATTAGGTGCCGGATGCCGCTATGTTGCGCGGCTACTCCTGACATGCCCTGGGATTTTCGGACCACGTGAGGATTGAACGGATGCCGTTCCTGAGCAAGGTGTGAGTCATGGGATGGTTTGAGACGGTGGCCCCGGCTCCTGCTGAGCACCGCCTTCGTCACCTCATTCTGGTAGAGTCCGTCCACCCTATGATTCTCCGCGACGTCGTCGATGAGGACCTTCCTATCTTCTTTGAGCACCAGCGCGAACCGGAAGGGCTGCGCATGGCCGCGTTTCGTTCGCGCGAGCGCGATGCGTTCATGACTCACTGGCGGACCAAAGTGCTCCGCCCTGAGAACATCACTCGCACCATTGTCGTGGACGGCGTGGCTGTTGGAAACATCGTCAGTTGGGAGCAGGAATCCAAGCGCCTCATTGGCTATTGGATTGGACGCGAGCATTGGGGCAAGGGCATCGCGACCCGAGCCGTCTCTGCGTTTGTCGAACTTGTGCCCACCCGGCCGCTTCATGCGTGGGTCGCTCTCCACAACGTCGCATCCATTCGCGTCCTGGAGAAGTGTGGCTTCCGTGCTGTCCTCACCCAGGAACCGCATCGCCCGGATGAAGTCGCCGAGGTCCTGATGGAGCTTCGCTCGACGTAGTCGGGTTCTCGTGACATCCATCCGTGGGTCGGTCCCCCTGGCACACATGGCTCCTGAGAGAGACGCGCTTCTGCCGCTCGTCCCTGGCTCGCTGGCTTCACCTGCCGGGGAGCCTCGGTTCGGCACGTACCAGGGGGAACTGGCGGAGGTGGACCTCCCCAGCCTTCAGGGACCGTGGACTGTCTCCGCGCTGTATCGGCTCCATCGGGCGCGGTGGCACTCCGCCTTCGTGGCCACCCCCGAGGTCGCCGCCTTCTTCTCGGTCCTGAATCTGGGGTACAGCGCGAGCGCGTCCATGGTGGCGGTGGACCTGCGCGAGCGAAAGCTGCTGTGCGACGTGAAGCTTCCGGGTCGGCCCATCGAGTCGCCCGCCGCGGATGAGATGCAATTGATGAGAGACCGGCCTGGTACAAGCCTCGGAAACTCCCTGAGGTGCCCGGGTGCGAGCCTGTCGATTCATCGGGGATCGGCTGACGCGCCCTATCAGATGGACGTGGATATCAGTCGCATCCGTACCTTCAGCCCTCACGGCGTTCGATGGAGTGGGGCGCTCCATGTCGCGGGCGCTCCGCCTGGGCTGACGGTGATTTCCCCGGTGGACAGGGACCACTGCCGGGTGAACGTGACGATGAAGCGCACCCGCTTGTCATCGTCCGGAAGCCTGGACGCGGGTGGCAAGCACTTCAGTCTGGAGGGCGGCCTGGGCGGTATCGATTACACGCAGTACAGCCTGACGCCCCACACGGCGTGGCGCTGGGCCTTTGCCACCGGACGACTGGAGGACGGGACGCCTCTGGGACTCAACCTCCGGGAGGACTTCATGCCAGAGGGGCCCGTGGCGAATGAGAACGCGCTGTGGCTGGGGGACAGCGTCTACCCGCTGGCTCCCGTCACCTTCGAGTACCTCGACATGAAGTTGCTGTCCCCATGGCGGGTGAGGGCAGCGGATGGCTCGGTGGACCTGTGTTTCCAGCCCATCCATGTCCATTCCGAGAACCGCGAGGAGCCCCTCTGCCGCAGTCGGTTCGATCAGCCCTTGGGCCTCTTCGAGGGCACGGTGACCGTGGGCGGACGGACACACCAGCTCTCCAACATCCCTGGCGTCACCAAAAAGCAGCACACGACCGTGATGTAGCCGTCCACCTGCCTCACGTCTTGAAGCCCGCGGTTCGCCTGGCTTGGGTGACCAACGCCTCAAGGTCGCCCTGCCCGTGTCTGGCGAACCAGTCGCCCGTGCAGCGCACGCAGTAGCCGCTTGGATCCGTTCCCCAATCCAAGTCGTACCCTTTTCCTTGATGGGTGGGCTTGGCTCGGAGGTTCTCCTGGGCGATGGCTCGGCAGGAATCACAGAGCAACAGGGGCATCCCCCATCCATCCACGAGGATGTGGACCGAGATGAATTGATTCAGCTCTACCGCGTCCGCAACCTGCTCACAGGCGACCTGTACATCCTCCAATTCGTGGTGTGGACAGCGAACCATGGGCATTGTGTGCTCGTGCTGAATGCGCGTTTCGGATGAGCCTAGGCAAATACGTCAGTCTTCGCTCGCGGATTCCTCCAGGCTCACGGCCAGCTTTCGCAGGAGTGTTGCGAGGGTTGTTCGGTCGTTCTTCGACAGACCCCGGAGGAGCCTGGCCTCGACGGCCATGTCGGCTCGGAACGCTGCTTCGGTGCGGGCTCGGCCCTCGGGCGTCAGCTCCACGGGGAGGCTCCTTGCGTCCCCCTCTGCCTCCGCGCGACGAATCAGTCCTGCTCGGGTCAGTCGGGTCAGTCGGTCGGTCAGTCCTCCGGAGGAGATCATCAGCGACTTGTAGAGTTCGGTCGGGCGCATCCGGTAGGGCGGTCCCGCGCGCAGCAGCGTGGACACGACGTCGAACTCGCCCGTGTCCAGCGCGTACTCCTCGAACACCGCTTCGATGGCGGGACGCACGCTCAAGGTGATCCGCCGGGCTCGCCCCAGTATCTCCATGCCCTGGGTGTCCACGCCGGGCAGCTCCCTGGCCCACTGGGCCCGCAGGCGGTCGACCTGGTCTTCGGCTGTCTTGCTCATGGCTGGATTCTCGATGTCTTGACGTCGAGATACTTCGAGGCATACTGTCTCGACATCAAGATAACGGAGTTTTGAAGATGAGTCCGCGTCCTTTCCAGCCTGTCACCGTCGACCACCTCGTGCTGCGCGTTGTGGACCCGGAGCGGATGACCGCCTTCTACCGAGACGTGCTGGGCTGCACCGTGGACCGGGTGGTGCCCCACCTGGGCCTCACGCACCTGCGCGCGGGAACCGCGTTGATCGACCTGGTGTCCCTGGACGGGAAGCTCGGCAGCGCGGGGGGCGCGGCGCCAGGGCGCGAGGGTCGCAACGTCGACCACTTCTGCATCACCGTGCGGCCGTTCGACGAGGACTCGATTCGCGCTCACCTGGAGGCTCAAGGCGTGGCCATCTTCGCTCCAGGGGAGCGGTATGGCGCCACCGGCGATGGCCGCTCGTTCTACCTCCAGGACCCCGAGGGCAACACCGTCGAGCTGAAGGGGGCGTAGGCGTCACCGCCCCCCGTGCCTCAGTCCGGGACGAGGCCGGTAGCAGTCACATCGGAACAGCTCAGCGCGGAGGTCCCTGGCGTTCGCCGCCCGCCTCCGCGCTCCAGATGCTGCAAGCCCCAGACACGCGCGCATTCCACCAGCGGGAGCGCCGTGCGCCCGTACTCCGTCAGGTGGTAGCGCACCGGCGCGGGTACGGGCCCTGATTGCTCGCGCTCCACGAGGCCATCGGCTTCCAGCTCACGCAGTTGGTCCGTCAGGACCTTGTGCGAGATGGGCGCGGCTCGGCGCAGCAGGCCCGAGAAGTGGTGCTCCTCGTGCGCGAGCCAGTAGATGAGGGTCAGCTTCCACTTGCCTCCCACCGCCGCGAGCGTCGCGGTGAGAGGGCATTCCTCCAAGGGGTTGCGCCGCGCGGCTCGGGGATACGCACCTTCAGGTGCGTTCTTGTGGTGGGTCATCGGGGCTCCCTAGGGTCCTGGCGCTTCACACTCACCTCGAGAATGCCATGGACCATCCTGGACGCCCCGCCTCAACGCGCTGGTTCGCCAGTGCCCTGTGCGCCTGTCTGGCGCTTCCCTCATGCGCTCAACTCCCACCCCAGGTGTCGAACCCCGCGAAGGAGGCGCAGGCCGGCGACGACGGCAGCCATGACTTCGACTTCGAGATAGGGAATTGGAGGACGCACCTGAAGCGCCGCCTCCATCCCCTGTCCGGCTCCAACGCGTGGACCGAGTACGACGGCACCACCGTCGTTCGCCCGGTCTGGAATGGCCGGGCCAATCTGGTCGAGCTGGTCGTGGATGGCCCCATGGGCCATTTCGAGGGACTCAACTTGCGGCTCTACAACCCGCAGTCCCGCCAATGGAGCCTCAACTACTCCAATGTGAAGGGCGGCACCCTCACCCCGCCCATGTTGGGGAGCTTCAAGAACGGCCGGGGAGAGTTCCAGGACCAGGAAGACTTCGATGGGCGCAACGTCCTCGTTCGCTTCGAAATCATTCCGCTCGACGCCAATACCATCCGCTTCGAGCAGGCCTTCTCCGAGGATGGTGGCAAGTCCTGGGAGCTGAACTGGATCGCGACCGACACGCGGATGCCCTGAGTCCCCGCCGTCCTCCCCGAGGACGGATGTGAGGGTTTGAGGTGCGATGCCGGGCGACATGTCCAGGCCTGCCTGGTTGCCCGGCACGCGGTCGTGACGGAGAGGGCATCGCGCTGGCTGGCAAGCAGATTCGTCCCGGCCGCCAATGAGAGGCATGCGGCGGCCCGGGCCTCTCGCAAGCGTTGAGTGGTGCACAATCTGGCACCCCGGCCCCATGGTGTTTGCATTGTGATGGCCTTGGGGCCGGCAGGTGTTTGACGGACGACAGAAGGCAAAGGGCGCGGAGTGTTCGCTTTTGCCTGTCATTCGGCGCTGGCTCTGTTAGACCCTTGCGCCGCGCGCGACCCGCAAGGGTTTGGACGGAAATTCCTGCCAATGTGGAAGATTGACGAGGGCCTGGATGCATCCGGGCCGGGTTGGGTGTGCTGGGTATGTCAGGGATATGTGTTAGGGTCTGGACACGGAATCTGGCGGGGATTCCTTGAGGTTGCCATTGATGAATCCAGAACAGAATTCCAATTTCACGCATGAGAGGGTTGCCGCACTGGATCCTCTCGATGCGGTGGTGACCTTGCGGCGCCTGCCCGTCCTCAACCAGCAGCGTGACGTGCCTGGGGTTCTGGCGTTGCTGCGGGGAATCCTTCCCACGTTGGAGCAGGCCGAGCGGTGGGAGTTCCTCGAGGCCGCGGCGGCCATGCGCGACATTGGCTTCTTCCTCGGGTCGCTCAAGCGGCACGGGCACGAACCCGTCGAGGTGGTCCCTGGCCTGGAGCCTGTCCTGCTCGCCCTCGCTCGCACGACGCAGCTCCCGCCTCGGGAGACCTTGCTCCACGTGACGGTCTGGAATCCGTCCGCGGACCACCTGGAGCGCCGGTACACCACCTGCGCCGATGAGATTCACCTCTTGGAGAGCGTGCGCATCTCCATGGCGGCGCTGGATGACGCGATCCTCCGCACGGTGGAGCTGTACGACGTGCGGCTCGACTCCGCTGAGTTCGCGCCCCGCTGCGACGACATCACGGAGCTGCTCAAGAAGATGGTGGACTCCATCGTCTACGCGTACCGCAACATCTCGCCGCGCAACTTCATGCACGAGCTGCGGCCCTACTACGAGCCCATCCGCGTAGGAGGGCAGTCCTACCTGGGCCCTGGCGCCGTGGAGATGCCCCTCTTCGTGCTGGAGCATGTCCTGTGGGGCGCTCGCTCGGAGCATGCGAACTACAAGGACTTCAAGGAGACGTACCTGCCCTACGTGCTCCCTCGGTTCCGAGACATCTACCGCCAGTTCCTCGACCAACCTTCGGTGTTGGACCGTGTGCTGGAGGAGGTGGGTTCGCCTCCCGCGCTGACGGATCGGCATCGGGCGGGCTTGAAGTCGCTCGACAAGATTTTCGACGTGCTGCTGCGCTTCCGGGCGCCGCACGTGAAGCTGGCGGAGCAGGCCTATCTGTCGCAGCGAGAGGCCCACTCCGTGGGGAGCGGCGGCTACGCGCCCAGCATGCTCGATGAACTCCTCACGCTGACCCGAGACGCCCGGCTGCGGCTGACCCTGGCCTTGCGCGCGCCCTCGGTGAGCGAGGAACCCTTGATGAAGCGCAACGCGCGCTGAACTCGCGGCGCTCACTCCTCAGCAGCTCGACGTCCCATCCTTGGGAGAAATGCGGCCATGAAATCGACGGTCAATGAGGTTCGAGACAGCAATCACTACGACGTCATCATCCTGGGCTCGGGGATGTCCGGCAGCCAGATGGGCGCCATCCTCGGCCGGCAGGGTTTTCGGGTGCTCATCGTCGAGGAGGCGACCCACCCGCGCTTCACCATCGGGGAGTCCTCCATCCCCGAGACGTCGCTGATGAACCGCATCATCGCGGACCGCTACGGCGTGCCCGAGATTCAAGACATCACGTCGTTCTATTCGACCTTCAAGAAGGTCTCCTCCAGCACTGGCATCAAGCGCAACTTCGGCTTCGTCTTCCACAAGCCGAACGAGGAGCACAACCCCACGCACTTCACCCAGTGCGTCATCCCCGAGCTGCCCTGGGGACCGGAGAGCCACTTCTACCGCCAGGACGTGGATGCCTATCTGATGCACGCGGCCATCCGCTACGGCTGCACGGTCAAGCAGAAGACCACCATCAAGGACTACGACCTGAGCAAGACGGGCGTGGCCGTCACCACCACCCAGGGCGAGCGCTACACCGGGCGCTACATGATTGACTGTGGTGGCCCCCGCGCCCCGCTGGCGCTGAAGTTTGGCCTGCGCGAGGAGCCCTGCCGCTATCGGACCCACTCGCGCACCCTCTACACGCACATGGTGGGGGTGAAGCCTTTCGATGACATCTTCAAGCCCAAGGGGCAGCGCTGGCGCTGGCACGAGGGCACGCTGCACCACATGTTCCACGGCGGCTGGCTGTGGGTGATTCCCTTCAACAACCACCCGCGCGCCACCAACGGGCTGGTCAGCGTGGGCTTGCAGTTGGACCCCCGCGTCCACCCGAAGACGGACATTTCCGCGCAGCAGGAGTTCGACGAGTTCCTCGCGCGCTTCCCCACCATCGCGGCGCAGTTCAAGGACGCGAGGCCGGTGCGCGATTGGGTGAAGTCGGACCGGCTCCAGTACTCGTCCAAGACGACCGTGGGCGACCGCTACTGCCTGATGCTCCACGCGGCGGGGTTCATTGATCCGCTCTTCTCGCGCGGGCTGGAGAACACGTCGGTGGCCATCCACGCGCTGGCGGCGCGCCTCATCAAGGCGCTGCGCGACGACGACTTCTCGCCGGAGCGCTTCGAGTACATCGACCGGTTGCAGCAGAAGCTCCTGGAGCACAACGACGACTTCGTGAGCTGCTGTTACACGGCCTTCTCCGACTTCGAACTCTGGGACGCCTTCCACCGGCTGTGGGCCGTGGGCACGATGCTCGGACAGTTCCGGCTCATCCAGGCGCACGCGCGGTTCAAGGAGGACCGCAACGAGGCCCACCTGGACCACCTGGACGACAACCCGCCGCACCTGGGTTACCTGTGCGCGGACATGGATGACTATTGCCGTCTGTTCGACTCGGCGAAGGCCGAGGTGGACGCCGTCTCGGAGAAGCGGAAGTCCCCGAAGGAGGCCGCGGCCCGCATCCACGAGCTGATTGAGAAGGAGGAGTTCGCGCGTCCGCTCTTCAGCTTCGGCTACTGCATCACCGGCGCCAACCGGCACCTCAACAACTCCAAGTACAGCCTCGTGCCCGCCCTGCGGCTCCTCAACTGGACCCAGCGCGGCGCGCCGCCCGAGGTGCAGAAGTACTTCGACTACAACCCCATGTTCTCGCTGCTGAAGTCCTACGTTGGGCACCGATTGGAGCTGGCGCTGAAGTAGGCGCGCGCGGCCAGCGCATGGGGCGGGCACATCCACCACGAACTCGCGGGAGTGGGACACATGAGCGGCGACAGTCGCCAGGAGCAGGAGCGCATCCGACCAGCCCTGGGGGTGAATGACATCACCGGACAGACGGCGGCGAGCTGGTACGTCGCCATGCGGTCGGATGCATTGAAGGACAAGCCCGTCGCCCTCAAGCTCTTCGGGCAGCCGCTGGTGGCCTGGCGCAACGCGTCCGGCCAACCGGTCGTGATGGAGCGCTATTGCTCGCACCTGGGCGCGAGCCTGGCGAAGGGCAAGGTGGTGGAGGGCTGCATCCAGTGTCCCTTCCACAACTGGCGCTATGACAGCACCGGGGCGTGCAGCCACGTGCCGGGGCACAGCACCGCGGTGCCTCGGCTGGAGCCCATTCCGCCCACGGCCCGGCAGGCCGTCTACCCCACCACCGAGCGGTATGGCTTTGTCTGGGTCTGGTATGGCACCCAGGTGCCGCTGTTCCCCGTGCCCGAGATGCCCGAGGCGGAGCGGCCTCGGGACTTCATGCGCCTGAGCTTCGCGTATGAGACGCAGACCTCGGTGCTGCGCATCATCGAGAACTTCTACGACGCGCAGCACGCGGCCCCGGTGCACCAACTGCCCATCACGGCCTTCGAGCTGAAGCTGTATGACGAGTCGAGCCCGCCGGCGGATCAGGAGGCGCTGGCTCGGGAGGGCGCCTGGTTTGGCGCGGGCATCGACTTCCACGTCGAGCGCTACTTCGGCCCCATGGGTATCGTCTCGCGGGCGCTGGGCCTGAACATGAGCCGGATGAACCTCCACTTCGATGGCTATCCAGGAGGCTGCATCATGACGGTCAGCCTGGATGGCGACATGAAGTACCGGCTGTTCCAGTGCGTCACGCCCGTGGACAAGGACGAGACCGTGATGCACATGCTGCTGGCCATCAAGAAGGGGAGCGGGCTGGCGCGCAGCGCGGCCAACTTCGTCCTCTTCGGCCTCCAGACCTGGGGGGCCGCGGGCTACGACGTGGCCATCTGGAACAACATGAAGTCCGACGCGGGCGGGGCGTTCAGCAAGTACGACCAGCTCATCCTGAAGTACCGCACGTTCTACCGGCGCTGGGTCAACAAGGTCTCCCAGGAGCAGCCGGGGCCCGTGCGTGACAGCCGTGCGGACTCGCGGAGGAGTGCGCACGGCTGAGGCCGCGCGGTGAGGCGGTCAGCCGGCCTTCTGCCGGCCGGCCCCCTCCATGGCTCGAGAACCCCGCGCGTACAGCGCGGTCAGGTAGTCGTACTGAGAAGGCAGCCGCGCCATCATGTGCGAGGTCTTCTTCCGGACGTCGTCGAAGACTCGCTCCGCCTCCGCGAGGATGTCGTTGCGGTGCTGGAGCAGCGGCATGGGCTGGCGCGGCAGGTAGCCCACGCCGGCGAAGATGGATTGGAAGTTGCTGTTGGTCCAGAAGCGGTCGAAGCCCGCTTCAAACGAGGAGTAGAGCGCGTCGTTCGAGGCGTAGCTCCTGCGGATGGGGATGCCCGCCCGCTGGAGTTCGAGGATCTCCTTGAGCGTTTCGGGCAGCTTGAGTTCGTTCTGGTTGGCCCGCCAGTAGGGCGTGTCGGTGCGGGGAGACGTGCAGAAGTGCAGCACGATGAAGTCGCGCACGTCATCCACCATGTAGGAGACGCGCTCGTTGAACTTGTCACGCAGGGCGGGTTCGATCTGCTTGTTCGGGAAGCAGGCGACGAGCTGGTAGAGCGCGGCGTAGACGAAGTAGAGGCCCGTGGACTCCAGCGGCTCGAGGAAGCTGCTCGCCAATCCAAAGCTGACGCAATTCTTGACCCAGGAGCGACGACGGCGGCCGGAGATGAACTGGATGTGGCGCACGTCCAGGTTGTCTGCCTTCTTGCCAAACCAGGCGCGCACCTCGCGCTCGGCCTCCTCGGGCGTCTGGAATGCGCTGGCATAGACGTACCCGTTGCCCGAGCGGCCGTAGAGTGGAATCTCCCAGGTCCACCCGGAGCTGAAGGCGCTCGCGGTCGTGTAGGGGCGGATGCCCTCGGTCGCCGAGTCCGAGGGGATGTTGATGGCGACCGCGCGGTCGGTGAGCAGGCTGTCGTGGAAGGTGATTTTGGGTTCGCCCAGGGCCTTCTCGATGAGCAGCCCCGCGAAGCCGCTGCAGTCGATGTAGAGGTCCGCCTCGTAGACCCGGCCGCTCTCGCCCTTGAGGCACTTGATGCTGCCGTCCTCGGTGAGCGGGGTCTCGACGATGTCGTCGCTGATGTAGGTCAGGCCTCGCTCGATGGACCACTTCTTCAGGTAGTTGGCCATCAAGAGCGCGTCGAAGTGATAGGCATAATGGACGGCCTTGCTGCCATCCATGAACCGAGGCGACTTCAACGCATCACAAATGGGAGACGTGGGATAGCAGGCGTACTCCATGGAGTCCGTGCGGCCCTGCTTCTGTCGGCCATACATCCAGATGTGAGAGAGCGGGATGCCCTTCACCTCCGGCATCTCTCCGAAGTTGTGATAGTAATGGTCGCCGCCCTGCGCGGCGGGCTTCTTCCAGTTCTGGAATCGGATGCCAAGCTTGTAGGTAGCCTTGCATTCAGACATCCATTCCTCTTCCGGAATCTGTAGGAAATCGAACAGCTCCTCCTTGATGGTAGGAATGGTCGCCTCGCCCACGCCAATCCTGGGAATGCGAGGGGATTCGATGAGGGTGATGTTGGCGTTGAAGTTCAGGGCCTTATGCAAGTAGGCGGCCGCCATCCAGCCCGAGCTGCCGCCGCCAACGATGATGATTTTCCGGACCCGGTTGTCATTCTCTGGATAATTCTTGTCCATTGGTATTCCCGTGGGCTCTGTCGTGTGAGGAATAGGATGGGGCCGAGCGCGGCTGCCGCGTCTGGCTGAAGGGGGTCCCCGCCCGCCCCGCAGGGAATGAGGCGTCAATCACATCCCATGCATTGCTGTCTTTAGTCAAATAGTGGTGAATGTGCTCTGGCATTCAATTGGCTGTCATTTTGACTGTCAGGGCAGGTGGACGCTGGGTCAGCGATGTGGGCCGTCCTGCGCCCGTGGTAAGTGTTTCCCCTGATGACGCTGAGACTGGAGCCGATGGCCTCACTCACCGCGCTGTCCGCGGTGCTCGACCTCGCGAACGGGTTGGAGGGTGAGAAGAGTTTGTTGACGGGGCTGTTCGCGCTGGAGCTGGCGCTGGAGGGAGGTCTGCCCGCCGCCGACGCTCGGTCTGCTTTCTACGTGGGGCTGCTGCGGCACCTTGGATGCACCGCCTATGCCGCGGAAGAGTCGCGACTCGGTGACGACGTGCTCCTGCGCCGCAACCTGTTGCGAGGGGATGCGGGGAGCGCCGCGCACCTCCTGCGCTCGGTGGTCGAGGCGAACCGCACGTTGGCCGGGCGCGCGGCGGGGCTGTCTCGGCTGCTCACCGGGGCGAGCCGCCTGCGCGCGGAGTGGTTCGCCGAGGCGTGCGGGGCGGCGCGCCTGCTCGCCTCGGGGTTGGGGCTGGAGGCGCGGGTGCTGCAAGGGCTCGACGAGGTTCATGAGCGCTGGGATGGCGCGGGAGGGCCTCGTCACCTGGGAGGGGCGGACCTGCTGGAGATTGGACGGGTGGCCCAGGCGGCGCATGTGGCCGTGGTCTTCCTCGTGGGTTCGGGGCCCGTCGTCGCGCAGGAGGCCCTGTCGCTCCAGTCCGGCACCGCGCTGGACCCCACCTGGGCGGCGCGGGCTCGCGCGGCGGTTCCGGCGCTCCAGTCACTCTCGTCCGCGCGCATCGAGGCCGCCGAGGCGTGCCTGCTTCAAGTGCCTCCGCGCGCGGACGCGCTCGCGCTGGCGATGACCTTTGGGGACTTCGCGGACCTACAGAGTCCCTTCACGGCGGGGCACTCGCGGAGGGTCGCGGAGGTGTGTGGGCTTGCCGCGCCAGGGCTGGGCCTGGATGCCGAGGCGCGCACCACGCTCCAGCTCGCCGCGCATCTGCATGACCTGGGGCACGTGACGCTGCCGACGGGCCTCTGGCTTCGGAGCGCGTGGTCCGACGAGGAGCGACGGCTGTCACGGGCGCATGTCGAGGCGACCGAGCGGCTCCTCGCGGCGACGCCCATGTTGCGGAGCGTGGCGCGGCTGGCCGGTGAGCATCACGAGCGATTGGATGGGAGCGGCTATCCCCGCGGGTTGGCGTCGAACTCGCTGTCTCGGGCTTCTCGTCTGCTCGCGGTGGCGGATGTCTGGGTGGCGCTCCAGGAGGCGCGGCCACACCGCGGGGCTCGCGACGCGGCGGCGGCGAGCGAGGTGCTCAAGGCGGAGGTGAAGGCGGGACGCTTGGATGCGGACTGCGTCGCGGCGGTGACGGGCGCGAAGGTGTCTCGGCGCGCGCCCGAGCCCGGGCCCACTTCGTCGCTGACGCCTCGCGAGGTGGAGGTGCTGCGCCTCTTGGCCGGGGGCGCGACGAACAAGGAGATTGCCCGGCACCTGGGGGTGTCCGACCGCACGGTGCAGCATCACACCCTCCACATCTACGAGAAGCTCGGGGTGAACACGCGCGCGGGAGCCTCGTTGGTGGCCTCGCGTGCCGGGCTGGTGTGATCCGCCAAATGGCCGATGTGCCCTCCGCCGCCGCGTGGTGCCTTGGGGGACATGAACCTCTCCTCCCGCATCCTGCCGGTCCTGCTGGTGCTTGCCCTGGCTCAGGGTTGTGCGTCGTCCCGCGCGTGTCTCTCCCGTCCGGCCTCGGCTCCTGGCTTTGAGCGCACGGCCTCGGATGGGGTGTGTCTGAGCAGCGTGCGCTGGGAGCCCATGCAGCCACCCATGCGCGGCGTGGTGGTCCTCATCCATGGCCTGCGGGACTACTCCGACCGCTATGGTCGCCTCGCGGAGGCGCTGCGTGACCGGGGCTTCGCCGTCGTCGCGCAAGACCATCGCGGTCATGGCCATTCCGGTGGAGACCGCCAGCAGCTCGAGTCGATGCAGCAGCTCGTCGATGACGTGGATGGGATGGTCCAGGAGGCGCGCGCGCGGCATCCCGGTGTCCCGGTGGTGGTGTTCGGGCACAGCATGGGGGGGCTCGTGGCCACGCACTACGTGCTCCAGCACGCGAGCGAGGTCTCCGGGCTCATCCTCAGTGGCGCGGCCGTCGCGCTGCCGCCGGGGGTGTCAGGCTTTGATACGCGGCTGGCGAAGATTGCTGGCACCCTTTTGCCAGGACTGCCCGCGCAGGCATTGGACAGTCAGATGTTCCTGCACGACGGGCCGGAGAAGGACGCGTTCCTCGCGGATCCGCTCATCACGCATCGCAAGCTTCCGGCGGGTTCCGCCAAGGCGATTGTCGCGGGGGTCGAGGCGCTCGACGGGCGGTTCCCGGAGCTGAAGCTGCCGCTGCTGGTGGTGCAGGGCAGCGAGGATGTCATCACCTCCATCGAGGGCAACCGGGCCCTGGTGACGCAGGCGTCGAGCCAGGACAAGCGCTTCATTCTCTACCCGGGGCAACGCCACGACCTGGCCCACGAGCCCGATTCCGCGAAGGTCATCGCGGACGTCGTGGGTTGGGTGGACGCACACATCCCGGCGCAGTGAGGGCCCCGGCGAGGCAGTGCTCGCCGAGGCCCTGCGCTGGCATCACTTCAGACAGACCGCTTCGACGTTGTTGCCGTCCGGGTCCACGAGGAACGCGGCGTAGTACGTGGGGCTGTAGTCCGCGCGCAGGCCGGGGAGGCCGTTGTCGGTGCCACCCGCCGCAAGGCCGCTCGCGTGGAACGCATCCACGGGGGCGCGCTTCGTGGCCTGGAAGGCGACGTGCGTCCCCGGGTTCTTCACGCCCGGCGTCGCATAGAGCCACAGCGCGGGCTCGCCCTTGGGCCCGAAGCCCGCGCTCGAGGCGTCACGCGAGCACAGCACGTACCCCAGGGGCGCGAGCGCGGCGGTGTAGAAGCGCACGCTGGCATCCAGGTCCTTCACCTTCAATCCGATGTGGTCGAACACGTGGGTCTCCTGTTGAGAGAGGCCCGCAGAGTAGGGAAGGGGTGGGGATGCGCTCTTGGAGGAAGTTGCGATCGCCCCGCGCAGGGCCGCGCTACTTGTGGACGAGCACGTAGCTCGCGGAGCCCGCGTTCCAATAGCCATCCGCGTTGTTCCAGGGGCGCATCTTGAAGCGAGCCACGACGCGCCACGTGTACGCGTTGATGGGCACCGCGTAGCACTCGATGCGCAGCAGGGCGTTGTCCCGCTCGGAGCCCGGCTCCTCGAAGCCCATCTCGCGCGGCGCCACGAGGAGCGCCCAGTCATTCGTCGTGCCGGACGGGACGGTGATGAAGTCTCCGTCTGTAATGGTTCCGGACTGCGCGTTCTGCGCGGGGCTGGCGCTGGAATACAGACAGGTGCCGAGCGCGACCATCGCGAGGAGCGATGGCAGGAAACGTCGAGTCATGGGGCCTTCCTTGGAAACGAGGAGGGCGGAAGCTAGGGAGACCTGGCTGCGTTTCAACGGCTCCGCACTTCAGGGCGAGGGCTCCGTTCGGAGGGGCCCTCGCGCGGGCCACCACGCTTGGATTTTCACCTCACGGCCGGAAGGGCGAGGCGCTCCTGGAGGAACTTGCGCTCGCCGCGCGCTGCCTGTCGGAACCGTCCGGGAGACACACCCGCCGCGCGATGGAAGGTGCGCACGAAGTTGGAGAGGTCACCAAAGCCGACATCGAAGGCGACGTCCGTGATGGAGCGCGTGTTGTCCGCGAGCAGCCGCGCGGCACGCCGCAGCCGCGACCGCAGCAGGTACTGGTGAGGCGTCACGCCCACGACCTTGGAGAACAGCCGCAGGAAGTGGAACGCGCTGAGCCCGGCCTCCTGCGCGGTCGTCTCCAGGTCGATGGGCTCGTGCGAGTGCGCGTCCAGCCAGAGCGCCGCCTCCACCACGCGGCGACGGTCGAGCGCACGCGCGGAGGGGGCCTTGCTGACGCGTCCGGAGGTGACCTCGGCGAAGCGCGACGCGAACACCATGCCGACTTCGTCCATGCCCACGTCGCTGCGCTTCTCGGCGGTGGCCTGCGCCAGCTCTCCGAGGACCATCAGCTCGGGCAGGGGCGGGACGCCTCCGGCCTGCCAGACCTCGGGGCGGATCCCCATCTCATCGAGCAGCGTGGGGGACAGGTGGAACGACAGGCACTCGTCCCCGCGCGTGTGCTCGTGCGCGCACATGTACTCGTCACCGGGGCTGCCCACGAGCAGTGACCCGGTCACCAGCTCGAAGGATTCGCCCTGCGTCTTGTAGCTGAACGTGCCTCGGCGGACGTAGGCCACGGAGAAGTTGCGGTGCATCTCCGTGAAGGGCGCATCGTCGGGGCCGGCGCTGCACCGACAGTCCGTGATCCGGAGGGACTCGAGCTTCAGAACGGTCGATACCTGCATCCGGCGACAAACCTATGGCCCGGGTGGGGTGGCGGCAAGCCAATCGACGGGCGGTCCACGAGGCTGGGAGAACGCTGCGGTCCGGGTGGGGGGCTCAGCTCAGCGAGCCGCAGTCGGCGATGCGCTTCACCCGCAGCTCGGCGAGCCGGGCCATGGGCGCGGCGACCTCGGGGCCCTCGAGCAGCTCCACGGCGCGGGCAATCGCATCCAGTGTGGACATCCCGGCCGGGTGCGAGGTCTCGCGCAGCCGGAGCATCCCCGCGGGCGGCGGAGGCAGCACCAGGCGTGGCAGGGTGCGCAGCACGGGCAGTCGCTGCGTCATCCGCCGGGCTTGTGACCAGCTCCCATCCAGCACCACGAGCTGCCGGGGCGCGGGGGCGTCCGGGGGCGGGGTGGGGCCATCGGGAAAGAGCAGCCACGTCCCAGGCTCGGACAGGACGGCGACGTCGAGGAAGTCCGTGGGAGCGCCATGGGTAAGCAGCGCGGAGTTGGTGAGCGCCAACGCGGCCAGCCCACCCGTGTTGCTCTTCTTGCGAAGCTCCAGCGAGTGCATCAGGAGGATGAAGCGGGTGCGCGTCTCCACGCGGGGAATCTCAGCGCACAGGCACAAGTGCGTCGCGAGGTTGCAGCGTTCACAGCGGGGTCGAGGAGCGGCGCGAGGAGACATCTCGCGTCATCCTGGGCCGTCCCCTGCCGGATGAGAAGCGCTTCGTGCGGGGCCAGGGCCCGTCATGGCGCAGGGGAGGCACGCAAGGGACCGCGTGCATTCCGCCCCGCTGGGGCAGCGGATAGGCTGGGCGTACCGTGCATGCCCGGCAACTGACAGCGTTGAGCAAGTTCTTGAGCCTCATCCTGCGGCACCAGCCCGAGCGGGTGGGCCTCCGATTGGACGCGCAGGGTTGGGTCGAGATCGATGTGCTCGTCGCGAAATGCCGGGCACATGGAAGCCCCCTCACGCGGGAGTCCGTGGAGCAGCTCGTGGCCTCCAGCGAGAAGCGCCGATTCGCCATCAGCGAGGATGGGCGGCGCATCCGGGCGAATCAGGGGCACTCCGTGCCCATCGACCTCTCGTATCCCGCGGCGGTCCCACCGGCGGTGCTCTATCACGGGACGCCCGAGGCGAACGTGGAGCGGATCCGGAAGCAAGGTCTGCTCAAGATGCAGCGTCACCATGTTCATCTGTCGTCAGACCGGGAGACCGCGCGCGTGGTGGGCGTCCGCCGAGGCAGCGCGGTCATCCTGCGCATCCACGCGCTCGTGATGCATGAGGCAGGGCATGTCTTCTTTCTCTCCGCCAATGGGGTGTGGCTGGTGGACCACGTTCCACCGGAGTTCATCGCGTTCGCTGAGTCGTGAGGCGCCTACTCGTAGCACTGGCCCATCCGCAGGAAGTCCGCGCACGCGTCCCAGCTCAAGGCAGGGAGGTCGAGCGTGGGCGTCTGGAGCAAGCGGGGATCCGTTGGCGTGACCTTCCCCTGGTCGTCGATGACGGCGACGAGTCCCGGAACCAGCTCTCGGCCCGTGTCATCCCCGGGCTCCCATCCACCCAAGGCACCCGCGGCGCCGCACTCGAGATACGTGACGGGGTCGAAGTTGTACCAGCGCGCGCCACTTGGCGCGTCGAGCCCGAAGTAGCGAAGGTCGTTGGTGAGCAGGCCCGCCTCGCGCATCTCATGCAGATCGACGATCTGCGACAACACGACGGCCTCCCATTGCTCATACCCGGAGCTGTCTTCCTGTTGCGCATTCACGCGCGTGCGCCATGAAGGGTTGAACGGGGGCGCGGGGGTGGTGAACCCGGCCATCAGCAGGTGCGCGAACTCCGCGAGGCTCACGTCTTCGCGCTCGCGGAGTCGGGTGCCCAGCTCCCAGAGCGCGGTCAGGTACTCCTCCAGCGAGCGCTGAGGGGCTGGGTGGCTCTGGGGGAGCGTGGCAATGAGCAGGTAGAGGTCTCGATTCGTTCGCAGAGGGCTGTCCGTAGAGGGCATGGCTTTCTTCCTGGGCTTTGGCGGTGCAAAGCCATTCATGGGTTCTTTCGCGCCAGGATTTACGCCAGGGATGAATTCACCAGAACTATTATGTTTATAGGGTCTATCGCGCTGGATTAGCGTTCGTCTCCATGAACCATGAATGGCTCCATGCGTTCGTCGTGTTCGCGGAGCACCTGAACTTCACGCGGGCCGCCGAGCGGCTGAACATCTCGCAGCCCGCGGTGCACGTGCAGATCCGAAAGCTCTCCGAAGCGGTGGGCCGTCCGCTCTATCAGCGTGTGGGAAGGACCCTGGTGCTGACGCGGGAGGGGCGGCGACTGGCGGCCCATGGTCGGGAGGCGCTGGAGCGTGACCAGGGCGTGCTCCAGGAGCTTCGAGGCGAGGCGCACTCCGGTCCGGTCATCCTCTGCGCGGGGCAGGGCGCCTTCTTGTATCTGCTCGGGCCGGTCATCCGTCAGTTCCCGAAAGAGCGATGGCCGCTCCGTCTCCTCGCGCTTCCGGGGCCCGAGACCCTCGCTCACATTCGCGAGTCGCGTGCGCATCTCGGCGTCGTGGCGGGCGCGGTCTCTCCCGAGAACCTCGTGGTCGAGCCGCTTCGCACCGTCGGGCAGAGGGTGGTGGTGCCTTCATCCCATCGACATGCCCGAAGACGGACGTTGAAGCCCGAAGAGCTGGAGGGCGAGCAGCTCGTCGTGGCGCCCGAGGGGAGTCCCCATCGCACGATGCTGACCCAACTGCTTCGTGGGTCCGGCTGCACGTGGCGCGTCGCGGTGGAGGCCACGGGCTGGGAGCTCATGATGCATTTCGTGCGGCTCGGGATGGGGATTGGCGTGGTCAACGACTTCTGTCCCGTCCCGAGAGGCTTCGTGGGCATCCCGCTGTCAGGAGCACCTCCGACCGATTACGTCCTGGTGTCTCGCCCCGGCCCTCAGGCGGAGGGCGTCGAGCGGCTTCGCAGGCTCATCTTGGAGTCCGTCGCGCTGCCGACCGCTCCGAGATGAGGATGGGCCCGCTGCGGGGGCGCGTGCTCTATCGCGACAGGGCGCGGGCGTATTGCCCGGGGGTGACTCCGACGATTCGTCGGAAGTGGCGGTGGAGCTGGCTTTGGTCGTAGAGGCCCACGTCGGCGGCGACCTCGGCGGGACGATGGCCTTGCTCCAACAAGGATTGGGCCTTCCGGATGCGCAGGTGCGTGAGGTACTCGTGCGGCGGCAGGCCCACCTCGTCTCGGAACGCTCGGCAGAGGTGATACTTGTCGAGCCGCGCTTCGCTCGCGAGCATGTCCAAGGACACGGGCTCGGTGAGGTGCTCCACCAGGAAGGACTGGGCTCGGCGGACCGGCACGCGCCAGCCTCGGCGGGCAGGTTCGTCTCCGCGTCCCATGAGCGAGACATACGCGCCCAGCGCCTCGGTCAGCAGCGCTCGCTGCGTGTCCACTGGCGTCCCGGATGAGCGCAGGGCTTCGTGCAAGCGGAGCAGCGCGTGGGCGCGCGGGTCCTCGGACTTCAATTGCAGCACGCGCAGGTACCCGGACGCGGAGACTCCGAGCGCGTCTCTCGCTTCATCCACCAGCGCTGAGTCGAAGGCGATGACCTGGAAGGTTCCGGGCGTGTGCCGGCGCACGTCCCGGTAGACCTCGCCGGCTTCCTTGAATGAGAGCGTGCCTGGGGCCTCGGTGAGCACCTGTCCGCGATACCAGCGCTCGCTCACGCCTTGGAGCGTGAGGTGGATGGCGTGCACCGGCTTGATGCCTCGCCACAGCCGCTGCTCGCGCTCCCCTCGCACGATGCCCACGCCCGGAAGCTCGGGAGGACGCAGGCGGACGAAGGAGTCGAGGCCAGTGACGCGCGGCATGGGCGCCTACCCTAACCGCCTCCCGTTCAGCGCACCGCCAAGAACGCCCAATCTCGCCGCGGCCCGCGGACGCATCCTGCGCGCACCTCGGAAGGAGACACCGTGAAGAACACCCTCTGGAACGGATTGAACGTGGGCGTCATGGGCTTGGGTTGCATGGGGATGTCGGGAGGCTACGGCGCCGCCGATGACTCGGAGTCCGTGGCCACCATCCACCGCGCCCTGGAGCTGGGCGTCACGCTGTTCAACACGTCGGATGCGTACGGCGGCGGCGAGAACGAGAAGCTGCTCGGCCGTGCGCTCGCGGGCCATCGAGACCGCGCCGTCATCGCCACCAAGACGGGGGCCCGGCGACTCCCGGACGGACAGTGGGAGACCGATGGCAGCCCCGCCCACCTGCGCCGCGCGTGCGAGGCGTCCCTCACGCGACTGGGCGTGGAGCGGCTCGACCTCTTCATCCTCGCCCGCGTGGATCCGAAGGTGCCCATCGAGGAGAGCGTGGGCGCCATGGCGGCCCTCGTCGCCGAGGGCAAGGTCGCGCGGATGGGCCTCTCCGAAGCCTCGGCCCGCACGCTCCGCCGCGCGCACGCCGTGCATCCGCTCGCGGCCCTGGAGACGGAGTACTCGGTGTGGGAGCGCCACGTGGAGGCGGACATCCTCCCCACGCTGCGGGAGCTGGGCATCGGGCTGCTCGCCTACAGCCCGCTGGGCCGAGGCTTCCTGACCGGCAGCCTGCACTCGCCCGCCGCGCTGAGCGAGACGGACTTCCGCCGGCACTCGCCGCGCTTCCAGGGAGACCACTTCGAGCGCAACGCCGAGCGCGTGCGCGGACTCCAGGCCCTCGCGCAGGAGAAGCACTGCGGCGCAGGACAGCTCGCGCTGGCGTGGCTCATGGCCCAGGGGCCGGACATCGTCCCCATCCCCGGCACGCGCCGCCGCACGCACCTGGAGGAGAACCTGCGCGCCCGCGAGCTGGTCCTCACTCCCGAGGAGCGGGCCCGCATCTCGGCGCTCTTCTCGGACGGCGCCTCGGGCGAGCGCTACCCGCCCGTGCTGATGCGCGGCATCGACCGGTCCGGGTAGCGCGCGCGGCCCCAACCCTCGCGCAATCCCAACCGCCGCGATGCGAGGCTTTGTGCGGGAGCCTGTCTTCCATGCCGCGGCGCAGCGTGGACGTTCCCTGCGAGGGAGGTGTGCGGTGGGGTGCGACCATGTCGCCCCGGGGTGGGGCTCATGAAAAGGGAGACAACCTGCCGTATCGGCATAGGTTCAGATGACGTGGTGGGTTATAACGGCCGGGAACTGACCGGCCGGCGGGAGGTCCGCGAGGGCGCGGGTCCCTCGCCGGGCCACACGCGCAAGGTTGATGTGGTGAGAACCCACCCCGAAGGTCTTGTCGCCTCCAGCCGTCTCCGCCCCGCCCGGAGCCGGAAGGTGCCCGCGCCGGAACTCGCCCGGCGGCGAATCGAGCGGAAGCTGTCCCTCAGCGTGGGCGTGGCCGCCAAGGCCGCGCGCATGCGCGCCGGGTTGACCCAGGCGGACGTCGCGGACCGCATCGGCATCGCCTCGGAGGTCTACGGGCGGCTCGAGCGCGGAAAGATGATGCCCAGCGTGCCCACGCTGTTCCGCCTGTGCCTGGCGCTCCAGATGTCCGCGGACGTCTCCATGGGGCTCGTCACGGCGGCCGCGGCGGGCGCCGCCGTCTGGGAGGAGGACTCTCCAGACAAGGATCATCTCCCGGAGATGCGACGGCTGCTGCGCACCCTGCGCCGGTTGCCGCGCCACCAACTCAAGCTGGTGACGCTGGTGGCCTCGGCCATCCTCCCCCCGCGCCGGTGAGGCTCAGGGGCCGCTGCCTCCCACCGCGGGGTTCGGGTCCTCGACCACCCAGGCCCACGTCGCGAGCGAGCGGTCGTAGCGCCCCGTGGCGAGGTCAATCACATACACGGACAGCTCGTGGTCCCCGGGGGGCAGGTCCCCCAGATGAAAGGTGGGACCACACGACTGGAACGCCGCGCCGTCCAGGGCGCAGCGATAGCGGGGCTGCGCCGCGTTGGAGTCGAAGCGGAAGTCCGCGGTGGAGGAGAGGCTCTGCTCTGGAGGTCCGTCCAGGATGAGGGTGTCCGGGGCATCGCGGTCACCCGCGCCCGCGACGGACAACGGCACGAGCCCCGCAAGCAAAAGGAGACTGCAGACCGTGGGAGCCACCATGCCTCGCGGCAGGTGACCCAGGCCGGGGGGAGGAATCATGGCGTCCTCACCGCGAGCTGTTCTGGGCCGGAAGGATTGGGAGGGGGCGCGGGAGTCTCATGAAGTTCCGGTTTAGGGGGGAAGTCGAACGCAAGGTGGGGAGCGGCCCCGGGCGCGTCCTCCCGCCCCAAGGGACGGGTTCTCTCTCCAGTGGTGGACGGGTTCGCCTGCCAGGTGTTGAGCAGTGAATGGTGGCGGCCGGGCAGACAGGGTGTGTGTGTTCCCCTTGTCAGCGGTGCCCTGCCCCTGGCCTCATGCGCGCAGGGCCGGGGCATGGGACACCTGACGACATGAGGGGACAGGCGAGGACGTCCTGGCGCGGGGGGGCGCTGGCGCTCGGGGTGTGGCTGGGGCTGTGGGCGGCCGGGGTGCGCGCGGAGGAGGGCGCCGCGGACGCGGGCATGGCGGTGGAGGTGGCCGTCCAGCGCACGGACGCGGGCTGGGCGGCGACGCCGGGCGACTCGGTGGACGCGGGTGTGACGACGGGGGCGCTCGTGCCCCCCGTGCTGCTGGAGGATTCACCCGCGCCGTACCCTCCCGCGCTCGCGGCGGAGGCCGTGGGGGGCACGGTGCGTCTGGAGTTGTTGTTGGATGACGCGGGAGAGGTGGACTCGGCGACGCTCGTCAGCGGAGTGCATCCGCTGTTGGACGAGGCCGCGCTGCACGCCGCGCCGCGCCTGCGCTTCTCTCCCGCCACGGTGGATGGCCAGCCGGTGGCCGTGCGGCTGTTCTTCGAGTACCGCTTCGAGGCCCCCGTGCTCGCCGCGCCGGATGCGGGTGTGAGTGAGGGACCCATCACCCTGCGGGGCTGGGTGCGCGCCAAGGGCAACCGTCGTCCGCTCGTGGGCGCGACGCTGCTGTCGGACGCCGCGCCGGACCAGCCGGTGCAGACGGACGCGGCGGGCCACTTCGAGGCGCGCTTTCCTTCAGGAGGGCAGGCCGTGCGGGTGACGGCGCCCGGCTACAAGCCCAGCGTCTATCGCGAGGCGCTGCGCACCGCCGAGTCCTTGGAGGTGGTGTATGGATTGGAGCCGCTCGTCATCAACCCCTATGAGACGGTGGTGCGAGGGGATCGCGAGCGCACGGAGGTAAGCCGCGTCACGCTGCATGACGCGGAGCTGCGCGAGGTGCCCGGCACGATGGGCGACCCGTTCCGCGTCGTGATGCTGTTGCCCGGCGTGGGCAGCATGCTGTCCGGCGTGGCCTACCCGGTGGTGCGCGGCAGTCAGCCCGCGTCCACGGGCTACTTCCTGGATGGCATCCGCGTCCCCATCCTCTTCCACCTGTTCCTCGGTCCGGCGGTCATCCACCCGGACTTCATCGACGCCATCGACTTCTATGCGGGCTCGCCGCCGCCGCAGTACGGCCGGTTGATGGGGGGCGCCATCGATGGGCGCCTCAGTCGTCCGCACGATGACCGCGTGCATGGCAGCGCCTACGCGGACCTCATCAACGCGGGCTTCTTCCTGGAGACGCCGTTCCCCTCCTCGCGCACCAATGTCAGCCTCGCGGGCCGGTATTCCTACACACCGTGGCTCATCGCGCTGGCGGCCAATCAGCTCCAGACCCCGCCCGCGCCGGGGCGGCAGAACCCGAAGGTGGTGCTCGACTTCTGGGACTACCAGGCGCGGGTGGAGCAGGAGGTGGGACGGGGCAGGCTGCGCCTGTTTGCCTTTGGCTCCTCGGACACCTTCGGGACGAAGGCCATGGACTCCTTTGGAGAGACCGCGCTCCAGTCCATCGTCTTCCACCGGGTGGACTTGAGGGACCGGAATCCCCTGGGGGCGGGCGAACTGGAGGTGGGCGGCACGTGGGGCGTGGACCGCTTCTCCGTCATCGCCCAGCAGCCAGACAGCAGCGGCGAGGTGCACATCCAGCAGACGAACTGGGCGGCCCGCGCGGGCTACCACGTGCGGCTGGCGCCCGAGGTGGACCTGCGCGTGGGGTCCGACGTGGAGAACAAGCGCGCGGTGGTGGAGGTGCTGGATGGGAACGCGCGGTCCGATGACCCGGGGGCTTCGCCAGGCGAGCGCGTCAGCGAGCCCGTGGCGCTGGCCACCTTCGCGGGCGCCTTCGCCGAGGTCGTCTGGACGCCGTCACCCTCCTGGAAGGTGGTGCCCGGCCTGCGGCTGGACCACTACCACCTATCCCCTGGCTTCGATAACACCGCGCTGGAGCCGCGCCTCACGGTGCGCCATGCCGTGAGCGACACGCTGACCCTCAAGGGCGCCGCGGGCGTGTTCCATCAGCCGCCCACCACCCTCATCAGCCTTCCGGTGGTGGACGTGGGCAGCCTCATCCTGGGATTGCAGACGGGCGTGCAGCTCTCCCTGGGCGCCGAGTGGACGCTGTGGAACCACCTGGAGCTGGGATTGGATGTCTATTTCAACCCCCTGCTGCGCACGGTGGAGCTGACGCCCTTCTCGGACGAGGAGCTGGGCAGCGTCAATTCGCTGTCTCGCCGCGCCTCCCAGCTGGGGGATGACGTGGACCTCGATCGCAACCACTTGGACATCCCGGACTTCGAGAGCCATGGCCGGGCGTATGGCCTGGAGTTGCTCGTGCGCTATCCGCTGGGCAACAACTGGTTCGGGTGGCTGTCGTACAGCGTCCAGCGCTCCACGCGCTCCACGCGCTTCTACCGCCATGATGATGCGGGCAACGTGGTGGGCGATGCGCGGCAGCAGCTCCCGTTCGCGTTCGACCAGACGCACGTGCTCAACCTGGTGGTGAGCCACAAGTTCGCCAACAACGTCACGCTGGGCGGGGTGGTGCACTTCAACACCGGCCGCCCGGAGTACGGCACGTTGAGCACGCAGACCCACCGCGAGGGAGAGGACGGCAGCGGCCGGCCCGCCTGGGTTCAAGTGGACCGCGATCGCGTGGACCGGCTGCCGCCCTTCCTGCGCTTCGACGTGCGGCTGTCCAAGGCGTGGGCGTATGACACGTTCAGCCTGGAGGCCTACCTGGACATGCTCAACGTCACGATCAGCCAGGAGACGGTGGCCTTCGAGTACACCGGAGGCGGCATGGCGGGTCCTCTGCGCAAGAAGGCGGTGGGGTTGCCCATCGTGCTGCCCATCCTGGGGATGAAGGGGCGTTACTGAAGGACAGACACCCACGCCCTCGCGGCGGGGAATGGGGCGCGGGGCGGGGCTCGCAATCCGACACACCGGAGCGCCCCACCTGCGCCGTCTCATGCTCCAGGGCTTGTGCAGGGCTCGGGGAACGAGCGCGCGCGCCTTCGCGCCCGACATCCCACCTGTCCGGTCGGGAAGGCGCGGGTCCGTGGGAGGGCAGTGCTCACGGGTGAGCAGTCCGTGGACGTGCGGCCCTGAGGGGTAGGGCTCCGAGGGCTCAGTCATGGCAAGGTGGCCTGACGCGTGTCCCCGCCTCCGCGTTGACGCTCCGGTGGCCAAGGGGGAGGGACGAGGCCCGCGCCGGGGGGAAGTCCATGATGGGTTTGTCGTGGGTCCCAGGGCTCGGTCCGGTGGGCGCAATTCCCACGGGAAGCGAGCCACCATGCATCGTGCTCGAGCCTGTCCTGGGGGATGAGGGGCAGGTGCTCGACCTGCGATGGACGTCGCTGAGTCCCTCGGCGGAGGTCCTGGTCGAGGCCTTGGACCTCGGCCGGGATGTCTCGGGCTGGGTGCGCGAGGGCATTCCCCTGGTGGACGTGGCGGCCTGCGCGCGGGTGGTGCGGACGGGCGTGCCCCACGTCGCGCCGTGGCGCTGTCCGCTCGGTGCCACCGAGGGCGACAGCCAGGTGGTGGTGGTGCGCCATGAGCAGGGCCTCGCGCTGTGGCTCGTCTCGCAGGAGGGGCCTCGTCAGGGCGCGCCCGCGCCGCGCGAGTCGCTGGAGGTGGCGCTCGCCGCGAGACGCGAGGCGGAGGAGGCGCGCGCGCTGGCGCACTCGCTCCAGGCCCGCGAGGAGTTGCTGCGCTTGGCGTTGGAGACCGCGCGCATGGTCGCGTGGGAGTGGACCGAGGCGCGGCGCAGCGTGACCTGGTCCGCGGACGCGGAGGCCTTCTTCGGGCAGTCGCCGGGGACCCTGTCCACCACGCTGGCGGGCTTCCTGCCTTGCATCCTTCCGGATGACCGCCCCCGGGTGTCTCGCGCCATTGAGCAGGGATTGGTCGCGGATGGCCCCTACACCTTCAAGTTCCGCTGCCGCTGGCCGGACGGCTCATTGCATTGCTACGAGGCGGTCGGCCAGACGTTCCATGGGAACGAGCGCACCCACCGCATGCTGGGGGTGGTGGTGGACTGCACCGAGCGGGAGCAGGCCACCGCGGCGCTGCGCGAAGCGGAGGAGCGCTACCGCTTGGCCGCGCGCGCCACGCATGACGTGCTCTGGGATTGGCACTTCTCCACCACCGGGCGCGTGAAGTGGGACCCCGGGACGGGGGATGCCTTTGGCTATGGCGACCTGTTGGAGTGGCACGACCTGGACTGGTGGGGCGAGCGTGTCCACCCGGAGGACCGGGGCCCGGTGGTGCAGCGGCTGAAGCACTTCGTCGACTCGGACGAGGACGCGTGGCAGGCGGAGTACCGCTTCCTGCGCGGCGATGGGAGCTGGGCGCACGTGCTCGACCGCGGCGTGCTGGCGCGCGACGACCAAGGGCGCCCGGTGCGAATGATTGGTTCGATGATGGACATCACCGAGCGCAAGCGCGCGCTGGAGCGGCTGGCGGAGGAGGCGGAGTTTCGCGAGCGCTTCATTGGCATCCTGGGCCATGACCTGCGCAATCCCTTGAATGCCATCTCCCTGTCCGCGAGGGCGCTGCGCCGCCGCGCCTCGCTGAGCCCCGCGCAGCAGCAGCTGGCGCAGCGCATCGAGTCGAGCGCGGGGCGGATGGGGAACATGATCTCCGACATCTTGGACCTCACCCGCGCGCGGCTGTCCGGGGGCATCCCGCTCAACCTGGGGCCGGTGGACCTGGGCTCGGTCTGCCGGCAGGTGGTGGAGGAGCTGTGCGCGGCGCATCCCGAGCGGCTCATCGCGCTGGACGTGGACGGTCGCGCCGAGGGCGTCTGGGACGCCGAGCGGCTCGCGCAGGTGCTGAGCAACCTGGTGGGCAACGCGCTGGAGCACGGCGCGTCGGACTCTCCCGTGCTGCTCCATTGCTCCGCGCGCGGAGACGAGCAGGTGCTGGAGGTGCACAACCCCGGCACGCCCATTCCCTCGCATCTCCTGGACAGCATCTTCGACCCGTTCCGTCAGGCGGGGCTGGGCCGAGGGCGCCGGCGCGCGGGCCTGGGGTTGGGACTCTTCATCGTGAAGGAAATCGTCCTGGCGCATGGCGGCACGGTCTGCGTCAGCTCCTCGGACCACGAGGGCACCACCTTCACCGTGACGCTCCCGCGTGACGCCCGCCCGGCGGCCCGGGGCGCTGGGACCCAAGGCGAAGCCCGCTCTGCGTGACAGCCACCCTGTACCGCTGCCACCCCGAACGTCTTCCGTCTGTCTTTCGTGAAGGTGAGCGTCGTGCGCCTCACGGACCCCATGTTTTCCGAAAGACCGATTCATATGGAAAACATGAAGGGTCACTGTACGCGATGACCAGGCGTCACTACCCGTTGTCTTGGCCAGACACCCACCTGGCCACCCCCAACGTGGAGGCAGCGCCATGAATTCTCATGTCACGGGAGTCTTGTCTCATTCGTCGGTCGTGTCCGCCCCGAGCGGCTGGCGCGCACGCTCGCGCGCGGGGGTGGCGTCGGTGGTGTTGGGATTGACGTTGGTCGGGTGCGGCGGGGGTGTCGGTGACGACAGGGATGAGTCGCTCGGCTCCCGTGCGGATGAGATGGTTTCGACCAATGGGCTGTCGACGAATGGCTTGTCGACGAATGGCCTGAGCACGAATGGCTTGTCGACGAATGGCCTGAGCACGAATGGCTTGTCGACGAATGGCCTGAGCACGAATGGGTTCAATACGTGGTTCAGCTCGAACCCGGTGCTCTCGGACATGGTGATGCAGTACGTCGCGAAGTGCGCCATGTCGGAAGGCCAGACGCTGACCTACACGTCTCCGACCACGGGGCAGACATACACGTGGCAGGGGTTGCTGGGGCTCGCGCCCTCGTGGTCCAGCGCGACCTCTCCGATGCCGCCGACGGAGGCGGAGCAGCACGTGGTGAGCGCGTGTCTGGCGGCGCACGCGAACAAGTACGGGGTGCACGTGAGCATCTCGGTGCTGGGCAAGAACGCCCAGGGCACGGCGCTGCCGCTGGCCACGGACGAGCTGTCCACCTACACGGAGCCGGAGGCGTGCTTCTTCGGGAACCTCTTCAACAACGAGGGCGTCTTCGCCGCCAATGACGGCGAGTACCTCACCTATGACCAGAGCACGGTGCGCACCTGCGGGCTGTCGACGTGGAGTGACAACTCGTGCCTGCCCATCACCCACGTGGGGGCCTGCCGCACGTACTGCACGTTGGACTCGACGCGGACCTACTACACGCGCTGCACGTACAACGGGAAGCAGTACCGCCCCATCACCACGCGCATCCGCTCGTCGGACATCTACCGCTGCGGTGACGGCACGTGCCAGCTCACCGAGCACTGCGGCACGGGCACCACGCCCGAGAGCTGCGCGGCGGACTGCGGCGCCTGTCATTGACGCCGGAGGTGGCGGGCTGAGGTGTGTGGCGCGCCGCACGGCTTGAGGCTGGCGCGCCCGATGAAGGGTCGTCGGATGAAGCGGTGTCGCGAATCAGTCCCGGAGCGCGTCTTGGGGGTTCGTCTCGGCGGCGCGCTCACGCAGGCGGCGGCGGAGCGTACCGGGCGTTTCTCCCACGTGGCGCCGGAAGGCCTTCACGAAGGCGCTGTCCGTCTCGTAGCCCACCTGTCGCGCGACCTCGGAGGTCGAGTGGTGCGGGGCCAGTGCCATGATTTGGGCGGCCCGGTGAATCCTCCACCGTGTCAGGTAGGTGAGCGGCGCGTCCCCCACGAGTGACTTGAAGCGGGCGGCGAAGACCGAGCGCGACATGTTGGCCACGCGCGCGAGGCGCTCGACGGTCCAGGGTTCCTCCGGCTTGTCGTGCAGGTGCTGGAGGGCCGTGCCCACCTGCGGGTCCGAGAGCGCGCCCAACCAGCCCCCGCGCTGCGCGGGCTGCGTGGCGACGTGTGTGCGCAGGGCCTGCACGAAGAGCATGTCCGCCAGCCGGCTCGCCACCGCTTCGTAGCCGGGTTGCTCGGCATCCAGCTCCTGCGCCATGAGCTGCATGGCCGAGTCGACCCACCGCGCGGAGACCGCGCTCTTGGCCTTCACGTGCATCAGACGCGGGAGGCTGGCGAGCAGCGGGCTGGTGGGGGAGGCGCCTTCGAACTCGAACGTGCCGCAGATGACCGTGGTCTGCGCCCCCGAGCCCCCCGCGCGGACGGTGCCGCCGCAGCGCCCGCCCAGGTAGGCATAGACGACCTCGGCGGGGAGGGGACGCGTCTTCGGGCTGTCCCTCAGCACGTACGAGACGCCGCCGAGGATGAAGACGAAGTCCCCGGGCCCCAGCTGCAGCCGGGTGCCCTCGGCCTCCAGGAGGCAGCTTCCTTGGGTCATCACATAGAAGGTCGGCACGTCGCGCGCGAGCACGCGCATGCCCCACGGCGCGAAGCCTTCGAGGCGACCATTGAGCTTGCTGCGCAAGCGGATGTGGCGCAGCGCATCGGCGAGGACATCCATCCACGAGGCTCCGGGTTCAGGACGATTGAACCATGAATCCGGATGATGTGGCGGTGTTCGTCCTGAAGCCGACGATTACCTTCCGCCCGCGTCAGGACATTCCACGCGGGAGACAGCACCATGAAGGCAGTCCAGTTGCGGCGGTTGGGCGGACCCGAGGAGCTTCGCGTCGAAGAGGTCGCCACACCCGTCCCGGGAGAAGGGGAGGTGTTGGTGGAGGTGCGCGCGGCCGGCCTCAACTACGCGGAGCTGCTCTTGCGCGCCGGACAGTTGCCGGGCCCCGCGCTGCCGTATGTGCCGGGCTTCGAGGCGGCGGGCATCGTGAGCGCGGTGGGGCAGGGCGTGTCGCAGGTGTCGAAGGGCGCGCGGGTGGCGGCGATGCTCCCCACGCAAGGCGCGTTCGCGGAGTACGCGCGCGTGCCCGCGGCCCAGCTCGTCCCCATCCCCGAGTCGCTGTCCTTCGCTCAGGCCACGGCGCTGCTGAGCCAGGCGCCCACCGCGCTCATGGCGCTGCGCGACGCGGCGCGACTGCAGAAGGGCGAGTCCGTGTTCATCCCCTCGGCGGCGGGCGGGGTCGGGTCCTTCCTGGTGCAGTTCGCCCAGCGGATGGGCGCGGGGCGCGTCATCGCGGGCGCGAGCACGGCGGAGAAGCGCGAGGTGGCGCGGCGGCTCGGCGCGGACGTGACGGTGGACACCTCCGCCACGGATTGGCCCGAGCGCATCCGGGAGGCGACGGGCGGGCGCGGCGCGGACATTGTCTTCGAGCGGGGTGGCGGAGAGGTCTTCACGCTCAGCCTGCGAGCCCTGGCGCCTCGGGGGCGGCTGGTCACCTTTGGCGTGGACAGCATGCGGGGCGCGCGGATGACGGAGGAGCAGCTGGCGGGGTTCATCTTCCAGAACCAATCGCTGGTGGGCTTCGCCACCGTGGGGTTGCCTCCCGAGGTCCAGGCGGCCGCGCTGCGTGATGCCATGGATTGGGTGACCTCGGGCCGGTTGGAGATCCTCCTGGGGCGGACGTTTGGTTTGGAGGAGGCCGCCGAGGCCCACCGCGCGATGGCCGAGCGGCGGACTTCCGGCAAGGTGGTCATCGTCCCCCACGCCTCCGCGGCCTGAAAGAATCCCAGACATCTGGGATTCAGCGGGGCGGCGACCGCGAGATGGGGTTTGAGCGCCTCACCCACACCATCCCAGGAGAAATACATGCAGATGAAGGCATGGGCGTTCGCCGCGATCCGCCTGCCGTACTGCGGCACGGAGGACAGCTTCCGCATGGACTCCTACAGCGAGGCGACCCTCACCACGCGGGTGGGGTGGCGGGCTTGTCGTTGCGGCGGGTTCTCTTCCTCGTGGGGCCGCACCACCCAGTACCGCGTGTACACGGCCGGCGAGACCTGCTGAGACGTTCGGGCTGGCGCAGGGCCGGCTGCCCTGGCTGTTCGTGGCGGATGACCACGCGCGGCTGGTGTCACCGCCGCGCGTGATGGAACATCGCCGCGCGGCCTGTCGCTCCTCGCCAGGCCGAAGCGCGACGAGGCAGTCCCGATGACCGACCTGATGGTGCGCAATGCGCGAGTCACCACCCTGGACCCAAGCCAGCCCGAGGCCACGGCCCTGGCGGTTTCTCAGGGGAAGGTGCTGGCGGTGGGCAGCGACGCGGAGGTCCTCCGGCATGCGACGGCGGGGACTCGGGTCGTCGACGCGAAGGGACGGCGGCTCATCCCGGGGCTCAATGACAGCCATCTCCACCTCATCCGGGGAGGTCTGCACTACAACCTGGAGCTGCGCTGGGAGGGCGTGCGTTCGCTGGCGGATGCCATGGAGTTGTTGCGCCTCCAGGTGGCCCGCACGCCCGCGCCGCAGTGGGTGCGCGTGGTGGGCGGCTTCACGGAGCACCAGTTCGTGGAGAAGCGCCTGCCGACGCTGCAGGAACTCAACGCGGTGGCGCCCGAGACGCCCGTGTTCCTCCTGCACCTCTACGACCGGGCGCTGTTGAACCAGGCGGCGTTGCGCGCGGTGGGCTACGGCAAGGACACCCCCGAGCCGCCGGGTGGACGCATCGAGCGGGACGCGGCTGGCAATCCCACCGGGCTGCTGCTGGCCCAGCCCAACGCGCTCATTCTCTACGCGACGCTGGCGAAGGCGCCTCGGCTGCCTCGCGAGTACCAGCTCAACTCCACGCGCCAGTTCATGCGCGAGCTGAACCGGCTGGGCATCACCTCGGCCATCGACGCGGGCGGCGGCTTCCAGAACTACCCGGACGACTACGAGGTCATCCAGGCGCTGCACGCGGCGGATGAGATGACGGTGCGCGTCGCCTACAACCTGTTCACCCAACGCAAGGGTGAGGAGCTGGCGGACTTCGACCGGTGGTCGCGGCAGCTCTCGCCGCGTCAGGGAGACGCCATGCTGCGCCACAACGGCGCGGGCGAGATGCTGGTGTTCTCGGCGGCGGACTTCGAGGACTTCCGTGAGCCGCGCCCCGAGCTGCCGGGGGACATGGAGGGCTCGCTGGAGCAGGTGGTGCGCCTGCTCGCCGAGCGGCGCTGGCCGTTCCGCCTGCACGCCACCTACGACGAGAGCATCAGCCGCGTGCTGGACGTCTACGAGCGGGTGAACCGCGACGTGCCGTTCGAGGGGCTGCACTGGTTCCTCGACCACGCGGAGACCATCTCGGAGCGGAACATCGAGCGCGTGCGCGCGCTGCGCGGAGGCCTCGCCATCCAGCACCGCATGGCGTTCCAGGGCGAGTACTTCCTGGCGCGCTACGGACGCGAGGCGCTTGGGCGCACGCCGCCCGTGCGGAAGATGCTGGCGGCGGGCGTGCCCGTGGGCGCCGGCACGGATGCCACGCGCGTGGCCAGCTACAACCCGTGGGTCGCGCTGTCGTGGCTCGTCACGGGCCGCACGCTGGGCGGGCTGGCCATGTATGGCGAGGACAACCTCCTGGAGCGCGAGGAGGCGCTGCGCTTGTGGACGCAAGGCAGCGCGTGGTTCTCCCAGGAGGAGGACGTGAAGGGCGTGCTGCGCGCGGGCCAGTACGCGGACTTCGCGCTCTTGTCCGCGGACTACTTCCAGGTGCCCGAGACGGACATCGCGGACATCACCAGCGTGCTCACGGTGGTGGGCGGCAAGGTGGTGCATGGCACCGGCGAGTTCGGTCCCCTGGCGCCTCCGCTGCCTCCGCCCATGCCGGACTGGTCTCCGGTGACGCGCTTCGGGGGTGGGTTGTCGGGCGAGGCGGCCGCCGCGCGGAGTGTGCTGGCGCCGCCTCGCGCGTGCGCCTCGCATGGGACTCCGGGGCACGTGCACGCCCGCGCGCCGTGGGACTTCTGGGGCGCGTGGGGCTGCGCCTGCGCGGCCTTCTGAGCGGAGGCGCTCAGCGCGACGGCGGGTACTTCTGGAGCTTGCGCTGGAGCGAGCGGCGGTGGATGCCGAGCTTGCGCGCCGCCTCGGAGATGTTGCCCGCCGAGTCCGCCAGCACGCGGTGGATGTGCTCCCACTCCGCGCGGGCCAGGGACGGGGCCTGGAGCGTCTCGGGCGCGGCCACGGCGGGCTCGTGCGTGGCGCGCGCGAAGGCGGCGAGGATGTCGTCCACGTCCGCGGGCTTGGGCAGGTAGTTCACCGCGCCCAGGCGGATGGCGTCCACGGTGGTGGCGATGCTCCCGTAGCCGGTCAGCACCACGATGCGCGTGGCGGCGTCCACCGCGAGCAGGTCCCTCACCAGCTCCAGCCCGCTGTGCCCTGGCATGCGCAGGTCCACCACCGCGTACTCGGGGGACTCGCGGCGCGCGGCGACGAGTGCCCCCTCGTAGTCGCCCGCGGTGGTGACCTCCCAGCCCCGCTCGCGGAAGGCCCGGCCCAGGCGCTCGCGCAGGGTGGCGTCATCGTCCACCAGGAGCACGCTGGGGTGGTGCTCGGTGCCTGTCGTGCTCATGCCGCGGCCTCCGCGCCAGGCTCGGTCGAGGTGCCGGGCGCGAGCAGGGGCAGGTGGAGCCGCGCCACCGTGCCTTCGCCTGGTGTGGAGCGCAGCTCCAGCGAGCCGCCCAGTTGCTCCGCCAGCGAGCGGGCCAGGAAGAGGCCCAGGCCCATGCCCTCACCGGGGGCCTTGGTGGTGAAGAAGGGCTCGCCCGCGCGCGCGAGGATTTCCGCCGGCATGCCCGCGCCCGTGTCGCGCACCTCCACCCGCGCTCCGCTCGCTTCGGCGCGCACGCACAGCTCCACGGAGGCGTCGCGCGGCGAGGCCTGGAGCGCGTTCTTCACCAGCCCGCGCAGCACGCGGGAGAGCGCTCGCGGTGGGCCATGCACGCGCGACGCGGCCATCTCCGGAGGCAGGTCCACTTGGACGCGCTCGGGGGTGGGCAGCTCCGCCAGCGTGCGCTCCACCAGCGCGCCGAGCGGCACGGCGAGGAAGGCCTCGCCCATCGTCTGTCCCGCGTCCGCGGACATCTGCACCAGCACGTCCCGGCACCGGTCCACCTGTTGACGGATGAGGCGCAGGTCGTCGCGCACCGAGTCCGACGCGCCCGCCGTGGACAGCGCGCGCTCCACTTCCTTGGCCACCACCGCGATGGTGGACAGCGGGGTGGACAGCTCGTGCGCCGCGCCCGCCGCCAGCGTGGCCAGTGACGCGACCTTCTCCCGTCGTGAGTGTTGCGCGCGTGCCAGCGCCAGCTCCTGCTCGCGCTCGCCCAGCGCACGGGTGACGCGCTGGACGAAGTAGACGATGAAGCCCGCGGCCACGGCGAAGGCGACCCACATGCCGTTGAGGTGCAGCCGCATCAGCTCCGCGTGGTCCGGCCGCACCAACCCCGGAATCAGGTCCACGTCCTGGAGCACGAACAGTGAGCCGAAGGCGCCCAACGTGAAGGCGAGCAGTCCCCACGTCCATCGCGCCGGCAGCAGCACCGTGCCCAGCGCCACGTTCACCAGATAGAGCGTGGTGAAGGGGTTGTGCGTGCCACCGCTCAGCGCGAGCAGTCCGGTGAGCACCAGCGTGTCCCAGAGCATCAGTCCGGCGATGACGCTCTCGGCCACTCGGGGCGCGCGCGTGAGCCAGGCGCGCACCGCCGCGTTCGTCACCGTCTCGGCGAGCAGGAGCGCCGCGAGCGCGGACACGGGCAGCGCCAGCTCCAGGCCATACGCCGCCACGGCGATGACGAGCGCCTGTCCCATCAGCACGCCCCACCGCAGCCGCAGCAGCCACTTGAGGTTCAGGCGCGCGCGGGCGCTGGGGTCGCCTGTCTCGGGGGTTCGCGTGGGAATGGCGGACGTCGTCATGGCACTGGAGGGGACATGGCCACGGAGCGGGCCACGCTGTCCAGGGCCTCCGTCGCCGCGTTCGCCGCGCCCAGGTCCACGCCGTCCAGCCACGTGTCATACGCGAGGGTGAGGACGCGCTCGGCCCGAGGGCTCTCGGCCGACAGCGTCAGTCCATCCAGCGCGACCTCCACCGTGGCCACGTTGGACGACACGAGGAGGAAGGGCCGAGGCTCGCCTCCGCCGGCCGGGCTCACCGTGCCCTCGAGCCACAGGCTGCGCCCCGCCATCTCCAGGTCTACCGAGGCCGCGGGCAGGCCCTCCGCGTCGTCATCCGCGGGCTCGAAGCCCACGCGCGCGCGGCAGTAGCGGCCGGGCGGCGGACGCAGCGTGCCCAGCTCCAGCACCTGTCCATCGGGCCGCGCGAGGTCGATGACATGGGGCGCGCCCAGTCGCTTGGGGCTCTCGACGCTGTGCGCCTCCGCGGTGCCGATGGGCGACAGCGCGCGCAGGAGGCGCCACGCCGCGCCCTCCGCGCAGGGCTTCAGCTCCACGCTGCCCACGGTGACGAGTCCGCGCGTGAGCACCACCCGCTCACCGTTGGCGCGCCTGAACTCGCGCGCGGTGCCGGGCTCCTGCGCGCGCGTCTGTCGCGGCGAGAGCGACAGGCCCACGGTGAGCTGGAGTCCGTCCTCACGCTCACCACAACTGGCGAGGCACAGGAGCGTGAGGGCGGCCAAGGGCTTCACGGGAAGGGACCTCACAAGTCGTAGGCGAGGGAGAGCTGCGCGATGGGCGTGGTCGCCACCCGGCCGCGCAGCTGGTTGAGGAAGGGAACGCGCACGCCCGCCTGGAGCGTGACGTCCATCGTCGGGCTGAAGAGGAGATCCGGCGAGGCGTAGGCGATGAAGCCCCCGCCGTTCTCCTCGCGCACGCCATGCGTGTCATTGGCGGCTTCGAGGCGACTGTCCACGCCCAGGCGCACGGCCCAGCGCGTGCCGGGCTGGTACTGCGCGGCCAGCGCGGTGCGCAGCGAGGCGCCCGCCCGGAAGCCCTCGCGCCCGCGCGTGGGGAGGAAGCCCATGGCGGTGGCGGCGAAGGACCAGGTGCCTCGGAAGCCCTGCCACGACAGGCCGGCCATGGGGTCCACCGAGCCGCTGCCCGGCTGCGCATCCAAGCCCAGCACCGAGCCGTCGCGCGCGTGCAGCACGGGCGCGGTGGGCAGCTTCACGCCCGCCACCACGCTGACGAGCTGGTCGGGCGAGAACTCCTTGTCCTTCCACACGAAGGCCTTGGCGCTGACGTCCACCTCGCCCACGCCCCAGCCGCGCTCGCGGGTGAGGCTCACGTCGCGCGTCTCGCGGAGCTGGAGGGGGAGGTTGGCGGCCAACACCAACCAGGAGCGAGGCGCGTAGGCCACGGCCACGTCCATGCGCAGCTCGCGCAGGCGCAGCGCGTCCTCGCCGTCACGGCCCATGGTGTGGCCCCACGCGCGCATCGTGGTGGACAGGCGCAGGCGTCCCTGGAAGGGCTGCTCGTCCCCCATGGAGGTGAGCGTGGGGTCGCCACACGCGCATGTAGCGCAGGCCCGCGCGGAGGACATGGGCGCGAGCACCAGCGCGCCGCTCAGCATTGCGATGAAGGAGGAGGCTTTCACGACGAGCGGCAGGATAGCGACGAGCCTGCTCGCTCCGCTGTGGCGTGTTGTCGCAGGCCGGGCGGGGGTCCACCGGGGAACGTGAAGGACGCGGGAGTGTCTGGAGGGCGACCGGCCGCCCAGGCGGTGCCTGCCGCCTCGCGCCTCGCGGTCCATCTTGGACAAGAGGACCGCCCATGCGCGCGAGGAGGGCGGGCGGCGGGAGTCTCACGGAGGACGTCATGGGCCTGCTCGCACCGATTGGCCGGCTGCTGTTTTCGGCCATCTTCATCACCAGCGGCCTGAGCCACTTCATCCAGCTGGATGCGATGACTGCCTATGCCCAGAGCTCGGGCATCCCGAATCCACGCAACGCGGTGTTGGCCTCGGGCGCGGCGCTGGTGCTGGGCGGGCTGTGCGTGCTGCTGGGCTTCTTCGCGAGGCTGGGCGCCGCGGTGCTGGCCGTGTTCCTCATCGCGTCGGCCTTCATGGTCCACAAGTTCTGGCTCATGGGCGACGCGGTGCAGGCGCAGGACAACCTCATCCACTTCATGAAGAACCTGTCCATGGCGGGCGGCGCGCTGCTCATCGTCTACTTCGGCCCCGGGCCGTACAGCCTGTCGCGTCGTCGGCGCGAGGACGGACTGGGCGGCCCTCGCATGGGCTTGCGGCACTGAGCCGCCGCGCTCACCCGGTCGCGGCCATCGAGGCGGCGTGCAGCGTGAAGAAGGCGACCTCGGGCGTGCTGCCTCGGCGCAGGTACGGGCCGCCGAAGCCGAAGCCCAGGCCCTGGTTCACGTAGAGGTGATTGCCGTTCACGCTGTAGTGGCCGCGGATGTACGGCTGGCCCGCGCGGCGGAACAGCGCCTCGGTGAGGCCGCGCACGATGAACTGGCCGCCGTGCGTGTGTCCGGAGAACTGCACCAGGCCCTCGCCCGCGGGGAGCTTCTCCACGGTGGGCGGCGTGTGGGCCAGCACCAGTCGCGTGCCCGAGGCGGGCGCGCCTCGGAAGGTGCTCGCCACGTCGTCGTTGCCCGTGAGGCCATCATCCACGCCCAGCACGGTGACGGGCGCGCCGCGCACGCTCACCACGCGGTGCTCGTTCTGGAGCACCGTGTAACCCAGCTGCTCGAAGCCCTCGCGCAGATAGGGCGCGTTGACCCAGTGGTCGTGGTTGCCCATCACGACGAAGACCGGGCCCGCGAGTCCCGCGAGCAGCTCGCGCACGCGCGGCAGCGGCTTGGGGCTGTGCGTGACGTAGTCGCCCGTGAGGAAGACGAGGTCCGGGGCCTCGGCGTTGACGGCGGCCACGGCGCGGCGGATCCGCAGCTCGGAGGTGGCCTGCCCCACGTGCACGTCCGAGAGCTGGGCGATGCGCAGCCCGTGATGCGCGGGGTGGATGCCTCGCAGGTGGAGCACGTGCTCGGTGAGCGCGAAGTGGTCGCGCCAGCGCAGCCGGTCCGGGCGCAGCGGATCCACTCCGTTGCGCGCCACGACCTCGTTGCGGCCTCGAGTGCCTGCTGTCGCGGGGGCGGACGCGTCCTTCCGGGAGAGGAGGGACGAGGCGGGGGTGCGGCGGCGGATGAGTCTCAGGCGCATGCGGTGTCGTGTCCTCCGGCGCACGAGGTGAACAGGGGCCGAGTCTAGAGATCCGACCGGGGTGGGTTGAAGTCGGGAAAGCGAGGCACGGTCGCTGTCCGGACAGCCGGCTCGGGAGGCTCGGGACAACCCGGCCCCGGCCGCGAACATTTCCCTGCCCTGGGGGGCGCGGGATGGCGAGGACCTGGCGCGGCGGGCGCCCGAGCGAGCGTCCGCCGCGGGGCCCGGCGCGACGAGGACGGCTCAGTAGCCGCGCAGCACGTACACCTTGCTGTTCACCCGGACGAAGAGCATCGAGGGCGTGACGGTGGCGTCGTAGAGGAGCTGCTGGATGCCGCCGCCCTTCACGCCGCTGACCTTCTCCAGCGTGCGGTCCGGTTTGATGCGCCACAGGCCATCGCCCTCGGTGCCCACGAAGAGCGAGCCGTCATCCGTGGCCGCCAGCGAGCTGATGCCCCGACCGCCCAGCTCCTCCACGCGCGTCGTCGCCTGTACCTTCAGCGTGTACGCGCCGTTGGTCTGTTGGCGACGCTGCGTGTCCAGCCGGAACAGGCCCTCGGTGTGACTGCCCACGTAGTAGGCGCCGTCCTTCGTCTGCTCGAAGGCGCGCCAGAAGGCGAAGGGCACTTCGCCGCTGCGGTACGTGTCATCGCCTCCGTTCACGGGCTCGACGAAGGTGTTGAGCGAGTAGAACGCGCCCTTGTCCTCGAAGTGCCACAGGGCCATGTCCGAGTTGGGGACGATGATGCCAATCTTCCAGTCGTTGCCGATGAGCACCGAGCCGTCCTGCCCGATGCCCAGGCCATACGTCAGGCCCGTGCGCTGCGACCAGCTCCCATCGTCCTTCTTCACCCAGAACACCGGGTGGCGGTGGCTGCTGTACGTCAGCCCGCGGATGCGCGTCACGCCGTGGTTCGTGCCGATGTAGACCTCACCGGCATACGGCCCGCGCATCACCCGCGCGCACGAGTAGATGCTGCGGTCCTCGTCGTAGTGGTAGTCGTTGCTGTTGTGGATGCCCAGCGGCACGTTCCCGGTGGGGCGGCTGCTGCCCGTGGATTGGTACAGGTGCTCCTGGAGCGTCACGGCGCCCTGGAGCGCGTCCCACTGGACCACGTCCACGTCGCCCTGCTGGTAGTAGTTCCAGTTCGCCGGGTCGTAGCCGGGCTCGCCCTCGCTCGCGATGCGGTTGCCGCCCGGGATGTCATCGCTCGAGCGGTAGCCCACGTACGCTTGTCCCGCCGCGCCGCCGCAGATGACGGTGGAGGTGTAGCCCTTGCCCGCCTGGCCCACGTTCTGGGTCCACACGACCTTCTTCGTGTCCGCGCTGAGCATGCCGATGCGACTGCCGGCGAGCAGCCAGATGTTGTGCGCGGCATCGACCGTGAGCGACTGCACATGGTCCAGGCCGTAGCGGTCCGTGTAGTTGAGCACGGGGTCCTGGGGCCAAGGGCCCGCGGGGTCCACCGGCGGCGGGCCCGCATCCGTGCCCGCGTCGGGGGCGGGGCCCGCGTCCGGAGGCTCACCCGCGTCGGGGATGCCCGCGTCCGGAGGCTCCTCGCCCGCGTCGGGATCCGTCGTCGGCTCCTCCACGGGAGGCTCCTCTCCATGGGGCCTGTTGGGGGGTTCTGAACTCCCACACGCCCATGCGCCCGCGACCACCAACCCGATACACGCGCCCAGCACTCGTCGAATCACCGTGACCTCCCCTCGGAGGCCGCAGAGCAATCGGTGTACCGGGGGCGGAGCGGGTGGGGAGGCCGCATGGCGTGGGAACGCGCGTGCCCACGCCGAGGCAGCGCGTGGGCATGGCCTGGGTACCTCCTCGCCCCGGGATGCGCCGAGGCGTGCCTCAGTCGACGACGTGCATTGGCGCGTTGGCGCCCGGGTTGGAGCCGCTGGGGCCCGACGGGGTGCTGGCGGTGACCTCCACCGCCACGGGGGAGTCGCCGTTGAGCTGGAAGCGCGCGCGCACGGGCAGGCCCTCGGGGATGGCGTCCGCCTTCACCCGCTTGCCGTCGAGCCAGATTTTGGTCTGGTCCTTCACCGCGAGCTGCGCGGGCGGCAACCCGGAGCGCTCCACGGTGATGTGTCCGCGCCTGGCTTCCTTCACGGTGCCGTGGAGGTCGAAGGCGGAGGCGGCCTGGAACGTCTCCGCCTCGCGCTGCTTGGAGTCCGCGTCCTGACCCACGACCTTCTTGGCCGTGTCGTTGATGGCCGGTCCCACCTGGGTGGCGTCCACGCCCGTGCCGTGACTCGAGCTGCTCGACTGCGCCAGCGCCGTCGTGGCCAGACACACGCCCAGCAGGCAGAGGTGCTTCTTCATGTGCTCGCTCCCGTCAGTCTCGAAGTGACTGTCGAGAATGACGGTGGGCAGGCGTCACGGCCGCGCCAAGCGACGGACGGGGCGGCACGATGCGCCGCGCCGGCACGCAGACGAGAGAGCGAGCGCTCGGGCGGCTCAGGCGCAGCGGTCGCAGACGCCGCGCAGCTGCACTTCGACGTGACGCTGGGCCACGGCGCGAGGCACGCCCCGCGCGGAGGCGATGCGCACGGACTCGTCGGGGAGGCACGTGACGGTGCCGCAGTCCGTGCACGAGAAGTGGGGGTGCGTGCCCGCGTGCTCGGCGCCCGCGCGCTTGAGCTCGAAGCGCCAGACATGGTCGCCCAGGTCGGCGCGGTTGACGAGCCCCGCCTCGGTGAGGTCCGTCAGGTTGCGGTAGAGGGTGACGCGGTCGTAGCCGTCATCGCCCAGGGCCTCCACCAGGTCCGCGTGGCTCATGGGCGCGGTGGCCCCTTCCAGCTCTCGCAGCACGGCCACCCGGGGCGCGGTGCTGCGCAGGCCCGCGGTGCGGATGCGTTCCTGAATGTCGGTGAGCTTCATCGGCGCGGCGTTCTTCTTGGCACCCATGGGGCGTCCGCATAGCGCACCTGCCACGCGGATTCACGCGGCTTGAGGCGCGACGGCGCGATGAAGTCCGATTGCCTCCGTAGGAGAGGTGTACTTGCAGCCCGGTTGCTGCTGCGGTCCGTGTTGCCGGAGCGCGCGCCCGGCGCAGGGGGAGGCGGCGGTGGCCTCCGGTTCACGCCTGGGTCCTCGGGCGAGGGACGGCGCGGACCCGGGTGGGGTGATGACGCGCACGGACACTGCGGAGGCTCGGCCTCGCGGGGCGGTGTCAGGTAGTTCCCATCGGACGGGAACTGGGACCGGAGTCTGTATGCCTTTTCGGCGCATTTCCCGTATCCACCCACGAATGTCCAGCCGGGTCGCGAGCGCCTGAGGGACGAGGCTGGCGGGGCAGTGTGCCGAGGAGGTCTCGATGATGCCGGCAGCACACCAGGTTCCCGAGCCGTCGGCCGTGGAGCAGCCCTCGCGGCGGCGGCTGGTGTGGGTGGGGAGCATGGGGGACGCGTGGTTGTCGCTCTCCCGGGTGGCGCGGTTGCTGGACTGCGAGCCGGTGGCCACGGGCTCGCTGGCCATGGCCCGCCGCGAGGTGCAGAACTCCCGCCCGCGCATGGTGCTGGTGCACTGGAAGCTGGTGACGCCGGGAGGCCCCGGGCCGCGCACGCAGCTGGGGCTCTCGGGGGTGCCGCTGGCGCTGGTGGTGGACCGCGACGCGCCCGCCGAGGTGCTGGAGGCCGCCGAGCGCGACGGCGTGGAGGACTGCCTGGTGGCGCCCGTGCGCGCCTACGAGGTGGCCGCCCGGCTCGCGGCGCTGGCCGGAGAGCGCCCCGCTCCCGAGGCCCGCGTGGTGGAGCGGCACAGCCCTCGGCTCCTGCTCGTGCTGGGGCCCGGTGGCATCCGAGGCGGCGGCGGCCTGGGCTCGCTCCTGGAGTCGTGTGGCCACCTCCTGCTCTACGCGTCCACGCTGGAGGGGGGCGTGGCGCGGGTGGCGGAGGGCGGCGTGACGCCGCACCTGGTGCTGCTGTGCGAGGACGACGTGCCGCCCGGCGCGTTGGCGCGGCTGCGAGCGGGCCTGCGCGCGCAGCCGGGGTTGGCCCGCGTGCCGGTGGTCCTGCTCACGTCCAACACCGTGGGGTGCGAGGAGGGCTCGGACGGGGTGGTGCGGCTGAGCCTGCGCGCGCTGCGGCCGGCCGCGCTGCTGGCGCACCTGCACGCGATGCTGGGCCGCGAGCTGGCGCACCTGCGGATGGAGGAGCGGGTGTCGTTCTGCTGTCCGCTGGAGTTCCGCGCGAGCGGGCCGCGCGCCGGAGAGTGGGTCTCCGGCTTCTCCGCCGGGGTGAGCCCCGGCTCGCTGTTGGTGCGCACGTGGGTGCCCGCGAAGGCCGGCGCGGCGGTGTCGCTGCGCATCCACCTGCCCACCACCCGGGACGTGCTGGAGGCCGAGGGCGTGGTGGCCTGGGCCCACCCGTACGCGCCCCGGGGCCCGCTCTCCTATCCCCGGGGCATGGGCGTGCAGTTCCTCGGCATGGGGTCGCAGCGGCTGATGCACCTGCGGCAGCTCTGCCGAGCCACGGAGTGACCCTCGCTGGAGGACCCATGCGACGCAAGAAGGTACTCCTCGTCGATGATTCGTCCACCGTGTTGCTGTTGCATCGCCTGATGCTGATGGAGCGCGGTTACGACACCATCACCGCGCGCGACGGCATGGAGGCGCTGGAGCTGGCGGCGGTGGAGCGCCCGGACCTCGTCTTCCTGGACGTGGTGATGCCGCACCTGGACGGGCTGGAGACGTGCCGGATGCTGCGCGACCGGGACCCCACGCGGCTGACGCCCATCGTGCTGTGCTCCTCGCGCGCGGAGCCCAACAGCGTGCGCGCCGGGTTCGACAGCGGCTGCTCGGACTATCTGGCCATGCCCTTCATCGGCGACGAGCTGACCGCGGTGCTGCACCGATATCTGGACGGCTAGCGCGCCCTCACAGCAGCCGAGGCTGCTGCGGCGCGGGCAGGGGCGGCATGGAGCGGCGCGGCAGCGTCACGGTGAAGCGCGTGCCCTCGTCCTCGGAGGAGGAGACCTCGATGGTGCCGCCGTGCGCCTGGACAATCTCCCGGACGATGTAGAGCCCCAGCCCGTAGCTCATCTTCAGCGTGCGCGCCGTCTGCGGGCCGCGCCGGAAGGGCTCGAAGAGGTGCGGGAGCTGCGACTCGGGGATGGGGCGCCCCTCGTTGTGCACCTCCACCACCACCTTGGTGCGCAGCCCTATCGCCTTCAGGCGCACGGGCTGCTCGGCGGGCCCGTACTTGAGCGCGTTCTCCACCAGGTTGGACACCACCTGGGCCAGCCGGTCCGGGTCCCACTGGCCGCGCGTGTTGCCCTTGTGCTCCACGCTGATGTCGCGCTGGGGATAGGCGATGCGGAACTCGTGGGCCACCTTGTCCAGCAGCTCCTTCAGCTCCGCGGTCCGAGGCTCGATGATGACGCTGCCCACCAGCCGCGCGCGGGTGAAGTCCAGCAGGAGCCGCGTCAGCCGCTCGATGCGCACCGCCGCGGTGGAGATGCGCTGGCTGGTGCGCGCCGCGTCCTCGGGCGAGCCCCCCGTGGCCAGCACGCGCGACCAGTTCATGATGGCGCCGAGCGGGCTGCGGATGTCGTGGCTGATGATGCCCATCAAGTGTTCCTGGAACTCGGAGTGACGGCGCGTCTCCTCCTCGGACCACTTGCGCGTGGTGATGTCGCGGCTGATGCCGAACAGGCCGTACACGCGGCCGGCCTCGTCGCGCAGCACGCTCTTGGTGGACAGCCACACGCGCTTGCCGCTGGACGTGTGCTCCACGTTCTCGAACGAGAGCGTCTTCTCCGAGGCGAACACCGCCCGGTCGTTCGCGGTGAAGGCCTGGCCCATCTCGTCCGAGAACAGCTCCAGGTCCGTGCGGCCCAGCACGCCGTCCGGCTGGCGTCCCAGGGCCCGCGCGCCCGCGGAGTTGATGAGCTGGTAGCGGCCCTCCAGGTCCTTGGTGAAGACCGCGTCCGTCGTCTCCTCGATGAGGGACGCGAGGAGCGCGTCGGTGCGGCGGGCCTGCTCCCGGGCGCCGCGCTCGGGGGTGATGTCGCGGCCGTGCACCAGCAGGCCGCCCGCGAGCGGACGCGTGCGGACCTCGAACCAGGTGTCGGATTCAGGCCACGCGTACTCGTAGCTGACGCAGTCCTGCGTGCTCGCGGGTTGCTCGAAGCGCACGTGCTGCCGCAGCCCCAGGAGGTCCGGATACGAGTGGCGCAGGTCCTGCCCCAAGGGCGCCTGCTCCGCGAGCAGCTCCGCCATGCGTGGGTTCACGTAGACGACACGCCACTCCGCGTCGACGGCGAGGAACGCGTCCGGCAGCCCATCCAGGATGGCGTGCGGGCCCAGCCCACTCGTGTCCGGCATGGCGGGCGCGGCGGTGGGCTGGCGCTTGTTGGCGGGTGCGTGGGCCATCGACGGGCGGAAGGGGCAGGCCCCTTCTCAGGGAGAGCGCGCGGGCGCGGCGGAAGCGAGGCGAGAGGTGGCTGGGCAGAACGTGAAGCGCATCCAGTCGCCACCATACCCCGCTCCTCGCGCGACGGTAGCCACGCACCCCGCGGGACGAGGCACTCGCACTGCGCGTCACATCTCTGCTTGAAAATGAGAGTGCCCCGCGACCGGGGTGTTCGCTGGTGGTGAATGAATGTGGCGGTGATGGACAGTCGCGCCGTCGACTGCCTCACGACTGCCCGGTGAGGGTCCGGACCGCGTCGCAGAGGGCATCCAAATCGAAGGGCTTGTCGAAGGTGAAGGCGGCGCCCAGGCGGCGGGCCTCCAGGTGGGTGGCCTCGTCTCCGAAGGCGGTGATGAGGATGACGGGCGTGGCCCAGTCGACGCGGCGCAGGCGGGAGAGGACCTCCAGGCCGGTGCACCCGGGCATGCGCACGTCGGTGATGATGAGGTCGGGCACCACCTGCGCCACGCCGGCGCGGCCCCGCACGAGCATCTCGATGAGCTCGCGACCGTCGCGCGCCTCCAGGATGTCGCAGCCGTGGCGGCCCAGGGCCTCCGCCATGAGGCGCCGCATCTCCGTGTCGTCCTCGGCGATGAGCACGCGAGGGTCCGCGGGGGGCGCCTCGCTGCCCGGAACCCAGGGCAGCTCCTCTCCAGTGTCGGCACCGTCATGCCAGGCCATGCGTTCCTCCCAAGGGATTCGAGGTGTCCCCGGGGAAGAGCATCCCGTGTGCCAGCGTCAGGCTTTGCGGGTCGGCTCCTTGCCGTCCTTGTCCTCCGCCTCGCCGCGCTCCAGCTTGCGGTAGAGCGTCTTGCGGTCCACGCCGAGGATGCGCGCGGCGAGGGTGCGACTGCCGCCCACCGCCTCGAGCACGCGGTGGATGTAGCGGCGCTCCAGCTCCTCCAGCGTCACCAGCTCGGAGGCGTCCGTGTTCTCCGGGACGACGCGAGGGCTGCTGTAGTTGCGGACGCGCTCGGGCAGGTCGTCGACGGTGAGCTGCTCGAAGGAGGTGAGGGCCACCGCGCGCTCGATGCAGTTCTGGAGTTCACGCACGTTGCCCGGCCAACCGTAGGCGAGCAGTCGCTGCGCGGCGGCCGGAGACAGGCCCACCACGCGCTTGCCCGTGCGGGTGGCGAACTGCTCGATGAAGCGCTGGGACAACAAGAGGACGTCGTTGCCGCGCGCGCGCAGCGGGGGCAGTTCGATGCCGATGACGTTGAGGCGGTAGTAGAGGTCCTCGCGGAAGCGGTCCTCCTCCACGGCCAGCTCCAGGTCGCGGTTGGTGGCCGCGACGATGCGCGCGTCGAAGGGCACTTCCGTGTCCCCGCCCACCGGGCGCACCACCCGCTCCTGGAGCGCGCGCAAGAGCTTGGGCTGGAGGGTGAGGGGCAGCTCTCCCACCTCGTCCAGGAAGAGGGTGCCGCCGTGGGCCTTCACGAAGAGGCCGGCGCGCGGGGCCTTGGCGTCGGTGAAGGCGCCCTTGGCGTGACCGAACAGCTCGCTCTCCAGGAGGGGCTCGGGCATGGCCGCGCAGTTGATGGCCACGAAGGGCCCCTCCTTGCGGCGGCCTCGGGCGTGCAGCGCGCGGGCGGCCACCTCCTTGCCGGTGCCGCTCTCGCCGGTAATCAGCACGGTGGCGTCCACGTCCGCCACGCGGTCGATGAGGGCGTAGGCCTGCTTGAGGGCGGGGCTCTCGCCCACCACGCCGCTGTCATCCTGCTGACGGCCCAGCGCCTCGCGCAGCCGGCGCACCTCCTGGCGCAGCGCGCGATGCCCCACCGCGCGCTCCAGCACCAGCACCAGGGCGTCCACGTCGATGGGCTTGGTGATGAAGTCGTAGGCCCCGGCGCGGATGGCGGCCACGGCCGTCTCCATGCTGCCGAACGCCGTCACCACCACCACGGGGATGTCCGGGCGGTTGAGGACGATGCGCTCGCACAACCCCAACCCGTCCATGCCGGGCATGCGCAGGTCGGTGAGCACCGCGTCGAAGTCCTCGGACTCCAGGTGCCGGAGGGCCTCGTCGGCGGCGCCGAAGGCGTGGGGCTCGAAGCCGCGGCGGGCGAGGCCCTTCTCCAGCAGCGCGCGCATCTCGCGCTCGTCCTCCACAATCAGGATGCGGCCTGGCATGAGTCGGCTCCCGGGGGCAGGTAGATGGAGAAACAACTGCCATGCCCTGGCTGGCTGCGCACGGCAATCCAGCCGCCATGGTCGCGCACCAGGCCATAGGAGACGGACAGCCCCAGGCCCGTGCCCTCGCCCACGTCCTTGGTGGTGAAGAAGGGCTCGAAGATGTGGGGCAGCACCTCCGGCGAGATGCCCTCTCCTTCGTCCTCCACGTCCAGGCGCACCCACTCCGCCTCGGGGCCGCCCACGTCCGCGGGGGGCGCGGCGCGCGTGTGCTGGGCGCTGACGCGCAGGGCGCCCGAGCGCCGCATCGCTTGGATGCCGTTCATCACCAGGTTGGTGAGCACCTGTTGGAGTTGTCCACCGTCCACGTCCAGCGACAAGCCCGAGGGCACGTCCTGCGCCAGCGTGACGCCGTGCTTGGTGGCCATGGGCTTGAGCAGGCCCAGCGTGCGCGTGACGAGCTGCGCCACGTCCTCGGGCGCGCGGTGGGGCGTGCGGCGGCGCGCGAAGTCCAGGAGCTGACGGATGATGGCCGTCATGTGCTGGGCCTGCTGGGAGATGATGCGGGCGCACTCGCCCACCTCGTCGCCCTCGGCCTCGCCGGAGGCAATCATCTTGGCGCGGCCCATCACCACGTTGAGGGGCGTGCCCAGTTCGTGCGCCACGCCCGAGGCCAGCTTGCCCACCGTGGTGAGGCGGTCCGCGTGGCGCAGGTGCTCCAGCGTGGACAGTCGCCCCGCGGTCTCCGTGGCCAGCCGCGAGCGCGTCTCTTCCAACTGCTCGCCCATGCGGTTCATGGCCGCGGCCAGCGTGGTGAGCTCGTCGCCGCGGCCTCCGCGCAGGGGCACGCGCGCGGTGAGGTCGCCCTCGCCGATGCGATGGGCGAACGTCATGAGCTGCTCCACCGGGCGGCCCACCAGCCGACGGCCCAGGGCCATGGCGGCCAGGAGGAAGAAGACGGCGATGGTGGCCGTGGCGATGGCCGTGCCCATGATGGTGGTGCGCACGTGGAGCTGCTGCTCGGTCAGGGCCTCGGTGATTTCGATGGCGCCCAGGCGGCGGCCCAGCAGCACGGGCGTGTACGAGCGCAGCACGTCCGGGTCATCGCTGGCGTCCACCACCGAGCCGTCATGCCCGGCGCGCAGCGAGGCCAGGAGCGCGGGCGGCAAGAGGGGCGCGAAGCCCGAGCCCGGCCCGCCATCAATCCACACCCAGCGCAGGCGCACCTGTTCTTGAAAGCGGTTGGCCTGGTTGAGCAGCGTGAGGGCTTCCGACTCACCGGCCAGCTGCCACGCCTTTCCGATGGACCCGGCGAGCGTGTGGCCGAGCAATCGGTGGTCGTGCTGCATGTCGATGGCGGAGCGCGCCAGCTCTCGCTCCACCTGGAACGTCTGCAGCCCGGCCATGACGGCCACGGCGAGCAGGACGAGGGCGAGCGTGATTTTTCGGGCGAGCTTCACGGGAAAAGGCAACCCCCGGTCCGTGGGCGAGGGGGAAGAGCGCACGGACCGGGGATGGTACGCAAGAGGTACCGCGGGTACTGCACCTGCGAAAGGCGATCAGTTCGCGCTGCCCGCGCCCTCGCTCGGGGTCGCGGCGGCCTTCGGGGCAGGGTGCGCCTTCGTCCCCTTCTTGCCCTTCGCGGCCGGCTTCGCCGGGGCGGTGGCCGCCGCGTCCGTGCCCTTGGCCGCCTTGGGGGCGGTAGCGAAGGCGCTCATCGACGCGAGAGCGAAGGTCAGACCAACGACGAGGGACGTGGTGCGCTTCATGGTTTGCTCCGGGTTGTTCCCGCGATGGTGCGGGGATGTCCCGGGCTAGAGCAGCCGGCGTGCCAACACCGCCTCTCCTCGGAGCACCTCGGTGCGCGGGGCGGAACTCCCCGGCGCGGGTGGGGCAGATTGCCCCGACAGGGGCAGGATGCCCCGGGGCGAGGTGGACCCGAAGCGAGCGGACTCGGACGCGGCGGCTGGCATGTGCCGTGCTGGCCCGGAGGGTGAATGCCCTGCCCTCCCAGGTGGACTCCCGCGATGACCGCTCCTCCCGCCGCTCCCCGTGCGCTGCGCATCCTGCTGGCAGAGGACGATGACGCCATGCGTGCCCTCCTGGTGCGCGCGCTGTCTCGCGCCGGGCACACGGTGGTGGAGGTGGAGGATGGCTTCGAGCTGTCCGACTACGTCGAGATGATGGCCGGGCAGGGGGGGTCGTTGGAGCCGCCCGATGTCATCGTCAGCGACGTGCGCATGCCCGGGTGCTCGGGGCTGGAGGTGCTGGCGCGGCTGCGGCGGCGCGGGCTCACGTGCCCGGTGTTGCTCTTGAGCGCCTTCGCGGACGCGGAGACGCATGCGGAGGCCCAGCGGCTGGGCGCCCACGCGCTGCTGGACAAGCCGGTGGACCTGGACGTGCTGCGCGCCGCCGTCGTGGACGCCGGCGGCGCGGCCTGAGGACTTCAGGCGGACTTCTTCTCCTCGGCGGCGTCCTGCTCGAAGATGCGCTCCAGCTCCTCGCGCGCGCGGGCGGCCATCGCCATCAGGGCCTTCTCGTCGCGGTGGTACTGCGCCGTCTCGCGCACCATGGCCTCGTCGTACTCGCGGAAGCGGTCCACCACGCGCCGCGTCTCCGAGTAGGTGAGGCCCAGGGCCTGGAGCACGTCCTCGGCCAGCACCAGGCTGGAGTCGAACGTCTCGCGCATGAAGTGGGTGATGCCCAGCTCGATGAGCTTGTAGGCGTGCACGCGGTTGCGGGCGCGCGCGTAGATGGCCAGGTGCGGGAAGTGCTCCTTCACCGTGCGCGCGGTGCGCAGCGAGGCCTCGATGTCGTCGATGGCGAGCACGAACACCTTCGCCTTGTCCGCGCGCGCGGAGCGCAGCAGGTCCAACCGCGACGCGTCGCCGTAGAACACCTTGTTGCCGAAGCGGCGGATGAAGTCGATGTGCTCGGCGCTGGCGTCGATGGCGGTGAAGCCGATGCGCTTGGCGCGCAGCAGACGGGCCACCACCTGACCCACGCGCCCCATGCCCGCGATGATGACGGGGTGGTCTTCTTCCGGGGACACGTCGTACTCGCGCGCCGGTCCCGCGTTCGCCAGGCGCGGGCGCACCCAGCGCTCATACGCGGCGGACAGGAAGGGTGTCACGGCCATGGACAGCCCCACCACGCCCACCAGCAGGTCCGCCTGGGCGCGGTCCATCACCTGGAAGGACACGGCCAGCGAGAAGAGGACGAAGGCGAACTCGCCACCCTGCGAGATGACCACCGCGAGGCTCCACGCGGGCTCGTTCCGGCGGAAGGAGAAGCGGCCCAGGCCGTAGAGCACCAGCGCCTTCAGCGCGGTGAGGCCCAGCACCAGCCCCGTGACGAGCCACGGCCGCGCGGCGATGAGCGAGAGGTTCACCGACATGCCCACGGCGATGAAGAACAGGCCGAGCAGCAGGCCCTTGAAGGGCTCGATGTCCGCTTCCAGTTCGTGGCGGTACTCGGACTCGGCCAGGAGCACGCCGGCGAGGAAGGCACCCAGCGCCATGGAGAGGCCCACCGCGTTCACCAGCGCGGCGGTGCCCGCCACCACGAGCAGCGCGGTGGCGGTGAACAGCTCCTGGCTGTGGAACGACGCCACCATGCGGAACACCGGGCGCAGCACGTAGCGCCCCGACACCACCACCAGCGCCAGCGCGGCCGCGGCCTTCAGCCCGGTGACCCAGCCCGGCTCGGCGGAGGGCTCGGTGGAGTGGCCCAGGAGCGGCAGCAGCGCCAGCAGCGGGATGACGGCCAGGTCCTGGAACAGGAGGATGCCGAACGCGAGCCGACCGTGCTCGGTGGTGAGCTGGTTGCGCTCGGCGAGGAGCTGGAGCGCGAACGCGGTGGACGACAGGGACAGGCCGAAGCCGCTCACGAGGGCCGCGCCCGGCGGCAGGCCCAGCGCCCACGCCACGCCCGTCAGCAGGAGGCCGGTGGCCACCACCTGCGCGCCGCCCATGCCGAACACGGAGCGTCGCAGCTGCCACAAGCGCGCGGGCTGCAGCTCCAGCCCGATGAGGAACAGCAACAGCACCACGCCCAGCTCGGCCACGTGGAGGATGCTGTCCACGTCCGCGATGAGCCGCGCGCCATACGGTCCGATGACGGCCCCCGCCGCCAGATAGCCCAGCACGGACCCCAGGCCGAGCCGTTTGAACAAGGGCACGGCCACCACCGCGGCGGCCAGGAAGATGAGGGCGTGATGCAGGAAGGACATGGCCCCTCCTTCTCACGCCCACCACCGACGCGGCAACGTGGAGTGCGGCGCGGTGCCGCGTGCCCGGCGGGGTCAGAGGCTCGGCGGCGCGAGCCCGGGAAGTGGCGCGCCCGTGGAGCTGGGGCCCTGCACGGGCAGGGTGAACGTGAAGGTGCTTCCCACTCCTGGGATGCTCTCCGCGCGGATGGCGCCTCCGTGGGCTTCCACGAGTCCCTTGGCGATGGCGAGCCCCAGCCCCGTGCCCCGGCTGGCCGCGTCGCGCGCCTGCCAGTAGCGGTCGAAGATGTGGGGCAGCGCCTCGGGCGCGATGCCCGTGCCGGTGTCGCGCACGGAGAAGTCCACCTCGCCGCGCCGTGACGTCACCGTGACGGCGAGCGTGCCGCCCAGGGGCGTGAACTTGAGCGCGTTGCCCAGGAGGTTGCCGAGCACCTGGAGCACGCGACCGCGGTCGCACCGCACGCGCAGGGACTCGGGCGGCAGGTTCGCTTGCAGCAGCAGGCCCTTGGCCTCGGCGAGCGGGCGGATGGACTCCAGGGCCTCGGTGGCGAGCGCGGCGGCGGAGTGCTCGCTCGTGTCGAGCGGCAGCCGACCGGCCTCCAGCCGACCCCAGTCCAGCAGGTCCGAGATGAGCCGGGACATGCGCTCCGCGGCGTCGTGGATGCGCGCGGCCTGCTTCGCCACCGCCTCGCTCCCCGGCTTGCCCGCCGCGCCGCGCGTCAGCAGCGCCGCGCCGAGCTGCACCACGCCCAGCGGGTTCTTCAGGTCATGCGACACCACGGCGAGCAGGTCCTCGCGAGCCCGCGCGGCCCGCCGCGACTCGCCCACCAGTCGCGCGTTGTCGATGGCGAGGCTGGCGCGCAGGCACAGGTCCTCCGCCAGCGCCAGGTCGTCCGGGCCATAGCGGCGCCCGGAGTCCGAGGACACGAAGGTGACGGCGCCCAGCGTGTGCCCGCGCGCGCGCAGGGGGACAATCATGTACGAGCGCGCCTGGAGCAGCTGGAGCAGCGCGGGATGCGCGGGCTCGGCCGCGGCGGCGCGCAGGAGCGAGTCCGTCACCGCGGGCACCAGCTCGGGCTCACCCGTGCGCAGCACGCGCAGCAGTCCCACGGGGGCGTCTTCGTGCATCTCCGTGCGAGAGGGCAGCGCGCGCGCGCGCTCCTGCTGCGTGGGGTCCAGGCTGGCCACGGCCACGCGCGCCACCCAGGGCCCTTGCTCCAGCGCATCCACCAGACACCAGTCCGCCAGGTCGGGCACCGCCAGATGCGCCAGCAGCGTGTACATGCCCTGCGGATCCGGCGGGTGGGTGAACAGCGTCGTCATCGCCTGATAGAGGAACGAGCGGCGGCGCTCGGCCGTCTCCATCTCCGCTCGCGCGGCCTGCTCCACCTCCAGCGCGCGGGCGTACATGGCCTCGGCCTCGGTGAGGGGCCGCGCGGTGAGCAGCACGCGGGTAGGGGCTGTGCCATCACCGGGCAGGGGCGTGAGCAGCACGGCGTGCGGCGCGGGCCCTTGGAGCGTGGGCCAGGGCACCTCCACCGCGAGCGGGCCGCGCGAGGAGAGCGCCTGGGCGCGCGTGGCCTCCAGCGAGGCGACGGCCTGGGGCATCAGGCCCAGCTCCGCGCAGTGTCGGCCCACCACCTGCTCCACCGAGAGCCCGAGCGAGCGGGCACCCGCGAGGCTGCACGCCAGCACCCGCCCGGTGTCATCGAGCAGGAGGGCTGCGTCGGGGAGCGCGGCGAACGCGGCCTCGTAGGGAGGCGAAAGCGCGGAGGCGGACATCGGGTGGATCGTCGTGAGCACCTGATATGGACACCTCGCGAGGGCGGTGGCCATCCCGACCCGTGGCGATTCCTCCCCAGCTCTCGGCGCAGTCGACACTGCGCGCGGGGCGCTGTTCGCTAGGCGAAGGCGCGCAGGAGCCGCTCGGAGAGCTGCTCGAGAGGAAGCACCTCGTGCGCGAGGTGAGCGCCCACGACCACCCCGGGCATTCCGTAGACGACGGAGGAGGCCTCGTCCTGCGCGAGCACCCGGCCTCCCGCCTGGTGCAGCTCGCGGATGCCATCCAGTCCATCCTGGCCCATGCCCGTCAGCATGACGGCCAGCGAGGCCGCGCCATGGGTGCGCGCCACCGCGCGGAAGAGCCAGTTGGCGGACGGACGGAAGCCATGCACGGGCGCGGCGCTGGAGACCTCGGCGCGCCCGTCGGCCGTGAGGCCCAGGTGCCGGTCATCCGGCGCGAGGTAGACGCAGCCGGGGCTCAGGGGCTCGCCCGCCTCGGCCACCTTCACGCGCAGGGGCGTGGCCGTGCCGAGCCACCGCGCGAGTCCATCACCGAAGCCCAGCGCGATGTGCTGCACCACCAACACCGGCACGGGGAAGCTGGCGGGGAGCCCGGAGAGAATCTGGTACAGCGCGGCGGGCCCGCCGGTGGAGGCGGCCATGGCGACGATGGAGGGGCGCGTGGCGAGCGGAGGCGCCAGGGGCGCGGCCGCGGGGGTGACCCGGTCCGGCCAGCGGCGCACCACCTTCACCTCGGCCATGGCTCGGAGCGTGTCGCGCAGGCGGCGGCTCTCCGCGTCGAAGGACGGGGACTCGGGGCCCACGGGCTTTTGGAGCACGGCGAGCGCGCCGGCGCGCAGCGCGGCCATGGAGGTCTGGATGTCTCGCTCCACCAGCGTGGACACCACGACGACCGGCGTGGGCACGTCCGTCATGATGCGCCGGGTGGCATCCAGGCCGTCCATGCGCGGCATCTGGATGTCCATCGTCACCAGGTCGGGGCGCAGCCGCTCGGTGAGGGACACCGCCTCCACGCCGTCGCGGGCTTCGCCCACCACTTCCAGGCCGCTGTCCGCGCGGAGGATCTCCACCAGCAAGCGGCGCGCGGTGGGAGAGTCCTCGGCCACCACGATGCGCAAGGGGCTCGTTCTCATAGCAGTCGCCTCAGGGTCTCCAGCAGGCTCGTTGGGTCGAAGGCGCTCTTGACCAGATATGCGCTCGCGCCGGCGCGCAGGCCGCGCGCGCGGTCCTCCGGGCGGTCCCTCGCGGTGACGAGCACCACGGGCAGGCGCGCGAAGCGAGGGGAGCCGCGCACGGCCTCCGTCAGCGCGAAGCCATCCATCCGAGGCATCTCCACGTCGAGCACCAGCGCATCCGCCCCTCCCGCCTGGAGTCGCTCCCAGGCCTCGGCGCCGTCCACGCACGGCACCACCTCGTAGCCCGCACTCTCCAGGATGCTCAGCTCCAGCGCGCGCGTGGTGGGCGAGTCGTCCGCCAACACCACGCGGCGGCGCGCCTGCCGGGCCTGCGGGGAAGGGAAGAAGCGGTCGGGGGCCGCTCGCCCGCCCGCCGCTCGCACCAGTGACGCGGGGTTGAGCAGGAGCGCCAGATGGCCGTCCGGCAGCACCGCCGCGGCGGACACGTGGCGCGCGCGCCGCACGCGAGGCCCCAGCGGGCGCACCAACACCTCTTGCTCGGCCGTCACCCCATCCACCACCAGCGCGGCGCGCGCCGTGCCCGAGTCCAGCACCACCGCCTTGAGCCGCGCCTGCGGCGGGCTGGCGGGCAGGCCCAACAGCTCGGCCAGCGGGGCGAGCGGCACCAGCGCGCTCCCGGTCGCCCAGGTGGCGCGACCTTCGACTTCGCGGACGGATTCGGGAGACAGCCGCACCAGGCGCTCCACCGCTTCACTGGCCAGCGCGAGCGTCTGCCCTCCGGCGGAGACGAGCAGCACCCGCACGGTGCTCAGCGTGAGGGGAACGTCGAGCAGGAAGCGCGTGCCCACGCCCGGTTGGAACGTCACCGCCACGCCGCCGCGCAGCGCCTCCACCTGCGCACGCACGACATCCAGCCCCACGCCTCGGCCCGAGACCGCCGTCACCTGGGCGGCGGTGGACAGGCCGGGGAGGAAGACGAGCCGCGCGGCTTCCGCGTCGTCCTCGGGGACAGGGAGACCTCGGGCGCGGGCCCGCTCGCGCAGCGCGCGCAGGTCGAGTCCACGGCCATCGTCCTCCACCTCCACCACCACGCGATTGCCGCGCAGTTGCGCGCCGAGCACGATGCGGCCCTCCTCGGGTTTGCCCGCGCGTCGCCGCTCCTCGGGGGGCTCCAAGCCGTGCGCCACCGCGTTGCGCACGAGGTGCAGCAGCGGTTCGCGCAGGGACTGGAGCAGCGAACGGTCCAGCTCCAAGGAGCCGCCCTGCACCTCCAGGCGCACGCGCAGCCCTCGGTCATGCGCCACGTCGCGCGCGGCGCGCTCCAGGCCCGTGCAGCCTTCCTCGAAGGGGAGGGTGCGCGCACGGCGGACCTCGTCGTCGAGACCCGCGGCGGCCTGCCCCAGGAGTCGTTGATCCGCGGCGAGTGTCCGAGCCACGCGCGTCAGCTCGGACTCCGCGCGCCGCAGCACGGGCTCGGCGGGAGTGCCGCGCACGGCTTCGCGCAGTCCGGTCAGTTCCTCGCGCAGCGAGTCCAGCGGCTCGGCGCGCCCTTCCAAGCGCAGCGTGGCCACCCGCAGCTCTCCGCTGCGCGCGAGCAGGGCATCCAACTTCTGGGCGGACACTCGAACGGGCAGCGCCTCGGTGACCGGGGCCTGCGTCGGGGACCCAGGCTCCGCGGCGGCGCGGCCCGATGGCGACGAAGGCGTTGAACCAGGTGCTGGCGAAGGCCCTGGACCTGAGGCGGGCACGGGTGCTCGGGCCGCCCCGGGAGCCGCGGCGGTGAAGGGCTCATTCGTGGCCGCTTCCAGCCGAGGCACGAGCGCCTCCAGCTCCGAGCCGCCCAATTCCTCTCGTGCGGCGAGCTTGCGGCCCGCGTCATCCAGCGCGTCCACCGTGGCGAAGCACAGCTCAAAAATCTCCGGCGTGGGAGCGCGTCCGCGCTGGAGTGTGCCCAGCAGCTCCTCCATGCGATGACAGGCGGTCTCCACCAGCGGCGCGCTGGCGGCCCGCGCCGCGCCCTTCACGCTGTGCAGCGTGCGCATCAATCCGGAGACGAGCGTCTGCGCCTCGGGCGCGGCGGGGGCTTGCTCCAGCGCGAGCAGGTCGCGGTTGAGCGACACGACATGACCCTCCAACTCCTCGAGGAAGGAGTTGAGCAGCGCTTGGGCCAGCCGGTCGCGGTCCATCCTCAGCGCCCGTATTCGCCCAGGAGCCCCTTGAGCTTCTGGCCCATGGCGTTGATGTCCTGGAGCGCGCGCTCCGTCTGGCGCGACGACGTGAGGCCTTGCTGCGTGGCCTGGTTCACGTCGTGCATCGCCTGACGTATCTGCCCGATGCCAGTGGCCTGCTGGTTCGCGGACGCGGCGATCTGCGCGGCCGTGAGCGACGCCTGCGTGAGCAGATCCGACAGCGCCTGGATGGTGGCGCCTGCCTCCGTGACGACGCGGGTGGCCGAGGCCACGCTCTTGGTGCCCTCCTCGGTGGTCATCACCGCGCCGTGCGTGGCCTTCTGGATCTGCCCGAGAATCTGGCGCACCTGCGCGGTGGCCTTCTTGGACTGGTCCGCGAGCGCCTTCACTTCGGACGCGACCACCGCGAAGCCTCGCCCGTGCTCGCCGGCACGGCTGGCCTCGATGGACGCGTTGAGCGCGAGCATGTGCGTCTGCTCGGAGATGTCCGTGACGGTGGTGATGATGTCGCTGATGGCCTGGGCCTGCTCGGCGAGGGCGAGGATGCGCGAGGCGATGGACTCCACCTGCTCCCGCACGCTGCCCATGGAGGAGACGGCCTCCTCCACCGCGCGCCGACCCGAGCGGCCCACCTCGTCCGAGTGCCGAGCCGTGTCGCTCACCGCGCGCGCCCGCCCGGCGGCTTCCTCGGACGTCTTGGTGATTTCCTCGATGGTGCTCACCGTCTCCGTCACCGCGCTGCTCTGTTCCTGCGCGCCCGCCACCTGCTCGGTGGTGCTGGCGAGGATCTCCGCGCTGGTGCTGGCGAGCTGATTCACGAACTCGGCCACTGTCTTGAGCGTGTGCTCGCGCTCCTCGGACTGTCGCGCGAGCTGCACCTCCGACTGCTGACGGCGATCCGCCATGGCGTTGAAGGCGCCCGCCAGGTCCGCCATCTCGTCGTGGCGCTTGAGGTCGATGCGGTGCGAGAGCTGTCCCCGGCCGAGCTGCTCGGCGCCCTCGATGAGCTGGCGCAGTGGGTGGGTGATGCTCCGGGTGGTGAGGATGCTGCCCGCGATGACGATGGCGAGCCCCAGCAGGGTGCACACGGCGAGCACCGCCAGCGTCTGCTGCGCGGTGTCGCTGGCCGCCTCCGCGTGGGAGTCCCAGCGTGCCTGCTCCGTCTCCTGGAGTTCGGCGATGACGCGACGAATCTCTTCCATGAGGGCCCGGCCCCGCCCGTCGCGGACCGCGGCGCTGGCGGCCTCCTCGCCTTTGTCGCGGCGCAGGCGGATGGTCTCCTCCAGCTCGCCCAGCTTGCTGGCCACCAGCGGCTCCAGCCGGCCCATGCGCGCGCGCTGCTCGGGATAGCTGGACAGCGCGGCGCGCAGGCGGTCCAGGTCCTGGCGCAGCTCGGCCAGGGCCTGTTGATACGGCTGGAGATAGGAGTTGTCGCCCGTGAGGAGGAACCCTCGCTGGCCTGTCTCCGCGTCGATGAGCAGCGCTCGCAGCTCGCGCAGGTTGCGGAAGTTGTCGTGGGCTTCGAGCAGCCCCTGCGTGGTGCGCGTGAGCTGCCGGGCGCCGAGGAAGGCGGTCGCGCACACCACCAGGAGGACCAGCATGCTCAGGCCGAAGCCGAGCCTGATGCGATTTCCGATGGTCATGGGGCTCCTTCGTCGGACAGCTCGAAGACGAGGCGGTCGTCCTCCAGCAGGGCATCTCCCGCGAGCATGAGCGTGCCGTCCGCGAGGGCACCGGCCACCCACGGCCCGGCCTCCTCGACCAGTCGCGCGGGCGGCGACAGGAGGTTGTCGGAGGCGAGGCGAGACACGGTCTCGACCTCCTCGGTGCGCAGCACCAGCTCGGCTCGCGAGGTGCCCAGCACGAGCAGGGGACCGCGGGGCGCGGAGGGCTGTCGTCCGAACAGCGGGGCCAGCTCCACCACGGGCAGCACCTCGCCGCGCAGCAGCGTGAGGCCGCGCAGGAGGGCTGGCGCGCCCGGGAGGGGAATCACCTCGGGTTCGCGCACCACTTCCAACACGAAGTGAGAGGCCAGCAGATAGGCCTGGCCGGCGCTCTGGAAGCGCACCACTTCCCGCAACGAGCCGGGGGCCGGAGGCGGAGTCGCGGGCCGCGCCAGCTCGCGGGCTCGCGCGTCGAGCCGCGCCCGAGCCTCCGCCTCGGTGAGCGCATCGGGAGACTCGGCGCAGCGGATGAGTCGCTCGACGCGCGCCCGCGCAGCTTCCCAATCGATGCCGGACGCGCGGGTCATCCGATGCCTCCATCGGTGTCAGGCGTCAGTCGCTGTCGCTCGGCGCGAGCCACCTCCGCCAGTCGCCCCGCGCGCTCGCCCTCGCCCAGCGGGACGGGGCTGTCTGGCGGCAGCCTGCGACAGAGCGCCTCGGCTTCACCGTAGGCGCGCGCGGCGGAAGCCGTGTCTCCCTCTTGTCGGAGCACGTGCCCCAGCAGGAGCTGAGCCACGGCCAGTCCCGGCTCCAGGTACAGCGCTTGTCGCGCGGTCCGCTCCGCGTCAGCGAGTCGCCCTTCGCCCAACAGCAGCAGGGCCTCCTGGTAGCGGAGTCCCGCGGTGAGCGGGTGACGCCGGGTTGCTTCGCCGCACGCGTAGAGCGCGGCCTGCGGATTGAGGTTGGCCAGGGCGCGCACCGCGAGCATCGCGCGCGTGGGGTCCTCGTCGAGCGCCCCTGTCCTGCGCGCCGCCTCGCGCCAGTCGCCCCGGTCGAGTGCGCGGCGCGCGCTCGCGAGCGCATCGGAGTCGAGCCGCGGCGGCTTCGGCTCCTCGGGCGGTGGAGGCGGGACGGGCGGCGGCGCTGGCGCCAGCGCGGGGGCACGAGGCGGGACGTAGGCGGGAGGGTCGGGCGGTGGTGCGGGAGCCACGACGGGCACGGCGTGCGGGATGGCGGTGCGCGCGAGGGGCCGGCGGTACAGCACGCCCCAATCCGTCAGCACGGGCTCCAGCGGCACGATGTTCGACAGGGGCGGATCCGACGGACCGGTGATGAGGTATCCGCCCTCCGCCAGCGAGTCGTGGAGCCGGCGCGCCACCGCCTCGACGGTGGGCCGGTTGAAGTAGATGAAGACGTTGCGGCAGAAGATGACGTCCAGTCGCCAGACGTCGCTGCCGGGCGAGGGCCACGTGTCCACCGCGAGGTTGAGATAGGCGAAGCGCACGTGTCGGCGCACGTCGGCGGACAGCGTGAAGGCGCGTGCCTCGTGGCTGAGATAGGGCCGCATGCGCTCCGCGGCGGGGCCTCGCAAGGACCACTCGCCGTAGCGAGCCAGCCGCGCGCGGGCCAGCGCGACCCGCGAGATGTCCGTGGCATAGACAGACATGTGCTCGGCCCAGCCCTCGGTCATGAGGAGGACGGCCATCGAGTACGCCTCCTCGCCCGAGGCGCAGGCGGCGCTCCAGAAGCGCGCGGTGTGCTCCGGGCCCAGGCGCTCGCGCAGGTCGGGCAGCACCACCCGGCGCAGGTACTCGTAGTGCTCGGGCGTGCGGAAGAAGTACGTCTCGCCGACGGTCAGCTCGCCGAGGAGGTCATCCAGCGCGGCGGGGTCCTCCTCCAAGCGTTGTCGATACACCACCAGGTCCGTCAGCCCCGTGCGTGCCAGCGCGCGCTGGATGCCCTCCTCGGCGGCGGCGGGACAGCTCGGCGGCGCGAGCCCCGCGCGCTCCTCCACCAGGTCGAGCACGGCGGCGTAGTCCGGATGGAGCGGTGGGCCCACGCTCATGCGGACTCCGGCGGGGCCGCGAGCGCCGCGTCGAGCTGGAGCGACTCGGCCTCGGTGAGGAACGCACGCGGGTCGTGCACCAGCACCATCCCATCCGGCAGCTTCGCGACGCCCGCCACGTAGCCCACGCCCGGGAGCGCGTGCGGCGAGCCGTCCCACTCACCGGGCGCGAGGGCATGGAAGCCCTCGGCGCGATCCACGCGCATCACGAAGCGGCGAGGACCGGCGCGCACGACGATGAAGTGGTCCTGGGGCGACAGCGCACGCGCGGGGCGGCGGAAGCGGCGACGCAGGTCGAGCACGGGCAGCACCTCGCCGCGCAAGTCGAGCAGGCCCTCCACCACATCCGGCGCGCGAGGCAGGGCCGTGAGGCTCGCGGCGCGGACGATTTCGCGCACGTCCTCGGTGGGCACTCCGCAGCGCTGGCCATCCAGGATGAACACCAGCACCTCGCGCGGACCCGCCTCCGGAAAGGGATTCATGGGTGGGTATCGCAAGCGGGTGGGGGAAGTGCCGCTCGTGACGCGCGGGGTGTCATCCAGTGAGCGAAGGCCCGGGTCATGGCGGGGGCGCGTCCGGTGGAACGTGGACGTCCGGACCGCGCGGCGGTCCCGCCAGGGGCAGCGTGACGGTGAAGGTGGAGCCTCGGCCCGGCGTGCTCGCCACGGAGATGTGTCCGCCCAACGCCTCCACGAGCTGGCGGGTGATGAACAATCCTAGCCCCAGGCCGCCGTAGTGGCGGCTGGAGACGGCGCGCTCGAAGCGCTCGAAGATGCGCGGCGCGTCCTCGGGCGCGATGCCGATGCCGCGGTCCTCCACTTCCAGCCACGCGTGAGCGCCGTCGCCATCCACGCGCACGTCCACGGGCGCGCCGTGGCCGTACTTCAGCGCGTTGGACAGCAGGTTCGTCACCACCTGCTCCAGCCGAAGCCGGTCCCAGTGTCCGCGCACGCCCGGGCTCGCGCGCACGGTGAGGCGCACGTCGGTGCCCTGGGCCTCGGCCTCGAAGCGCCGGGCCAGCTCGCGCACGACCTCACCCAGGTCCAGCGATTCGAGCTGCAGCTCCATGCGCCCGCGGGTGATGCGAGACAAGTCCAGGAGGCTGTCCATGAGCTGGGACAGGCGCGCGGTTTGTCGCGCGCACGTGGCCACGCCGCGTGCCACGCGCTCGGTGTCCAGGGGCGCGCCCGGGCCGAGCTGTCGCTGGAGGAGCTGGAGCTGGAGCTGGAGGGACGTGAGCGGCGTGCGCAGCTCGTGCGCCGCGATGCCGAGGAAATCGTCGCGCAGGTGGACCGCGCTCTCCGCGGCCTGCGCGAGGCGACGCTGCTCGGCGGTGGCCGCCTCCGCGCGTGTTTGAGCCCGGGCTTGCGCGCGGGTGACCAGGCACAGCAGCAAGGTCAGCAGCAGCCCGCTGCCCAGCACCACCCACTGCTGAGAGCGCGCGCCCAGTCCCGCGTAGCCGGACGGCGCGGTGAAGCGCAGCGTCCAAGAGCGCCCGGCGATGTCCACCGTCACCACGCGTTCCATGCGCGAGGCATGGGGCGGCGGCGGACGGGGCGTGGACTGGAAGAGGAGGGGCCCTGTGTTCGCGACGGTGCCGTCATGGATGTCCAGCGCGAGCGTGCCCGCGGTGGGCACCGGGAAGCGCAAGGCCTGGATGAGTTCGCGCGCGTGGAAGGGCGCGTAGATGAAGCCGCGCAGGGTGCGCCGTCGCGCCTCGACGGTGGTGGGCGAGGGCGGCACGTAGAAGGGGACGACGAGGTCGAAGCGCGCTTCGGAGTCGTCATCGCTGAGGAAGGGAGGCAGCGGGCCGCTGGCGGCGGGCTCGCCCGTGTCTCTCGCGCGCGCCAGGGCCTCTCGCCGAGTGGGCTCGGCCATCAGGTCCGTGCCGAGCGGAAGGGGGGCCGCAGCTCCGAGCGGCTCCATGTACAGCAATGGGGCGTGGCCCTCGGTCCACGGCGCGTAGCCGATGCCCTGGAGGCCGGGGTTGCGCTCTCCCAGCTCCAGGCTGTGGACGTACTGGTGGAACTCGCCGGGGTCTACCTGGTGGCTGCTGGCGAACAGGGAGCGCACGCCGAGCAGTGCGGCCTGATGGGTGTCCATGCGCTGCTGGATGCGCGAGGTGCCCTCGGTGACCGCGTCCTCGAAGCGGCGCTGACGGCGCTCCGTGATGGCGCGGTGCACGTAGGTCGTGGCCACGGTGGTGACCAGCAGCCCCACCAGCAGGGCGCAGAGGGTGGCCGCGTTGTGGCGCAGGGGCATGGGCAGCCGGGAGGACACAGGAGGGCCTCTCCAGCATGAACAGCCAGCCCGGGTCCGCCGAGTCCCGGTGCGGCATTTCCCGCCCGGCCTGTCCGCCACTGGAAAGGACGGGGACGGGTTGCATCGAGGGGGCCATCCGAGCATCGATGCGGCCCATGGTTCGGCACGTCATCGTCGTCGGAGCAGGGCCGGGCGGGCTGTCGGCCGCCCTCAACCTGGCGGGTCAGGGGCTGCGCGTCACCGTGGTGGAGAAGGACGCGGTCCCAGGCGGGCGCATGCAGGGACTGAGATTGGGCGCGCAAGGCGAGTACGCGCTCGACACGGGTCCGTCCATCCTCCAGCTCCCCGGCGTGCTGGAGCAGATGTTCCGGCGCGCGGGCAAGCGACTGGAGGACTACGCGCGGCTGGTGCCGGTGGACCCCAACACGCGGGTGCACTTCTGGGATGGGACCCACCTGGACACCTCCCGAGACCTGTCGCGCATGGAGGCGGAGCTGGCGCGCTTCGGTGCCCAGCAGCCCCAGGCGTTGCGGAGATGGATGGCGGAGGGCCGCGAGAAGTACGCCGTGGCCTACGAGAAGTTCATCTGCACGCACGCGGAGGACCTGGGCTACTACGCGCCCTGGCGGCTGGCGCCCACGCTGCGCTTCAAACCCTGGCAGACGCTGTACCGGCACCTGGATGGTTTCTTCCACGATGACCGGCTGACGTATGCGCTGTCGTATCCGTCGAAGTACCTGGGGCTGCACCCCACCACGTGCTCGTCGGTGTTCAGCGTGATTCCTTTCATCGAGCTGGCCTTCGGCGTGTGGCACGTGGAGGGAGGCTTCCGCGAGCTGGCGCGAGGGATGATGCGCTGTGCGCAAGACCTGGGCGCCACGTTCCGATTGGGCACGGCGGTGGAGCGCGTGCGCGTGGAGGCGGGGCGCGCGGTGGGCGTGACGCTGGCGGACGGCACGAGGCTGGATGCGGATGCGGTGGTGATGAACGCGGACCTGGCCTACGCGGCGAAGTCACTCGTCCCCGCCGAGGCGCGCGAGGGCGGTCGCTTGTCCGACGCCACGCTGGAGAAGGCGAAGTACTCGTGCAGCACCTTCATGGCGTACTACGGGCTCGACCGCGCCTATGCGGACCTGCCGCACCACCTCATCTACCTGTCGGAGAGCGCGCGCCGCACGGACCGGGACGCGCTGGAGGACAGGCACGTGGACGTGGAGGACCCGTCCTTCTACGTGTGCAACCCGGGAGTGACGGACGCGTCGGGCGCGCCCGCGGGCCACTCCACGCTGTACGTGCTGGTGCCCACGCCCAACACGTCGCGTCCGGTGGACTGGAAGCAGACGGAGGCCACGCTGCGCGAGCGCATTCCAGACATGCTCGCCAAGGTGGGGCTGAAGGACGTGCGTCGGCACGTGCGCGCGGAGCGCTACTTCACCGCCGAGACGTGGCGTGACGACTTCCATGTCTTCCGAGGCGCGGTGTTCAACCTGTCCCATACGTGGGGGCAGCTCGGGCCGCTGCGTCCGCGCGTGAAGGACGCGAGCGTGGAGGCGCTGTATTGGGTGGGCGGAGGCACGCACCCGGGCAGCGGACTGCTCACCATCATGGAGAGCGCGAACATCGCCGCGGACTACCTCACGCGCGCGGCGGGACAGGGCTCCTTGCCGGGCTGGCCCTATGTCCCGCCGCTGGAGGATGCGTCCGCCTCGGGTGCGCCGGAACAGCTCGCGGGTGTCCGTTAGCGTGGGGGTTCGGAGTCAGGGCGGGGGAAGCAGCGTGCGCTGAAACCAGTCGCGGAGCGTGGCGACGTCGGCGCGGGTGCTCAGGCTCGGCGCGCAGACGAAGTGATAGGTCTCGCCGCGAAGGGTCTCGGCGAATGGCTGGCACAGGAGGCCCGTGGCCAAGGCGTCCGCGACCAGGAGCAGGCTGACGATGACGACGCCCTGTCCCGCGAGCGCGGCCTGGACCGCGTGCAGGCTGTCCGTGAAGCGCAGACCCGCCTCGGTGTTCACTCCCGTGACGCCGGCCTCGGCGCACCAGCGTGCCCAGGTGGGCGGGGGCTTGGGGACGCGCTGCCCATCGATGTGGAGGAGTCTGGCGCGGCGCAGGTCGCTGGCGCGCGTGAGCTTCAGCCGAGGGCTGCACACGGGGGCGAAGGTGTCGCGCTTCAGCGCCACGGCCTCGGTTCCAGGGAAGGGCCCCTTGCCGTAGCGGATGGCCACGTCGACCTCGCCCGCCCTCAATGAGACGGGTGCGTCACCGGCATGGAGTCGGAGCTCGACCTCGGGCAGGAGGCGGCGGACCGCATCGAGACGCGGAACCAACCACTGGCTCAAGAAGCCCGGAGTGGAGGAGAGCGTCAGCGTGGCCGGCGTCGGTCCCCGTCGCAGGCGGGACACGACTCGGCTGATGTCCGAGAAGCCCGTGGTGGTCGCCTCGTGCAGCTCCGCGCCCGCGGGCGTCAGGGACACCGCGCGAGGTGTCCGGTCGAGCACGCGCACACCCAGGTAGTCCTCGAGCTGCCGAATCTGGTGGCTGATGGCCGTGGGCGTCACGAACAGCTCCGCGGCGGCGGCCTTGAAGCTGGCGTGGCGAGCCGCCGCGTCGAAGGCACGCAACGCGTTCAAGGGAGGAAGCTCGTACGGAGGCATGCTGAATCCAGCTCATCTTCAAGGTGAGAACTTCGCTTTTGCCGTGTCACAGGGCCCTCATTACCTTTACCCGGGCCCGAGCAAGGTGAGCCTAGCTCATCTCCCCATCAAGGAACGACGCATGCCATCGCTGACCGCAGGGTTGATTGATGTGTTCGCGGATACGCCGTTGAGTGGCAATCCCCTGGCGGTGGTCGAGGGCGCGGATGCCCTGCCTGATGACACGCTTCGGAGCATCGCGCGTGAGTTCAATCAAGCGGAGACGACCTTCCTCCTGAGGAGCACGCGAGCGGATGCGAAGCTGCGCTCGTTCACGGCGAGCGGCGTGGAGATTTTCGGGGCGGGACACAACGCGCTCGGAGCGTGGCTGTGGCTCGCGGAGCGCGGCGCGCTCGGGCCGCTGGAAGCTCCCAAGACCTTCCAGCAGGAGCTCGGCGCGGAGGTGCTGCCCATCACACTCGAAGCGCGCGCGGGTCGCATTCACGGACGGATGAAGCAATCCCCGCTGCGGCAGTCACCGCCGCTCGGGAACGTGGGGCCGTTGGCCGAGGCGCTCGCCCTGTCCGTCGCGGACGTGCTGACGCATCCCGCGCCCCGGGTCGCGAACACGGGGGCGGGCCACCTCCTGGTGCGCGTGCGGGATGCTGGGACGGTCGACCGTGCTCGGCCCGCGAGCGACAAGCTGCTCGCGGTGCTGGCGTCAGCGGGAGCCGAGGGTTGCTATGTCTATGCATTCGACCCGGCCGCGCCCGGGACGGCCTATGCGCGCTTCTTCAATCCCACGGTGGGGCTGTGGGAGGACGCGGCGACGGGCACGGCCGCGGGGCCGCTGTGTGCCTCGCTGGGCGCGGAGGGGCTGCTGGCGGCGGACTCGACCCTGGTCGTCGAGCAGGGCGTGCACCTGGGGCGGCGCAGCTTGCTGCACGTGCGCCTGACGCCGGAGCCTGAAATCTCCGGCTTCGGTGTCGTGGTGATGCGCGGATGGCTCACCGTGGGCTGAGCCCCTGGATGGAATGGAGGAGGACGCAATGAATCACGACGACGAACGGTACCTGGGCCGGGCGATAGAGATTGCCGCGAAGGCGCGCGCGGGAGGAGACGCACCCTTCGGCTCCCTGCTCGTGGACCGGGACGGGCGTGTGCTCAGGGAGGCGCACAACACGGTGCTCCGCGACCGAGACATCACGGCGCACCCGGAGCTGAAGCTCGCGAAGTGGGCCGCGCACGAGCTGCCCAAGGACGTGGCGGCGGGGTGCACGCTGTACACGAGCTGTCAGCCCTGTGGCATGTGCACCGGAGCCATCGACCGCTCGGGCATTGGCCGGGTCGTGTATGCCCTCTCCTCGGAGCAGTTGATTCGACTGAAGCCCTCGGGTGACTTCCCCAAGGTCCCGCAGGAGGGGCCGGCGCTGTTCGAGGCCGCGCGCGTCCCCGTCGAGGGCTACTACCGCTGAGCGGTGGGAGGTCTCCGGGAGGTTGTCATCCCGTGCCGCGCTTAGACGTACCGCTCGGCCAGTCGGGAGACTTGCCCGGTGGCCTGGGACACGGCGGTGGCGGCCTCCTGCGTGGTGCCGAGCTGCCGCAGTGTCTCCGCCATCAGGTCATCCAGCTCGCGCACGGCGATGAAGAGCTGATCCACGCCCGCGTGCTGCTGTCCCACGGCCTCGGCGATCTGCCGCACCGCGCTCGCCGCGTCCAACGCCAACGCGATGAGTTCACGCAAGCGCTCGCCGCTGAGACGCAAGGGCCCGAGCGCGGCCTCGACTCCCTGCGCGCTCCGGTCCGCCTGACTGACCGCCGCGCCCGTGGCGTCCACCATGCCCTCCAGCAACCCGCGCACCTGCCCTGTCGCGCGGATGGACTGGTCCGCCAGCTCGCGCATCTGTCGCGCCACCACGCCGAAGCCTCGGCCCTGCTCGCCCGCGCGGCTCGCCTCGATGGCCGCGTTGATGGCCAGCATGTGCGACTGGTCCGCCAGCGACTTCACCAGCTCCGACACGCGGCCCACCTCGCGCGCCCGGTTCCCCAGGTCGCTCACCTGCTGGTGCAGCCCCGCGGTGATGTCTCGGATGTCGGCCAGGCCCTTCTCGGTGCCCGCCAGCGCCTCCTCGCCCATCTTCCCCAGCGACGCCGCGCGCTCGGCCACCTGGAGCGTGTTGCGCGCTCGCGCCGAGGCCACGTTCGACATCTGCTGAATCTCCTGCGCGGTGGCGCGCGCCTGATGCAGCGCCGCGGCCTGTCGCGACAGCGTGCGGTTCTGCTGGTCGCTCGCCTCGGTCAGCCGCGAGCCGGCCCGAGCCAGGTGCCCCGCCGAGGAGCTCAGCGACCGGGGCAGCTCCTGGAGCCGCTCATAGAGCATCCACGTGCGAGCGGACAGGTCGCCCAGCTCATCCGTGGACACCCACTGCGGCGGCGTGGCGCGGCCCTCCACCAGCGCCTCCAGCGATGCGCCCACCGCTCGCGCGCCCGTGGCCAGCCGTCGCGCCGCCCACGCGGCGGTGAAGATGGAGCCCAGCGCCGCGAAGCCGCCCAGCATCGCCACGGGCGTCGCGAGGTCCGCCTGGAGCGGCTGGATGCTCGCGCGCACGCGCGCCGCGCCCTGCCCATCCCGAGACAGCTCCAGGTCCCGCGCCAGCGAATCCAGGCTGCGCTCCAGGCGCAGCTCCATGGTCACGATGCTGGTGATGCACGTGACGAGCAGCGCGGAGACGACCAGCGCCGGCAGGAACCAGCTTTGCCGAGGCAGGAGCAGGCCCTGGCTCGCGGGGCGCTCGTGCGGCGCGCGGCGGAACGCCTCCAACGTCACCGGCGCCAGCGTGCGCTCGTAGAGCATGTACAGGATGGGCGCGCTGAAGAGGCCCGCGCTCATCGCCACCGCCACGCCCACCAGCACCACCATGGGCTGCCGGTCCAACGCCACGCCAATGGCACCGTTGAAGAAGATGCCGCCCACGAACCAACCGACCTGCGCTTCCCCGAAGGCGAGCACCGCGGGCAGGCGCATCAGCCGACCCAGCCGCGCGCCTTCCTGCCCCGGCTCCTCACGCAGCGCGCGCCGCAAGAGCACGCCCACCGCGCCAATGGGCACCACCAACGCCAGGCCGCCAATCACGATGGGCGTGACGACGCCCAGCACGAAGCCCAGCATGCTGCTGTCGATGTCCAGGAGCTGGGTATCAACGTAGATGGCGGGAGCGACCGCCACCGTGACGACGAGGGTGCGCAAGAGCAGCAGCCGGAGGAGCAGCGCGCCGGAAGAGTCGTTCGAGGAGGTCGTCATCTTGTAGGTCGAGCGGAACGCTCCCAAGCCTGAGCGGGAAGCGAGAGTCCGTCAACGAGCCAGGTCGGATCGAGGTGCGGGAAGTCCCTACTCTCCGGGGCTATCTGGGAGGAGGACGGCCAGCCAGGAGACGGGGGTCTGTCACGAGCAGTGAGGGTGCCCAGGGTGACGAGGGGAACCCATCCCCAAAAGGAGGCCCGCCATGGGCGAGCTGTTCGACAAGGCGAAGGGGAAGTTGAAGGAGGCCGCTGGTGCCCTCACCGGCGATCGCAAGCTGGAGGCCGAGGGCAAGGCCGACAAGGCCAAGGGCGACATCAAGGGCAAGTTCGAGGATGCCAAGAGCGCCGTGAAGGACGCGGTGGACTCGAACGCGCCACGCAGAGGTGAACCGTAGCGTCCCCGAGTCCCGCGCGAGCCCGCGCCCAGTCAGGGCGTCCTGGGCTCGCGCTGGGGCCTCATCGCTTCGGTGTCCCCGGGGGGCATGCCACCTCGAGGAACGTGGTGGACTTGCCGCTGACCATCACCCACAGGCAGCGCAGCACACACGCGACGCCGAACTCCCGGTAGATGAGCCCCAGGTGGGTGACCACCTCTCGTCCGGTGATGACACCGCGCATCGCACCGCCCCCTTGCGTCCCTGCAGCCAACCGGACACCCGCCGAACCGTCGTGTGTCGCGCCGCCCCCTTTGCAAGCAGCTGGCCGGGCCTTGGCGGCTCGGCGGGCGCTCGGTGTCCTCCGCGTGACAGCCCAACACCGCCATCCGCCGTCATCTCGTGCGCGAGGGTCTGGGCGCAGGTGCGTGGGGGCGCGCGGAAGGCGGGAATTCTTACAGGCGTCCCGTCCATCCGGTGACGCACGGGGCAGGGGCTCGCTGCGCATGGAGGCTTGTCCGCTCGGAAGCAGAGGGCCCGCGCGAGCCCTGGGCTCCTTGCTCGGGGCGTTCGATGTGCGACCCAGGGCGCTCGCGGGCACTACTACTTGAGGGAGAGGGGGTTTCCACATGCGGCCACACGAGACACTCAGGGGAAGCAAGCCACTGCTGTTGGCGGGTCCCACGCGTGGCCAGCGGGGCCTGTCCCGCGTGGTGGTGGGGATGGACTTCTCGCTGGGCTCCGAGTTCGCGCTGGCGAGGGCGTTGCGGCTGCCGCTCGGACACGGCGCCACCTTCAGCGTGCTGCACGCCAGTCCGCCGCTGGATGGGCGGAACGGGCCGGATGGCACGCTGCCCTCGGACCGCTGCCTGCGCCGCGCCGTGGCGTCGGCGTGCCGGCGGCTGCGCGGTCGGTTGGACGTGGAGGTGTGCGAGGCGGCGCGTCAGGGCGAGCCCGCCGAAGTGGTGGCGGCGCTGGCGGACGAGCTGGGCGCGGAGCTGGTGGTGGTGGGCCGGCCGCACGTGACGTACCCGGTGCGCGAGCTGGCGATGGACGCGTTGGTGCGCCGGCTCGTGCGGCGGGTGGGCACGTCGGTGCTGGTGGTGGTGCCGCATCCCGCGCGCGCGTATCAGCGGCCGTTGGTGGCGGTGAACTTCTCGCGCGAGTCCCGCCGGGCGCTGGAGCTGACGCTGCGCCTGTGTCCCTCCTCGGCGGTGGTGGATGTGTTGCACGTGGTGGATGCGCGCGAGGAGGAGTCGGCCCTGGATGAGAGCGGCTCGCGGGCCGAGCGGCGCCTGCTATTGCGTCAGGAGCGCGAGTCCGCGGCGCGCGCGGCGCTCGTGCGCTTCCTGGCCCCGTATCGCGAGATTGGCCGCACGCTCCAGCTTCGCGTGCGCTGGGGCGAGCCCTCCGAAGGCATCCTGGCCGAGTCCCTGGACCAAGGCTCGGATCTGCTGGCCCTGGGCATGTCCTCGGCCGAGGCGCGCACGCCGATGACGGAGCGGGTGCTGGCGCGCGCGCCCTGCGATGTCCTGGTCTCGCGGCACCTGCGCTCCTTGGCGCGTCCGGGAGAGGGGGGCCTGGAGGACCTCACCGGAACGCCGCACGCGTGACGCCAGCACGCGGCGCGGGACAGAGGGGCGCGTTATGAGAGGGGACCTTGTCTCCTCCATCCGCACCCCGCCCGCCGACACCCATCTGGGCCCGCATGAAGAACGCGGGCAGCCTCTTCAAACAGCTCCCCGGGACGTTCCACCTCTTCTGGCAGGCGAGTCCGCGTCTGGCGGTGGGGCTGGGCGCGCTGACGCTGGTGGCGGCGCTCTTGCCCGCGAGCATCGCGTGGGTGGGCAAGCTCATCGTGGACACGGTGGTGGCGGCCTCGCGCGGAGATGTCGCGGCGCACGAGCGGGTGTGGGGGCTGGTGGCGCTGGAGTTCGGGCTGATGGTGGGCTCGGCCATCATGGACCGGGCGCTGAACCTCACGCGCGAGCTGCTGCGAGCCAACCTGGGCAACCTGCTGAGCGAGCGGATCCTCCAGAAGGCGCTGGAGTTGGAGCTGCGGCACTTCGAGGACTCGGACACCTACGACAAGATGCAGAACGCGCGGCGCGAGGCGAACAGCCGGCCGCTGTCGCTCGTGATGCAGGCGTTCGCCATCGTCCGCAACCTCATCACCCTGTCCACGTATGCGGTGTTGCTCGTCTCGCTGTCGCCGTGGAGCGTGGGTGTCCTGGTGGCCGCGTCCATCCCCGCCTTCATCGCCGAGGCGCGTCTGGCGGCCGAGGGCTTCCGGCTCTACTCGTGGCGCGCGCCCGAGGGCCGCAAGCTCAACTATCTGGAGTGGATCCTCACGCGCGACAGCCACGTGAAGGAAGTGAAGCTGTTTGGCCTGGGGCCGCTGGTGCTGGGGCGCTACCGGACGCTGTTCCAGAAGTTCTTCGATGAGGACCGGGCGCTGTCGGTGAAGCGCATGGCCTGGGGTCTGGGATTGGGCCTCTTGTCCCTGGGGGCCTTCTACGGTTGCTATCTCTTCGTGGCGGGGCGGGCGGCGTCGGGCGGCATCACCGTGGGAGACATGGTGCTGTACTTGTCTGTCTTCAGACAGGGACAGGCGTCGTTCCAGGGCATCCTGACCAGCGTGGGGTCCATGTATGAGGACGCGCTCTTCATGACCAACCTGTTCGCGTTCCTGGACATCCCTACGGGCGGCGAGTCGCCTCGGGTGTTGCCGGCGGTGTCTCCTCCGCGAGCGCGGCGCAATGCCATCGAGCTGAAGGACGTGTCGTTCCGCTATCCGGGGAAGGACGCGTGGGCGCTGCGCGATGTGTCACTGAAGCTGGAGCCCGGGCAGAAGCTGGCGCTGGTGGGCGAGAACGGCGCGGGCAAGAGCACGCTGGTGAAGCTGCTGTTGCGCCTGTACGAGCCCACGCAGGGCGACATCGTCTATGGCGGGGTGAACCTGAAGGACATGGACGTGGAGGACCTGCGCACGCGCTTCGGGGCCGTGTTCCAGGACTTCGTGCGCTACCAGTTCAACGTGGCGGAGAACATCGGGCTGGGGCACGTGCCGGCGCTGGAGGACCGCAACCGCATCGTGCGAGCGGCGGAGCAGGGCGGGGCGAACACGGTCATCGCCGGGCTGCCCGGCCAGTACGACACCATGTTGGGCGGCTGGTTCGAGAAGGGACAGGAGCTGTCCGCGGGGCAATGGCAGAAGCTGGCGGTGGCGCGGGCCTTCATGCGCGAGGACGCCGAGGTGCTCATCCTGGACGAGCCCACCGCGAGCATCGACGCGGAGGCCGAGCACGCGCTCTTCGAGCGGTTCCAGGCGCTGGCGGCGGACCGAATCGCCATCGTGATTTCACACCGCTTCTCCACGGTGCGGATGGCGGATCAGATCGCCGTGCTGCACAACGGCCGGGTGGACGAGCTGGGCAGCCACGATGAGCTGATGGCGCGCAACGGGCGCTACGCGCACCTGTTCCACCTCCAGGCGCGGGGCTACCGGGACTGAGGGGCGGAGTCCTCGGGCTTGGGCAGGTGGTCGCGGATGACGCCCAGCCAGTAGGCCTTGCCGTAGTACTGGCTCATCTTGCCCAGGAGGGTGCCGTTCTTGAACAAGAGGAACGTGGGGATGCCGAAGAGGCCGAAGCGGCGGGCCAGCTCCTCTTCCTGGTAGGCGTTGACCTTGACGACGCGCATCCGGGCGCCGTCCAGCTCGGACAGCAATTCGGGCTCGGCCTCGGCGTAGATGTCGCAATTGGGGCAGCCGTCGCCCCAGAAGTCCACCACGACCAGCTCGTCGCGGGGTTCCAGGACCAGTCGGTCGAAGGTCTCGGTGGTGGCGTCGTAGCGCGCGGGAGGTGCCATGGCGGGTGCCTAACGGGAGGGCGGGCGCGCTTCAACCCTCGGGCTTGGGGCGCCGGCCGGGGCTGGGGCGGGCGGCCGGGCGCTGGGAGGTGCGCCGAGCCGGGGCCAAGGGAGCCGGGATGGAGGGGCCCGCCGAGTCAGGTTGACCAGGTATGTCTGGGTGGGGGCGGGAGAAATCGCAACCTGGGGGCCGCGAGACGCGCTGCGCGAAAGGGCGCGGGCGCCATAAGGTGTATCGCGCAGGGGCTGATGTCGTGGAGGGGTCATGCACGAGTGGTTGGAGGCACTTCGGAAGTCGGCGAAGACAGCGTCATCGGGCGTCCTCGCGGAGGAGATCCGCCGCGCCGAGACAGAGTGTGGTGTCCCGTTCCCCGAGGAGCTGGCGGACCTGTACCTGTCCATCAACGGCGGTGAGTTCCTGGGCGAGGTGAACCTCTACGTGCTGCACGGCGACGAGGGTGCGCCGAGCGTGCTGGAGAAGACGCGCCTCAAGCTCGTGGGGCTGCCGGCGGCGGGCGTGTGGCGTATCGGCGTGAAGGGGCAGCACCGGCATCTGTTCGGCGCGCGCAAGTCGGCGATGGTGGAGCAGGGGGACGGAGGCGGCCCGCTGCCGGGCTGGATGGACGCGCTGGAGGCAGACGACTGGGTCTACGGCACGTGGGACACCGAGAAGAAGGAGATGCGGCTGTACCGCTCGTTGAAGGGCATGTTGGAGGTGCTCATCCCTCCCGCCGAGGTGGAGAGCTTCGGTGAGCGCACCTTCGCGCGAGCGATGAACGCGGTGTTGCAGGGCGCGTTGTCGGGGCTAGAGGCCGCGGAGGAGGAGTCGAGCCTTCGCGAGGAGCCGCGCGTCGTCTACGACGAGGACGAGCAGGCGTCGCGAGAGGCGGTAGAGGCCGGAGACATGGCGGCCGAAGGGATGCGGGTGAAGCGAGTCGCGGAGCCCAAGCGACCCCTGCCGCCCCCGTCCAAGCCCCGAGTGCCCAAGGCCCGCAAGCCCGAGCCCACCCCTGCTCCTGAGCCAGTCAGCGCCTCGGAGCCCAAGAAGCCCCAGGACACCGAGGCACCGGCACCCGTCGCCGCGACGGAGGCCGTGCCCGAGAAGAAGGCCCCCGCGGCGAAGACGGCCGCCAAGAAGGCCCCGGAGCCGAAGGAGGCCCCGGTCCAGGTCGACGCGTTCGAGACGTCCGTGTTTGAGAAGAGCACGGTCTCCGCGAAGGCCGAGGGCGCCAAGGCGACCGCGAAGCCAGCGGGTGACAAGGCCAAGGCCACTACGTCCACGCAGGCGGTGATGACCACGGTGTTTGAGAAGCCGTCGGCCGCGCCCGCCAAGGCGGCAGGAAGCAAGGCCACGGTGTCTGGGAAGCCGTCGGCTGCGCCCGCCAAGGCGGCAGGACGCACGGTGTCTGAGAAGCCATCGGCCGTGCCCGCCAAGGCGGCAGGAAGCAAGGTGTCGACGAAGCCGGTCGTTGCGCCCGCTGTGGTGGTGGGAGGCAATGCCGCCAAGAAGTCCGTCGCTGCGCCAGCGAAGCCGTCGGTCGTGTCTACGAAGTCAGTGGGAAGCACGTCGTCGGTAACGCCCGCCGCGCCAGCGAAGCGAGGTGCGACCAAGGCTGCCACGGCGAAGGCTGGGGCATCGGTCAATGCCGCCGCGAAGAAGGCTGGTGGCAAGGCCGCGACGAAGGCGCCTGGGGTGAATGCGCCCGTGACGAAGAAGTCCGCGAGCAAGACAGCGGCGAAGAAGCCCGCGAGCAAGGTCGTGGCGAAGCAGTCCACAGGTAAGGCCACGGCGAAGAAGCCCACAGGCAAGCCCGTCACGAAGAAGCCCGCGAGCAAGGTCGTGGCGAAGAAGTCCACGGGTAATGCCACGGCGAAGAAGCCCACAGGCAAGCCCGTCGCGAAGAAGCCCGCGAGCAAGGTCGTGGCGAAGAAGTCCACGGGTACTGCCACGGCGAAGAAGCCCACAGGCAAGCCCCTCGCGAAGAAGCCCGCGAGCAAGGTCGTGGCGAAGCAGTCCACGGGTAAGGCCACGGCGAAGAAGCCCACAGGCAAGCCCCTCGCGAAGAAGCCCGCGAGCAAGGTCGTGGCGAAGAAGTCCACGGGCAAGACCGCCGCGAAGAAGCCCGCGAGCACGAAGTCGCCTGCGAAGAAGACTGGCGCGAGTCGGCGTCGTTAAGTTCCGTGCAGCGGAAGCTCAAGGCCACGGCATGCACAATGCCGTGGCCTTTCTTCTGTCCGGACTCCGGGCCCGAAGGGCTTCATGAGGGTTGGTGCCGGGCCCCCTTCTCACGAGGAAACGCCCCAGGTCGGGCCAGGGGCTCGCGGAGGCGGGCGGTTCGCATCGAGAACCTTGGACGCGCTAGTGTCGGGGAGCTTGGGGGAACGCATGCGCATTCCGTCACCGCAGGCCGCGAGAGGGTTGTCATGAGCACACCTTCCGACAGCGCGAAGCCGCTCCCGGAGAGTTCGCTGCACGAGCCCATCCTGGGCAGTCGCGCGGGGCAACTCACGGGGCTGGATGCCACGGGCGCACCGCTGGTCGACTATCCCGGCAACGCCTCGGGCCCGATGGTGGCGAGGTTGGCCGTGGTGTTGGATGCGAAGGGCTTGCATGAGGCGGTCGCCCGTCACCAGAAGGTGGTGCTCCTCTTCGAGAACGGAGACCCTCGGCTGCCGTTCGTCATGGGCCTCATCCAGGAGCCCAGTGCGACGCCCCTGGTGGACGCGCTGCTGAACACGCCGGCTCCGGTTCGACCTCCCACGGAGGCCCACGTCGACGGCAAGCGAGTGGTCATCGAGGGCCAGGACGAAATCGTCCTCAAATGTGGCGAGGCGAGCATCACGTTGCGCCGCAACGGCAAGGTCATCGTGAAGGGAACGACTCTGGAATCGCGGGCGACAGGAACCCACCGCATCAAAGGCGGCTCCGTGGAGATCAACTGAGTCCTGGATATCGGTCCGGTATCCACTTCGTTCTTGATGAGTCTATGGGCGAAGCCAGGCATCCTCTTTCATCGGCCGGCAGGATGCCTCTCGGGCCAGCCTCGGAATCAAGTCCAACCGCTCGGGCGCGGCGAGCCTGCGGGACTGCGCGAGCCGCACGAGGGCGAGTCCATTGAGATAGACTTTCCCCTCTGTCGCGTCGATCTCATGGTCGAAGTCGAGTTGCTTCCGATAGTGCTGGATGTTTGCCTTTCTTGTTTCGAGCACCGCGTCGAGACTCGCGCAGAACGCATCTTCGTTCATATCGAGCAGGGCTTCGCAGACAGTGAGATAGGCAGTGGGCTCGCCCTTCACCAAGCGGGTCCAACGGTCGAGGATGTCCTGGAGTGCGGTCGTGTCCCCGGGCGTACCCAGCAGTCGTTGCTGGAAGTGGAAGAAGAGGAAGTCTTCCTCGTACTCAACGCCTTGCGCGAACGTCTTGGGTGAATGCGAGGCGATGAGGCGCGCGGTGTCGAGGTCTCCCGCAGCCAGCGCGGCGACAAAGCCCGTATCCTTGCTGATGGCCAGCAAGGGCCCTGGAGTGGGGACCTCCGCGGCGGCCCGCCTCAGGAGATTCAGTCGGGCCAGTCCTGACTTGCACAAGAGTGTGGCGAACTGCTCCCCGTTCAGGTCCTGCAACAGGGCACAGATTCCCAGGATGCGATAGGAGAAGGTGATGGTGGCGAGGTCTTGGTCGACGGCGTCGCCTTCCTCCACCGACTGAAGGGCCCGCTGAAGCTGGTAGCCGTAGTTCTCCTGCGCCAGTTCCAGGGGATCATGTCTCATTGGATATCGACCTTCGTGCCCAGGGGGTAGAAGACCGTTCCCTGCATCCCTTGCGCTTCCATCAGGGCCTTGAGGTCCTCTCGCACCAGGATGACTCGAGGCATCATGGAGAGCCGGAAGAGATTGACCTTCGGGTCCAGCTCCGCATCCTTCAAGTAGAGGCGCCGCAGGCGGTCGAACTGGGGTTCTCCGCTCGGACTGGTGACTCTCGCGCCCATGCTCCGCTCCATGTCCCCCCAGGGGCGCGTGCCAACGACATTGGCGATGTAGCAGTCGTCACTGGCGGGACGTCCCTTGTGGGTGAGCAGCGAGAAGCGCAGGAACTCGATGGGCTCGGTTGCATGCGAGGCCAGCAGTTCCTTCATTCGCGCGGACACCAACAGATAGCCGAGGGTGTTGGGAATGGCGTCCGGGATCTTGCTTCCCGGGACCTCGGGAGCCATCTGGAGGCTGAGCCCTTGCGGGTACTCCGTGCCCAAGGGCTTGCCCACAGTGGGCTTGTAGAAGTTGGACAAGGCGCTCGGGTACTTCCAGACCTGGCAGTACTCGGGTTTCGCGGAGTCGGCGCTGAGTATGAAGTAGCTGGTCACTGTCGTTCGAGTGTGAGGGTTTACAATGTCAGGGTCGCAGGCAGCTTGTTGATGTGGGCCTTCCGGCTCGCTTGAGCTTCAGCCCGCCCCCACTTCACCAGCAGCCAGTACAGTTCCTGTTGCATCCGTTCAAGCTGCCGCTTGGTGTCGCCGGAGATTCTACCTTTGGTGTCTGGGCAGTCCTCATCCTTGATTTGATTGAACTTTGCCCGGAACTTGTTGAGTTCTGTGACGCAGCGGACGGCGTAGGCCGTCTCCTTTCCATGACGCCCCGCGTGTCTGGGGAGCCCTAGCACGTGAGCTACGTCCCAGGTGCAAGGCAGAATGATCATGTTGAGGCGTGAGTTGATGTTGTATTTGACCTGCGTCTGGAGAATCTCCCGCTCTTCGGGTTTCTCAAGAACCTCGAAGACGGTCTCTTCCGGCAGGATGTGATGGTGTTCGTGTTTGAAGGGCCGAAGTTCGTTCTCGTAGTTCTGCCCTTTGTCGAACTTCCAGGCGTCCTTGTCGTCCATGGGATTGACGGGCTTGTGGGAGTCCTTCGTCCCGCTCGCGGGTGTCGGGCCGCGGGCGGTCTTCATGACAAAGGTCTTGCCCATCAATCGCTGCGCTGCGGTCAGCCGCTCCTTGGCGCCGGTGCGCCAGGAACCCTTGAGGCCATCCGTGGGGTCCAGTTCATAGAGGGAGCGCTTGCTGCGAACGCTCTTGGACTCTTCCACGCTGTTGTATTTGTAGGCGCAGGCCGGGTACGTCGGGCTCTTCGCGTGCCCCGTCACGTGTTTATAGAGACACCCCGTGGAAGCGTCGCTCTCGGGGTGTTTGTCCTTGTCGGGAAGCTCGGTCCAGTGCCGTTTGGATGTCATGGTCGTGCCTCAGGCTACGGGGACGGGAGAGTGGATGAGCAGTGAGCCGCGGCCACCTTCATCGCCGCAGACCCAGAGGAGGGCGCTTGATTCTGGGAGGTAGCCTCGCTCGAATCCGCGCACCGCCATGCAGATTCCGAGTGGGCCAGAGGCCGCGCCTGTTTCTCCGAAAGAGGAGGCGGGGTACCACGTGGGTGAATCCCCGAGGTATCCGTGCCCGCGCAGCGTGACGAGCGCGTGGCCCCAGTCGGTCGCGCGATAGCTGTCCCCATTCAAGGCCGCGATGACCCGGAGCGCCTGGTCCCGTGGCTCGCCGAGCGAGGCCAGGGTCCGCCGGATGCAGCGCACGAGTGCTCCGCCCAGTGCTGGTTTGCGCGACAGCCGATGGAATGGCTCCGCGTCAACGTGGGGCGCGTCCATCGTCGCCAGAATCCGGGCTCCGCGCCTGACTGCTGTGTCCCCGCGCTCCACGAGAATGAAGGCTGAGGCTTCCCCTGGAAGGAGTCCTACGGGATTCCCAGGTGATTTCAGCAGGCGCAGTTGGTCGAGCGCGTCGACGAGCCCGGGCTCCATGAGGCTGTCAACGCCGCCGATGATGCAGGAGTCGATCGTGCCTGCCTCGAGTTGCCGATGCGCGTCTTGCAGCGCGAGCATGAAGCCAGTCTCGCCCAATGCGAGAGGTTGCACCTTCGGAGTGGTGTGGAGCCTCGCGCTCCGGAGAACGGCGGGGATCAGTCGCTGGTGGTAGCCGGCGAGGCGTTCCTCATGGTTCGCGGGCGGGACCGCTTCCCGCTCAGCCAGCTGTTGAAGGTAGTAGCCGTTCGGAGCGCAGAGATGGAACGCGCATCGTGGCCCGAGGAGCTCCCGGTCGGTCCGCGAAAGCAAGTCCAACAATGCCTCGGTGGCCAGCACCGCGAGGCGGGCATGACCCGAGAACCCCTCGGTGAGCCAGGGGATGCCAATGCCTCGCGCGGGTTCGAGGTGTCGGCTTTCTGGGTCCCATACCTGCACATCCTTGAGCTCACTGATGCGGGACAGGCCCGCGCGGCTGGCAGCGCAGCTGGCGATGACATCGTCGCCAAGCGCGGAGACCATGCCCAACCCCGTGATGGCCAGCCGCCCCGCGGGTGGGCGTGTGCTCTGTCGTGGGCGGTCCGAACCTCGTTGCGCCAGGGGGATCACCCGCTGAGGTCGAGCGGTGGCGACCAGTTGCTGGAAGGGCTGATTGGGACTCACCCGTCCCAGGACGTCCTGGCTTGTCTGCAGCTGGGTCCGCTGTCTCGCAGTGAAGCTTCGTGACGGGAGGAGGAGCTGGCCGCGGCTGCGCAGCTCCAACTCCTGAAGCAAGACGTGGCGCCGCCGCATGGGCACTTGCTCAAGACATTCCAGCAGCCACTTCCCACTCAAGGGAGCGCCCAGCAGGTAACGTACCCCGCGCTCGAAGCGGCCTCGGTGCTCCTGCCACCACGTGCGGACCGCGTCAGACGCGGCGAGAGGGAGTTTGTCTGCGGAAGTGGGTTCCACCGCATCGCCAGAGTCGTCCTCCTCTTCGGGCGCGGAGGGCTCCGGCGGTGTGCGCGCGTAGCGGCCCGTGAGTCGCAGGCCAGTGATGGCACAGAACGCTTCCGCTGCGAGCCGTCCAAGGGCTGCGTCGTCGAGCAACTGCAAGCAGTGCTCCGCCGCCTCGACACGCCCGCTGAATCCCAGGGCCCAGACGACCTCGTCGCGGTTGCTGGCCGATGTCGCCGCTTCCAGCAGCCACTCCATATCGGCGCCGCTGCCCCCGAGTCCGAGCAGGAGCAAGGCTGTCCCGTCTGGTGCGGGACCCGCGGCCAGTTTTCTGCACAAGGGCCAGGCCGAGCTCAGGCCCATGGCCAGTGCGGTCTGGAGTGCTTCGGCACGGACGGTGGGGCTCGGTGACTCCAGCGCCTTGAAAACCGAACGCTCGGAGACTCGTGCCTGGGTAACGCGAGCGACCTTCAATGCTGCCGCGACCACCTCGAGGGATGCGTGCGAGAGCAGTGGCTCAAGAGGGAGTCCTGGCTCCTCGCCCCAGGCAGCCATGACCTCCAATGCGGCGGCTTGCACGCCGGCTTCCGGCGCGGCGAGCATGGGTGAGAGGGATTTCAAGACGCGCGGCGAGGCGCACAGCTCCAGGGCGCGTCGCAGCGAAGGGAGTGTTGCACTCTCGGCTTGCGCGAGCGCTTCGAGGACTGCGGTCTCCGCCTTCTCGTCTCCGGATGAGAGCAAGGCCAGTGCTGCCGCGGTGACGACCTCCGAGTCCTCCGCCGCGAGTCCTGGAACCAGCAGCTTCTGGTGGACGCGGGGGCCACCCAGCACCAGCGCGTCGACGTGCGCCAGCATGCGCGCCTCGGGACCCTCGGCCAACTCCGTCAGGGTGTAGTCCGGGGAGTCCAGCCCACGCTCCCAGACGGTCCACAGGAAGGAGGCCTCGTTGAGGTGATCCTCCAGAAGCTCCTGTTGTGCTTTGGAGGATGCGGGTCTCATGGTGCATTCAGCTGCCGCGGTGCGCGCCGCACTCAGTCATCAAAGTCATTGCTGCACGCCACACACTTGGGCTTGCCCGCGCTCTTGCCGATCGCGACGACAGGCGGTTGAATCAAGGGCGCGGGCGGCGTGTTCTTGTCGTTGTGGAGCATGAGGTCCATCGCGCGAGCGACGTTCTTGCCCTCGAACTTGACGTCGAACGAGAAGTTCGCGAACTCGGCCTTGCCTTTGGTCTTTCCTGAGGCGACGCCACCAGCGGAGCCAGCCTCATCACCGGTGCTGGTGCTGAAGTTCGAGTCCTTCACGCAGACGGGATTGCCCTCCACGCTGACGTTCTTGGCGCCCTTGTCGGTGTCGGACGACTTGGCGACATTGGGATAAGGGATGGGCACGGGGCCCCCGGGGGTCGGTGTCTTGCAAACATCTGGGAATGCGACCGTCACCCCGTTCGAGTCCTTGGTCACCACGGACATTTTGTTGACACCGACCGTGTTCGCCATGAGACCAAGTGTAGCCGTTGGCCTTCGAAGGGGGCAAATCCGACCTTGTTCCACTCCTGAGGTCTGCGCCCTGTCCTTGGCTCAGTGAGTCGCCCTGCAGCGGATCATCCCAGGGGTGGTGTCGCCGGTGACTTCAAGCCACCGATGAGGCATTGATTGTCTGGGTTTCAGGGCGAGTGACATCCCTTGAGATGGCGATACTCCCAGCCAGGGGTTGGCCATGGCGCTGGATGCGCTTGCCCACCTGCCCCGCGGGGTGGGGTGGGCGAGGAAACGGCCCGTCGTTCGGGCCCGCGTGAAGTCTCGGTGACTCGGGGGGACCGAGGGGGCCGGCGCTTCGCTGGGCTTGGGTGCTTCTGTCCTGGCATCGCCCTGGGGCACTGCCCACCGTTGGCCCGTGAGCGGGCCACCCGTGGGCCCCAGCGACGAGAGGAAGGCACCGTGAGCGAGGAGACGATTCCCGAGAGCGAGTATCACAAGCTCAGCCCCTTCGAGCTGAAGGACGAACTCATCCAACTGGCCGACGAGTCCGTCCGCACACGCGCCGCCGTGATGCTCAACGCCGGGCGCGGCAATCCCAACTGGGTGGCCCTCACGCCGCGCGAGGCGTTCTTCCTGCTGGGCGAGTTCGCCCTCACCGAGAGCCGACGCGTCTGGAATGAGCCCGACGTCGGACTCGGCGGCATGCCGAAGTCTCCCCAGATTGCTCAACGCTTTCGCCAGTTCCTCGCCGGCCGCGAGGACAACGCGGCCGTGCGCCTGCTGCGCGACGCGCTCGACTACGCCACCTCCACCCTCAAGTTCGACCCCGACGCGTTCATCTGGGAACTCACCGACGCGGCCATCGGTGACAACTACCCCGTGCCGGACCGGATGCTCGTCCATACCGAGCGCATCGTGCAGCAATACCTCGCTCAAGAGATGTGCGACGGCTCGCCACCGCCGGGCCGCTTCGACCTCTTCGCCACCGAGGGCGGCACCGCCGCGATGACGTACATCTTCTCGTCCCTCGTGGCCAACGGCGTCCTCCGAAAGGGAGACACCATCGCGCTGGGCGCGCCCATCTTCACGCCCTACCTGGAGATTCCTCGCCTCGACGAGTTCGCCTTCCGCACCGTCGATGTCTTCCAGAGCGAGACCACCTCTCACGGCGAGCACACCTGGCAGTACCCGGACTCGGAGCTGCGCAAGCTCGAGGACCCGCGCGTGAAGGCTTTCTTCGTGGTCAATCCGTCCAACCCCGGCGCGGTGGCCATGCGGCAGAAGTCCATCGACCAACTCGTGCGGCTCGTGCGCACCAAGCGCCCCGACCTCATCATCCTCACGGATGACGTGTACGGCACGTTCGTCAAAGGCTTCCGCTCGCTCGCGGCGGACCTGCCGCACAACACGCTCCTCGTCTATTCCTACTCCAAGCACTTCGGCTGCACGGGGTGGCGGCTGGGCGTGGTCGCGCTCCACGAGGACAACGTCATCGACGCCGCCATCGCGCGGCTGCCCCAGGCCGAGCGGGCGCGATTGACCGCGCGCTATGGCTCCATCGCGTTGGAGCCCGCGAACCTCAAGTTCATCGACCGGATGGTGGCGGACAGCCGCGCCGTGGCGCTCAACCACACCGCGGGCCTCTCCCTGCCGCAGCAGCTCCAGATGGCGCTGTTCTCCCTCTTCACCCTGCTGGACAAGGAGGACGCCTACAAGAAGCGCTGCCAGCGCATCTGCCAGGACCGCTTGCAGGCCCTCTTCCAGGGCATGGGCATCCCCCTGCGCGACGACCCGCTGCGCACGGCCTACTACCAGACGCTCGACCTGGAGGCGTGGTGCCGGGAGCACATCGGGGAGGACTTTGTCGACTTCGTGGAAGCACACCACGACCCGCTGGACATCGTGTTCACCCTGGCGCGGCGCTATGGCACGGTGCTGCTCAATGGCAGCGGCTTTGACGGCCCGCCGTGGTCGGCGCGCGTCTCCCTGGCGAACCTGGACGATGACGCCTACCCGCGCATCGGAAAGGACCTCAAGGAGGTCGTGCTGCTGGCCATCAAGGAATGGAGGGAGTCCGGGGGGGCTCCTCCGCGCACGATTCACTGAGTCCGGGAGGCTCGACCATGAGACGTCTTGGCAGTGTCTTGAGGAGCTGGCTCGTCATCTGGGGGCTCGCGGTTCCCGTGCTCGCGGTGGCGCAAGGGCAGGGACAGGCACCCCCGCAGGAGAAGACTCCCGCCGCGGCCCCGAACGCGAAGGACGCGAAGCCCGAGAAGCCGCTGGCCAAGGTGCGCATCGTCGCCACGGGAGGCACCATCGCGGGCTCCCAGGGCAACGCGCAGCAGTACGGCTACAAGTCCGGGGCCTTCAAGGTGGAGGACCTCATCAAGAGCGTGCCCAACGTGGACAAGCTGGCGTCGCTGAGTGGCGAGCAGGTCGTCAACATCGGCAGCCAGGACATGAATGACGCTGTCTGGTTGAAGCTGGCCGCGCGAGTCAACGCGCTGCTCGCCTCGCCCGACGTGGACGGCGTGGTGGTGACGCACGGCACGGACACCATGGAGGAGACCGCGTACTTCCTCGACCTGGTGGTCAAGAGTGACAAGCCCGTGGTGCTCGTCGGGTCGATGCGCCCGGCCACGGCCATCAGCGCGGACGGCCCCGGCAACCTCTACAACGCGGTGGCGGTGGCCGCGGATCCGAACGCGCGGGGGCGCGGCGTGCTGGTGGCCATCAACGACGAAATCCACGCCGCGCGGAACGTCACGAAGATGAACACCACCAACGTGGAGACGTTCCAGAGCCCGAACCGAGGCGCCGTGGGCGTGGTGCACACGGGGGACATCAACTGGTTCGAGCGCATGGACAAGAAGCACACCACGCAGTCGGAGTTCGACGTGGCCAAGCTGGAGAAGCTGCCCCGCGTGGACATCCTCTACGCGCACGCGAACATGAGCCCGGACCTCATCGAGGCGGCGGTGAAGAATGGCGCCAAGGGGCTCGTCATCGCGGGCGTGGGTGACGGGAACATGACCCAACAGGCCATCGATACGCTGGCGAAGATGGCGAAGAAAGGGATTGTCGTGGTGCGCAGCAGCCGGGTTCCCACGGGGCTCGTGCTGCGCAACAACGAAATCAACGACGACTCGATGGGCTTCGTGGCCTCGGGGGAGTTCAACCCGCCCAAGGCTCGCGTGCTGCTCCAGCTCGCGCTCACCCAGACGACCGACCCCCACAAGGTCCAGGCCGCCTTCGACAGCTATTGAGCGCGCGGGACTCGCAAAAGAAAACCGCCTGCCTCGAAACGGGTTTCCGAGGCAGGCGGACTTCGTCACGTCATGAGTTCAGACTGCCAGACGCGGAGTTACTCCGTCGCCGGCAGGCCGCAGTGGCCCGGCGCCGGGGTGCTGTACCAGGCGCAGATGTTCTTCGGACAGAACTGCTGCGTGGTGTAGCTGCGGCACCACGACTCGGGAGCACCCTGAGCAGAGACGTCCTTGCTCGGCTGCTCCTCGTTGCCCGCGCCACAGGCGCTCACCAGACCGACCAGACCCACGAGAGCCAACAATCGCATTGCCTACCTCCGGTTGGGGGATGTGAAGCCTAACTCACCTACGGTGCTATCCGCGGCCTTTCAGCTTCCACCACAACAGGTGGACGAAGGACGCGGGGCTCTGCTCGACGCGCATCAGGGCTTCGTCCTCGCGGCCTCGGCGGGGAGCGGGCAGTGGCGGCCCACGGGTGGGGGAGGGCAGTGGCTCGGCGCCGTGCAGCCCTCGGGCCTGTCGCTCCATCACTTCGGCGAACGAGCGGCGAACTCCGTTGCGTTGCGTCACGGGCGCGGCGCTGTTCACGCGCTCGGTGGCGCGCACGCGGAGGACGGCATCGGCGCCCTCCGCTCGGGAGATGCCGGAGACCCGGTCGACGGGTCCCCGCGTTCGACGTCCGTGGCTCATGCGGACCTCCAGCCCGCGAGAGCGTAACGCCCTCGCGGCCCTCAGGCCACCGAGCCTCGGCGCGGTGCTACCCGACCTTCTTCTCGGTGGCGCGGGTGATGCGGTCGAAGTCGAAGTTGGGCGAGGGGTCGTGCTTCTTGCTCGTGATGTCCTTGTGACCCACGACGTTGCCCACGGGGACTTCGTAGCGCTTGGCCAGATATGGGACGAGCTGCTCCAGGGCCTTGTACTGGGCCTCGGTGTAGGCGTCCTTGCCGTCGCCCTCGTTGACGATCTCAATGCCAATCGAGCGGTTGTTCACGTCGCCGGGCTTGCCCGGCAGCGAGCCCTCTCCGGCGTGCCAGGCGCGCTTCTGGTCGCCGACGAGCTGGTAGATGGTGCCGTCCTTGCCAATCACATAGTGGGCGCTGACGGGACCGCCGCGGTGCTCCTTGTACCAGAGCTTCGCCTTGCCCCAGGGCGAGCTGGCCTTGCCGGTGAGCGTCTCCAGGCTGCTCTTGTCGGATCCATCCGCCGTGTGGTGCAGCACGATGGAGTCGATGTCCTGGCCCGCGGGCCGGTCGTTGAAGTTCTTCGAGGGGCGCACGACCATCGGCGGCGTGGGATTGGTGGGATCCGTCGACGGCGGCGTCAGCGGCTGGAGCGGCGCCGGAGGCGGAGGCGGCGTCGGCGAAGGGCCTGGGCTCGGAGACGGCGTGGGCTGAGGCTTCTTCGAGGGCTCGAAGGTGTCCGTGGGCTTCGGCGTCGGCCCAGGAGTGGGCGTGGGTGCTGCCTTCGCCGTGGGCTGCGACGACGAGGTGAGCCCGAGCGGGCGCAGAACGGTGTTCCGAATGATTCGGGAGAAGGGTCCGACCATGGGGAGAGGTCCGGGGGACTGCGTGGGGAGATGAAGGTTTATCGGCCCGTGTGCGGGCAAGTTGTGTCGAATTCTGCGAATGCGTTGCGGAGGCCGCCTCGTGACGCGTCAAGCCGACGCTTCACGCGTGAGCGCTTCGCAGCAGGCGAGGACCTGCGCGAAGGGCCACTCCTCCAAGGCCCCAAAGAGCGCGTGGCCTCCCAGCTTCGCGCGAGTCATCGCGGGGCTGCTCAGGCCACACAGGAAGCGCGTGGCCTGTCGCGGGTGGCCCAGGGCGTCGGGGTGTCGCGCGATGAGCGCGCGCAAGGTGGGGGTGTCGAGCTGCTCACGAGGCGCGGCGCGCGCGCGCGGCGCGGGCAGGGACTGGGCCGCGCCCGTGCGACAGAAGGTGCAGTGTCCGCAAGGGCGGGCGCGCTGCTCGCCGAAGTGGGCCACGAGCGCGTTCGTCTGACAGCCCGCGTGCGTCACCAGTCGCAGCACCTCCTGGACGCGTGAGAGCTCCTGGGTCTCGCGTTGCTCGAACCGCCGCTGGAGCATCGCGACGAGCGCCTCGCCGTCTTCGTGGGGACGCAGGCGCGAGTAGCGCTGGCGGGGCTCGGAGACCTGCGTCTCCGCGAGCCCCTGCTCCTGGAAGTAGTCGAGCGCCTTCATCACGCGCTCGCGCGGCTGGCCCAGGGCCTGAGAGACGGCCTGCATGTCGAAGGTGAACCAGGTGCGGCCCTTCTTCGCGTGGGAGAACAGGTCGCGCACGAAGCGCGCGCGCTCGCCCTGGAAGCGCCCGAACAGCTCCTCCAAGGCCACGAGGGGCCGCACCTTGTAGCCCGCGTAGTAGGGCGTGCCCTGTCGCAGCACGCCCGCCAGCTCCAGATACGTGAGCGCGGTGCGCAGCACCAAGGGGCGCAGGTCGTGGCGCAGGCCCAGGGCATACAGGTCCACGTGGGGCTCGGGGCCCGCGTCGAGCAACTCGGTGACGAGTCCCCGAAGCGCGCGAGGAATGGGCGTGTCTCCGAGCGCGAAGTTCTCCAAGGTGGGCACGTCGTCCGGGCACGCGAGCAGCTCCACGATGGATGGCTGTCCGTCTCGTCCCGCGCGGCCCACTTCCTGGCTGTAGCTCTCCAGGCCCTTGGGCAGGTTGTAGTGGTACACGAAGCGGACATCCGCCTTGTCGATGCCCATGCCGAACGCGATGGTCGCCACGACGATGCCGGACGCCGAGGCCGTCCAGGCTTCTTGCACCTGCGCGCGAGCCTCGGGCTCCATGCCCGCGTGGTAGGCGCTCGCGGGGAAGCCCTTCGCGGAGAGCAGTGTGGCCACGCGCTCGGCCGTCTGCTGAAGCGTCACGTAGATGATGGTGGGTCCTGGTGCGCGCGCCCGCAGTCGCTCGAGCAGCAGCGCGTCTCGCAGCTCGGCGGAGGTGGGCGTGGTCTCCAGCGCGAGGTTGTCTCGATAGAAGCCGGTGATGACGGCGTTCTCCGCTGGGATGCCGAAGCCCTGGCAGATGTCGCGCACGACGGAGGGCGTGGCCGTGGCGGTGAGCGCCAGGGTGCGCTCGACCTTCAACGCGCGCGCGGCCTGCGCCAGCTTCAGATAGTCCGGACGGAAGTTGTGGCCCCACTCGGAGACGCAGTGGGCCTCGTCCACGGCGAAGAGCGAGATGCGCAGCCCGTGCAGCAGCTCCACGAAGCGCTCGTTGTTGAATCGCTCGGGGGCCACGTAGAGGAGCTTGAGCGAGCCCGCGCGCAGCGCCTCCGTCACCTCGCGCGAGTCCTCCAGGGACAAGGAGGAGTCGAGGCGCGCGGCGCGGATGCCTCGGCGCTCCAGGGCGTCGAGCTGGTCCTTCATCAAGGCGATGAGCGGCGACACCACCACGGTCAGCCCGTCGAGCACTTGCGAGGGGAGCTGATAGCAGAGCGACTTGCCGCCGCCCGTGGGGAACACCGCGAGGGCGGAGCCGTGCGGTGGCAACAGCCGCGAGAGCACCTCGCGTTGGCCAGGGCGGAAGTCGTGCAGCCCGAAGCGCTCGCGCAGCACCGTGCTCAGCGTGTCGTCTTGCATCGTCCATCCTTCGCCGACGTGGCGGCGTTGTCCCACCGAGTCGATGAGGTGCCGCACCTCTTTCCGGAGGCGCACTCCACCGTCAAGCGCTGTTCTTGATGTGGATGCGCGTTCGAGGTCGAGCGGATTCGTTCGGCCCGCAGTGCGCGCGTGTGCGCGCGGCTCGCGGTTCGCCGCGCTGCATCGCGCGTCATGGCGTGTGGCGATGTGGCACGCCGCTTCCTCGAGGTGGGTGCCGCACCGGATTTCTCGCACGGTGGCTTCTTCGGCGGCGACAGCGGACGCGATGGCTCAAGACCTCGGAACAAGACGGGTTGAGCGTGTGGGCTCGCACAAATGTCAGTCCCCCAGGGCACAACGTGCGCGGTTCGTTCAACCCCGTGCTGTTGCTCACCGAGAAGGCTCAGAATGTCCGCGATTTCTTTGCTGTCGGGCGGCGAAGTCCTGGAGCGAGTTCGCCGCTGTGCTGCGTCAGTCACCCGCTATCCCCTGGATATCCTCACCGCGGAGGCTCAGCTCGAGGATGAGCTGGGAATCGACTCGGTGAAGCTCGCCGAGATTGTCGCTGTGGTCTGCCGTGAGTTCGCCATTCCCACGGACTTGCTGCCGCGCAGTGGAAAGGCCCGGACGTTGGGGGCCATGGCGGAGCAGGTCCACGTGTTGCTCAGGGAGGCTCGACCGGCTCAGGTCGTCGCGCCCATCCCCGTGCCGGTTGAGGAGAAGGCTCCCTTGCCTCCCGTCGCGGTCGCGGCGGATCTCGAGCAGCGCGTGCGCGCCGTGTTCGCTCGCGTGACGCGCTATCCCGAAGCGCTGCTGACGCTGGACGCGGACCTGGAGGACGAACTCGGAATCGACTCCGTGAAGCAGGCCGAGGTCCTGGCGGTGCTCGTCAAGGAGCTGGGGCTGTCCCAGGCGCCGAAGCCGTCCCAGCGATTGCGGACGATCGCCGCCATCTGCGAGGCGGCGAGGGTTCAGGGGAAGCCCGCCCCCGTCGCGCCTCCTGTCGAGGCGCCGGCCGCCCCGCGTGTGGCGCCCGTCACGAAGGCGCCTCGCGCGCGTGCCCCCTTCGAGGGAAAGGTCGCCCTCGTCACGGGGTCCGGCAAGGGCATTGGCAAGGTCATCGCCACGCGGCTCGCCAGCGCTGGGGCCACGGTCATCGTCAACTCGTTCCATTCGCGTGAGGAGGGGGAGCGCACCACGCAGGAGATCCTCGCCGCGGGCGGACAGGCGCTGCATCTGTGGGGCTCGGTGGCGCAGGAGGAGCACCTGGAGCGGATGTTCTCCGCCATCGCGGAGCGGTTCGGCGGGCTGGACTTCCTGGTGTGCAATGCGTCCAACGGGCTCATCGGCCCGTTCGATCGGATTACGCCACGCGATTGGGACAAGGCCTTCCGCACCTGCATCACGGGCACCTACGAGTGCGCGATGCGCGCGCGGCCCTTGATGGCGCGTCGGGGGGGCGGCTCCATCGTCACGATGTCCACGTCCATGTCCCAGCGGTACATGCACGACCTGGGCTGCCAGGGCGTGGTGAAGGCGGGGGTCGAATCGCTCACGCGTTATCTGGCGGCGGAGCTGGCGCCCGACGGGATTCGCACCAACTGCGTGTCCGCGGGCCCCGTCCACGGCGAGCTGCTGGAGATGTTCCCGGACGCGGCGGACCGGGTCTCCCGGTGGGAGGCCGCCACGCCAGGCGGCGTGCTCTGCAGCGCGGATGACGTGGCCGACGTGACGGAGCTGCTGCTGGGCTCGAAGACGCAGCGGGTGAACGGCGCCATCTGGGTCGTGGACGCCGGGCTCTCCGGCACCGTCGACGGACTGTTGCCGGGCGCGGACGCCCAGACCTCCAACGGACATGGCCGGCGCGCGCAGCCCACGCTCGACGCCTGAAAGGGGACGGACCACCATGGGCTACTTCGCCGTCCCGTACGACATCCACTTCGATGACACGATGGCCTACGGGAGCCATCACTTCCTCACCAACTTCAAGTTCCAGTGCGCGGGCCGAGAGCACCTGCTCTTCAGCCCCCACTTCTTCGAGGTCCCCGAGTTCCGGCGCGACTTCGACCGGGTGCTCCTGCTCACCTACGAGGGGTACTCGCGCAACCTCGCGCCCGCGAACCTGGGCGACTCGCTCGTGGTGCTGACCACGTTCGAGGAGCTGGGCGAAGTCTCCGTGCGCTTCTGCTTCCGAACGCTGAAGAAGGATGGGACGCCGGTGGCCTGCGGCTACCAGACCGTCCTGTGCGCGGACCGGGACTCGGGTCACCTCCGCTCCTTCCCCGCGTCCTTCCGTCCCTGCTTCGAGTCGCTGCGCGCGATGTTCGAGCCAGAGGCGGAGGACAGCTTCCGCGACCGGGTGCTGCGAGGCGGGGCCTCGACCCATGGTCTCTTCCCGGACTCGCTCCGACAGCTCGCCCGCGAGCTATTGGCGGGCCCCACGCCGCTGGGGAGCGCGCGCATCGTGGAGGAGACGCAGGCCTCGACTCCCACGCGGCCCGCGCATCCCGTCCCCTTGCCCGAGCCTCGACTGGCGCCGGGCGCCTCGGTCTTCCTCTTCGCGGGACAGGGCTCCTTCGACCCCGCGCTCTTCGTGCGGCTCAAGGTGCTCCAGCCCGAGCTGCGCGATGAGCTGGCCTCGGTCGTGGATGTGGCGCGCCTGCATGGACTCGACGCGGCACCGCTGCTCGCGGCCTCGGATGCCGGGGCGGTTCAAGCGGCGCTGGAGCGCGCACCCTTGATGGATCAGCTCGGCATCTTCTTGTCGGGCGTGCTCGGTGCCCGATGGCTGCGCCAGGGCGGCGCGACGCCGGACGTGTTCGTGGGACACAGCTTCGGGGAGATCGCCGCGCTGACGGCGGCGGGGGCCCTGGACATGCGTGGGGGCGCGGAGGTCGTGTGTCTGCGCATCCGCGCGCTGCAAACAGTGAAGGACGACCTGGGCACGCTCGCCGCAGTGGCCCTGGGAAAAGAGGAGACGGAGCGGGCCATCGCGGAATGTGGGGCGCAGCGGCTGGAGCTCGCGGGCTTGAACCACGCGCGGCAGACCGTGGTCTCGGGTGCTCGCGCGGAGCTGGAGCGGCTCCGGGGCCATCTGGAGCAGCGGGGACAGGGGTTCACCTTCGTCACCAGTCGCTATCCGTTCCATCACTCGGGGCTCGCGCCCGCGGCGGAGGTGTTCCGCGCCTCGCTGGCCCGCGTGACGATGAAGTCGCCCCAGGGGCTCGTGTACTCGCCCATCGAGCGACGCGCCTATGTCGGTGAGCCGGGTGAGCTGGCCTCCGCGCTCGCGTCTCACCTCGTGCGTCCGTTCGACTTCTTCGGTGCGGTGGAGACCCTGGCGCGCGCGGGCTGCACGCGCTTCGTGGATTGTGGGACGGATGGCCGGCTGGCGCGCATCGTCCGGCGCATCCTCCCGTTGGACTCCCAGGTCGAGACGAGCACCCTCGTCAGCGCGCTTCCGGAGCCGATGCCCACGGAGGTTCCGCGTCGTGAACCCGTTGCTCCGGTGCGCGACACGCGTGAGACCGGGGCTGATGCTGACGCGGAGATCGCAGTGGTGGCCCTGGGCTGCATGCTCCCGGGTGGGGCCAAGGACCCGGAGGCGTACTGGCAGAACATCCGACGCGGCATCAGCGGCATCGTCGACCCCGGCGTGAATGATCCGTCGCTGGTGACGGACTTCGTGGGGCCCACGGGCACGCCGGACCGCACCTATACGCTCCTCACGGGCGCGGTGCGGGATGGAGACCTGGTGGCTCCTCCCGGGCTGTCGCCTTCTCGCTTCCAGGGCTACGTGCGCGAGCAGAAGCTGCTGGCCATCGCGCTGTCGCAAGCCGTGCGAGGCTTGGGAGAGGTCACCGCGTGGAGCGCGGGGCGCATCCAGTGCCTGTTGGGATCCACGGCCGAAGGATCCGCGGACTACGATGCCGCGCTCAGCATCGAGGCGGGCGAGTCCCTGCTTCGTGCTCAGGGGCTCCACTCGGCGGACGTTGAGGTCGTGGCTCGCGCGGCGCGCTCGGTGCTGGGCGTCACGTCTCACTCCTCCGCGCTGGCGCCGCATCCGACGCTCCAGTCGGTGGTGACGGAGGTGGTGGGCTCGGGCGTCTCCACGGTGCTGCTCGACGCCGCGTGCGCTTCGTCCCTCTATGCCATCGCGCTGGGGATGAAGGCGCTCCAAGCCGGAGACGCGCGGCTCGTCTTGGCGGGAGGCGTCTTCTCTCCGGGCCCTGGCAACAGCTGCCTGTTCTCTCAGTTCAATGGCCTGTCCGCCACGGGGAGTCGTCCCTTCGATGCGCGCGCGGACGGAGTCATCTTCGGAGAAGGCGCGGGCGTGGTGGGGTTGATGCGAGTGTCCGACGCGCTCGCGTTCGGGCTTCGGATCCACGCTGTCATCCGTGGCGCGGGGCTCTCCAGCGATGGGCGGAGCAGCTCCGCGAACGTCCCTCGCTCGGAGGGACAGGTGGCCGCGATGAAGGCTTGCTACGCGGCGGCTCAGGTCGACCCGGCGACCATCCAGTACATCGAGGCGCACGGGACGGCCACGCCCGCGGGAGACGCCACGGAGCTGAAGTCGATGGCGCGCATCTTCGGAGGCCAGGGCAAGAGCGTCCAACTGGCCAGCGTCAAGGCGCTGATTGGCCATGTGGGCTGGGCCGCGGGTGCCGCATCCGTCATCAAGCTGTGCAAGGCGCTGGAGCACCGGTGCTTCCCCAAGCAGTCGAACTTCGACCACGCGGGCGCCGAGCTGCGCGCGCTCGGCTCGGACTTCGAGGTGTCCACACAGGAGCAGCCCTGGCCGGAGAACGGCGTGCATCCGCGCCGTGCCGCGACCAATGGCTTTGGCTTCGGCGGCACCAACGCGCACCTGGTGCTGGAAGAGTATCGAGAAGGAGCGGCGTCGCGCCGGGTCGAGCCTCGGACCACCGAGGGACTCAATCTGGTGGTGGTCGCGGCGGAAGGGCTGTTCCCGGACGCGAAGGGAGTGCCCACCGCGGGAGTGCCAGCGGAAGCGGGGACGCGCTTCGACACGCGAGCCTTCCGCTTGCCATCCACGGTGCGGCTGTTGCCAGACATCTCCGAGGACATGGATTTGACGCAAGGCGTGGCGCTCTCGGTCGCGAGCGCGCTCGTCCAGAAGCTCAACGGCTTCGATGCGCTCAAGGCCGGGACCGCCATCGTGCTCGGGCTGGAGGGAAAGACACGGCGAGGCGTGGAGGCCATCCAGCGGGTCCTCGCCTCTTCCACGCGGCGCGGTCTGCTCGCGCTCGCGGGACGCGCGTCGGAGGGAGCCGCGCTGAAGCCGCTCGCGGAGCGCTTCCATGACACCGTGCTGAACTCCTTGCGTCCCTCCGGGCCGTACACGCTCCAGGGGATGATGCCCAACGTCACGCCCGGACGCGTGGCGGGAGCGCTCGACGTCAAGGGACCCAACTTCGTCGTCGACGCGGCGGGTGCGTCGCTGGCGGCGGCGCTGCGCGCGTCGCGAGGCATCTTGGACAGTGGCTTCGAGATGGTGCTGGTGGGCAGCGCGCACGTACTCCGGCCCGGAGCCCAGGAGAGCGCATCCTCGCCAGCCGAGGGCATGGTGTTGCTCGCGGTCACGACGGAGGCGACTGCCGCGCAGCGCGGACTGACACCGCTCTGCCGCCTGCGGGCGTCCTCCGTGGACTCGACCTCAGCGGCTCCGCACATCGAGCTGCCCGCACACTCCGCGGGGGAAGCCTTGGCGCTGCTGCGCGCCCTGCATGCGGCGGGAGAGGGCCATGCCGCCACACTGCGCTTCCATCCGGAGGCGGCGACGGGTGCGCGGCTGGAGCTTCAACTCCAGCCCATGACACCTGCACGCGCCTCCTCGCCGAGTGCGCAGCCGGAGCCCGTCGTGGCCGAGGCGTCCGAGGGCTTCGACCACTCCGCGCCCATTGGCTATCACGCGCCGGTGCTCGTCGAGCGCCCGGTGCGTACCGCGGGCGCTCCGCGGTTGAAGGGGCGCCGGGTGCTCTTCCTCGCGCGAGACGAGGCCATGGCCCGCGCCATCGCGAACCATGCGGAGTCCCTGTGTGGTCCCGACTACTTCATCCTCCACACGGGTGGAGCGGGTGGCGCTGGTCGGGTGCGAGGCATCGACCTGTCACGAGAGGACGCGGCCGAAGCGGGCCTCGCGGCGCTCGCGTTCGAGCCCCAGGTCATCCTCGCGGTCTGCCGACCGGAGTCCGATGCTCGCGAGGCGGAGGTCGTCGCCGAGACGGCCTTGCGTCATGAGGTGCTGGAGCTGCTCTTCCTCGTCGCGCGGAGGACCTACGAGCGCCTCCGTGCGGGAGAGGTCGAGTTGGCGAGTGTGTGCGTGGGCGGAGTGGGGCCGCGACGGGTCCTTCACCCCGTCACGGGCCTCTTCGCCGGAATGCTCAAGTCCATCGCGCGGGAGGTCCCTGCTCGAAACGTTCGGGCCATCGCGACGTCGGCAGGGACGCTTCAGGAGTCCCTTGCCCAAGCCCTCATCGAGCTTGGCTCGGAGGAGGAGGGAGCGCCTTCGGTGGAGGTCTGCTTCGACGGGCCCCAGCGCTGCGTTCGTCGCCTGCGTCCGACGGAGCGTCCGGCACAGGGTGCGGCCCTGCTCGATGCGAACTCCGTGGTCCTGCTGACGGGAGGGGGCCGAGGTGTGACGGCGGTCCACGCCGCGGCGCTGCTGAAGCGCTACGGATGCAAGGTGGTGCTCCTGGGGCGCAGCGGTCCATCGGATGCCCCTGAGCAGGTCCTGCGAGCCACGGAGGACGCACTGCCCACTGTGGAGCGGGAGTTCTATGCCTCGGAGCTGGCCGCCAACCGCGCGGCGCGGATGCCGGAGTTGCGCGCGCGCTTCGAGCGCTACCTGGCCGTGCGTGAGCTGAGAGCCACCCTCGAGGGGCTCGCGCGGCTCCCGGGGCGGACCGTCTACCGCGTCGCCGACGTGACGAAGCCGGAGGACGTGGCGCGGGTCATGGATGAAATCGCCCGGGAGGAGGGGCGCCTGGACCTCGTGGTGCATGGGGCCGGAACGCAGACCTCCAAGAAGCTGAACCGGCGTCGGCTCTCCGAGCTGCGGACGAACCTGGGCACCAAGCTGCTCGGGCTGCGGAACCTCCGGGACGCGTGCGAGCGGCGGTTCACGAAGCCGGTGTCCTTCCATGTCCTCACGTCCGCCTTCAGCTTCTTTGGCAACGATGGGCAAGCGGACTACGGCGCGGCGAACGAGGCGCTGGATCGCCTGTGCGCCTGGGTCAGCGATGCCAGTCAGCAGGTGCGCTGGTGCAGCGTGGGGTGGCTCGCCTGGGATGGAATCGGCATGACGCGCGGCTCGGAGTACCGCGTGCTGGGCGCCAGCCGTCAGCTCCGAGGCATCCGCGCCGAGGAGGGGGAGGCGCTGTTCCTCCAACTCGTCGAAGGACAGCCGAGCGAGCCCATCAACGTGCAGCTCACCGACAGCGAGCGTGCTTTCTATTCGCTGGAGCTGCTCCCACCCGAAGCTCCGCGAAGTGGGGGGCGTGGGCCCGTGCGGCGTGACGTGGTGGTGGATGCCATGCGGGTCCCGTGTCTGTCGGACCACCTGGTTCGGGGCACGCCCACGTTGCCCGGGACATGGGCACTGGACTTGATGCTGCGTGAAGCACTCGGCGACCAACGGCCGGAGCTGCGCACCGTCACCATCGAGGACGTCCGCTTCTCACGCTTCATCCGAGTGAAGCCCGGAGGCCAGCAGGCCTTGCGCGCGGAGTGCACGACGCTGGAGGACTCGAAGGCGCGGCTCGTCGTCCAGGTGAAGCTCACGGGCGACATCGTCCACGCGACCGGCGTGGTGTTGGAGCGAGACCTCGTCTACGCCGAGGCCCGCTTCACGCTGACGGCCGACGCACCTCGGGGGGAGCCGTGGCTGGACCTCGCGACTCCTTCGGGCGCTGGCATCCCGGCGCACGACCCGCATTGCGCCACCGGTGGGCCCATCGAGCTGCGGAAGATGTTCGATTGCCTGACGGACATCACGCTCGACCGGTCGGCGCGCTTCGCGAAGCTGGGCCTCCCCTCGACACCGGGGCAGGCCGGGGACGCGGTTCCCGCGCTCGTCATGGACGCGGCGCTGCGGCTGAGCGCGATGCATGTCGAGGGGGTGTCGGACGCGGTCTTCGCGCCCACGCATTTCCAGCGAGCCACCTTCGACCGAGGGCTGGTGACAGGCCAGAGCGGGGCGCCTCCGCACCTCTCACTCAAAGCGCTCACGCCTCGATTGGAGGGGGACGTTCTTCGCTGCGGCACGGTCGCGGCCATCGATGACGCGGGACGCCTGCGGATGTTGCTCGAAGGCGGCCTGGCGCGGCCCATGGCCTGAACTTCGTTCTTCATCGGTGACCCATGAATTCGACCGCGCTCTCAATGTCGACCGTTCCCGTTCCCGTGGATGACCCGAAGTTGCTTCGCTCGGAGCTGCGGCGCCTCCTCCCCGCGGAGGCGTTCAAGCCCCAACCCCACCGAGGCGTCATCGCGCTGTCGCTGGTGCCGCTCAGCATGGTGCTGATGGGGTGGATTGCGTGGGGAGGACTGCCCGGTTGGGCCTGCTTCCTCCTGTCCTTCGTGGTGGGGCAGTTGGTGACCACGGTGGGGCTGGCCGCGCATGAGGCCCTGCATCACGCGGTGTTCCGCAGCCGGCGGCTCGAAGACCTCATCGGCTGGTTGGGCTTCAGTCCCTTCCTGGTAACGCCCGGCAACTGGCGTGCATGGCATGTCCAGGCGCACCACAGCGCCGCCAACGTCCACGCGCAGGATCCGGACATCCTTCCGCGCCAGCCCGACCTCCGCACCCATCTGTTCGCCCGGCTGTTCCATGCGATTTCACCGGGCTCGCGCAACTGGCTCAGCTACGTGAGCTTCAGCCTGTTCTTCACCGCGCAGGGACAAGCGTTCCTCTGGTACCACTGCGACCAGCCGCAGTTCCGACACGTCCGGTTGAGTCGGCTCCGGGAGCGGTCCTTGACGGTGCTGCTCGCGTTGGGCTGGGGCTGCCTCGGGTGGGTGATGGGGCCGCGGGGCGCGCTCTACGCGCTCGTGCTTCCGCTCGTCTTCGCCAACATCACCCTGATGATCTACATCGCCACCAACCACTGGCTGCAGCCCGCGTCGGAGGACAATGACAACCCCTTCGTGAACACGGCCAGCGTGGAGACGCACCCGGTGATGAACTGGCTCCACTTGAACTTCAGCTATCACCAGGAACATCACATCTTCCCGGCGATGAGCCCCAAGTTCGCCCCGCTGGTGCGTGAGCACGTGCGCGCGCTCAACGCGGACGCATCCACCGTCTATCCGCACCTCCAGGCGCTGCGGCTGCTGTACGCGCGTCCGGCGCTCTATTCCCCCACGGATGGGCACACGCTGATGGGGCCCGAGGGAGCGCCCTCCGTGACGACGGAATCGCTGCGCCAGCGACTGCTGGCCCCGAGGTCATCGGCATAGGGGAGTGTTCCCTGCGTCGGCAGGCGCCTCCCGGAGCCCGTCTCTCCGGGAGGCCGCGGCCCATGCGGACGTCGAGCCCTAGCGGCGTGCACCCTCGGAATCGAGCAGGTGCTTCACCTCTTCCTGGAGGAGCACGCCGCCGTCGAGCCCCATGTCCTTGAAGATGGAGGACAGCTCGAGGCTGACGATGCCGTGCAGGCGGGTCCAGAAGAGGACCCCGAGCCGCAGCACGCGCGGCGCGAAGCGCTCCTGAGGGTTGCGTCGTCGCGCCCAGTCCGTGAGCTGACGCTCCAACTCATCCGAGGCCTTGGCGTGGGGCCGCTCGCCCACCACGTCCGCGAGGGTTCGCAGGAGGAGGAGCATGCCCTCGTGAATCTCGGAGATTGCCTCGGTGGGGTCCGTGAAGGTCGCCGGCCGCTCTCCGAAGAGCAGCGCGTAGCGGCGTGGGTGCTTCAGCGCCCACCCGCGATAGGCGAGGGCGTAGGCGCTCAGTCTCGCCATGGGGGCGCGTCCCGAGGACGTTTCGCCCGCCTCTCGCAGCGCCGTGACGAGCTGGCCGTATGCCTCGGTGTGCAGGGCGCCGAGCAGCGCGTCGCGCGACGCGAAGTACCGATAGAGCGCGGGGCCCGACATCCCCATCTCCTTGGCAATCGCGTTGAGCGACAGCGTCGCGAGTCCACCGTCATCGACTTGTCGCAGGGCGAGGTCGCGAATCTCGCGGACCGTCTCCGCGTGGATGCGCTCGCGCCGGGTGGGGGGAGGGGAAGTCATGCCGCGGAGCGTAATAGGGACACGCTATTGCGTCATGGTGTCAGTTTAGTTATATGGTCTAACTAAGTGAAGGCCCTGTAGCTCGCGACCCCGCCCGGGGCCGAGACGGTCGTGCCCGAGCAGTTCCGCGCAGCAGCACCCACGAGCAACGTCATGACTCATTCCCGCACGCGGCCCCGAGTGGCCGCGATGGATGGCTATTGGCCGCTGGTCCCGCTGGCCCTGGCTCAGTTCGTCGTCGTGCTGAGCACCTCCATCGTCAACATCGCCCTGCCTTCGCTTCGCCTGAGCCTGGGGCTCACGTCGGCGGAGTTGAGCTGGGTCATCAACGCCTATGTGCTGACCTTCGGTGGGTTCCTCCTCGCGGGGGGACGGGTGGCGGACCTGCTGGGGCGCCAGCGGGTGTTCCAGGTGTCCTTGGCGGCCTTCGGTCTGGCGTCGCTCTTGGCCGCGCTGGCGCCGGGCGCTGCCAGTCTGATCGCCGCACGGGGCGTGCAAGGCGCGAGCGCCGCGGTCGTGTCTCCCACGGCCCTGTCCATCGCACTCGCCACCTATCCAGAGGGCAGGGCGCGGAGCACGGCCCTGGCCGTATGGGGTGGCGTGTCGGGGGCGGGCGGGGCGGTGGGCGTCATCGCGGGAGGACTGCTCACGGCTGCCTCGGGTTGGCGCGCGGCCTTGGGGTTCGCCGTCCCCGTCGTGTTCGTGGCCCTGGCGATGCGCCGCTTCCTCGGGACCGCGGAGCCCGAGGACACCCGCCGCGCGTCCTTCGATGCTTCGGGCGCCATCTTGATCACCGGCGCGCTGGGCTTGCTCACGGCGGGCCTCTCGGGCGCCACGGAGGCCGGCTGGCTGTCGCTCCGCACGCTGGGGTTCCTCGCCGTGGGGGCCCTGCTGCTCGTGGCCTTCATCCAGGTGGAGCGGCGCAGCGCGACGCCGCTGGTGAGCCCGAGCCTCTTCGCGCACCCGAGCGTGCGCCTCGCCAATGGGGCGATGGCGCTGGTGGGCGGGGCGTGGATTGGCCTGTTCTTCTTCTTGCCGCTCTATCAGCAGCGCGTCCTTGGCTTTGGTCCCCTGCGGACGGGACTCACGCAGTTGCCGCTCGCGGTGTCCTTCATGGTGGCCTCGGCCTTCGTGCGTCGCATCCATGAGCGGGTGGGCAGCCGAGGCACATTGCTCGCTGGACTCGTGATGCTGACGCTGGGGCTCGCGGGGTTCGGGCGCGTCGCGGTGGATGGCTCGTTCGTCGCGGACATCCTCGGCCCGTCGCTCCTCGTGGGGGCTGGCCTCGGCGTGGCCTTCGTCGAGCTGACCCGGCTCGCCACGCAGGGGGTCTCCGCCGCCGAGGCGGGAGTGGCCAGTGGGCTCGTGAGCACCACCCGGCAGGCGGGCGGCGGCGTGGGCCTGGCCTTGCTCCTCGCGCTCTCCGCCAGTCGCACCGGGAGCGCCGCGGCGCCCGGAGTCCTCGCCCTCACCGAGGGCTATCGCGCGGCCTTCCTCGCCGCCTCGCTGTTCACCGGGCTCGCCGCGCTCCTGGCGCTGCGCGTCCCCTCACCCCGCCGCTGAATCCCGCTCATCCCTTGGAGAACCCGTCATGACCACCCCTCCTCCGTTCCTGTCTGGCTCCTTCACGCCTGTCCCCGACGAACTCACCGCCACCCGGTTGCGCGTGCGCGGCACGCTGCCTCCCGAGCTGAACGGGCAGCTCGTGCGCAACGGCCACAACCCCAAGCCGGGCGTCACGCCGATCCACTGGTTCAAGGGCAGCGGCATGCTGCACGGCATTCGCCTGCGAGAGGGCCGCGCCGAGTCCTACCGCAACCGGTGGGTTCGCACGCCCGCCCTGGACGGCGCGCCCTACATGACCGAGCGGGGCCCTGACTTCACCGCGCACAGCGCGGGCACGCACGCCATTCGTCACGCGGGTCGGATGCTCGCGCTCAACGAGGCGGGGTTCCCCTTCGAGGTGACGCCCGAGCTGGACACCGTGGGCGTCTACGACTTCGCCGGGAAGCTCACCACGCCCATGACGGCGCACCCGAAGGTGGATCCGCTCACCGGCGAGCTGCACTTCTTCGGCTACGGGCCCTTTCCTCCGCACCTGACCTACTACGTGGCCTCTGCCACGGGAGAGGTCATCCGCAAGGAGGTGGTGCCGGGCGCGGGTCCCTCGCTGATGCATGACTTCGCCATCACCGCGAATCACATCATCTGGTTCGACATGCCCGTGGTGTTCGACATGCAGAACACGTCGGGGATGCCCTTCTCGTGGAACAGCGACTCCCCCGCGCGCATCGGCGTCATGTCGCGCGCGAGCGGCGACGTCCGTTGGTTCGAGGTCGACGCCCGTTACATCCTCCACGTCACGAATGCGCATGAGGACGCGGACGGTCGCATCATCGTCGACGCGCCCGCCTTCGACCGCGGCTCCTGGGAGCGCTCGACGGCGTGGTGGGCGGGACAGGCGGACCGCGGGCCTCATCCCCTGACTGGGACGAGTCACTGGCGCTGGACGCTGGACTCGCGGAGCGGCGCGGCCACCTCTCGGCAGGTGGACGACCTCGTCGTCGAGTTCCCCTCCATCAATCCGGCGCTGCTCGGGCGGCCGTTCCAGTATGGGTATTCCCTCGCGCTTCCGCAGGGAGAGCAAGGGCCGTGGGCGCTGGCGAAGCACGCGCTGTCCGCGGGCACCCGCGACCTCCGAGTCTTCGGCCCCGGACAAATGCCGAGCGAGGGTGTGTTCGTGCCCTCCGCCCGGGCTGCCCGCGAGGACGACGGCTACCTCCTCACCGTGGTGAGCCACGCCGACCAGTCGCCGGCGGAGTTGCTCGTGCTCGATGCAACCCACCTCGCCGGAGAGCCGGTGGCCGTGGTCGAGCTTCCCCGCCACGTCCCCGCGGGCGTCCACGGCTCATGGCTTCCGACGGAGGTCTGACCGTGACGCCTTCCCTCACGTCATTTGGAGCCACCCCCATGGACATCGATCGCGCCGCACCCGTCATCGTCGCCGAGGAGATTCACATCGCCGCTTCGCCCAGCCGTGTCTGGGAACTGCTCACGGACATCGACCGGTGGCCCACCTGGAACCCCGACATCTCGACCGCCGTGCTGAGCGGTCCCGTGGCGGTGGGCGCGTCGTTCCGCTGGACGACCGCGGGGCTCGCCATCGTCTCGACCTTCGGCGAGGTCGAGGTCGGAAAGCGGCTCGGCTGGTCGGGAGACACGCAGGGCATCACGGGCGTCCACGTCTGGAATCTCGAACCCGGTGATGCGGCGGGGCGCACGTGTGTCGTCCGTACTCAGGAGTCATGGAACGGCACGGGGGTTCGCGAGTCCGCGGACGCCCTGCGGGGAATGCTCTCGGCGGCCATCACCTCGTGGCTCGGTCACCTCCGAGCCCGGGCCGAGGCCGCCGCGTCGTGAGCACGGCGGCGCGTCACAGCGCCAGGAGCACGTCCACCTTCGCGCGCAGGACCTGGGCCTCGGCGTGCTTGCCGAGGCTGTCGAGCTGGGCCGCCGCGTCCCGGCGCTCTTGAATCTCTCGCTGGACGAGGGCGCGCACGGTCTCGGGGGACAGGAGGAGACGGGGCACCTCGCCGCTTCCCAGTCCACCCGCGGTTCCCGCGACCTCACCCAGCACCGCCTTCGGCGCGTGACTCAGGTCGGGCGCCTCGGCGTTGTCGATGGCGGCGAGCAGCTCCCGCAGGACGGCCACGCCGTGGGTCTCGTGATTGCGCAGGGCGTTCTTGAGCGCGGTGCGCAGGGTGGCCTTCCACTCCTCCACGGTTCTCATGCGGCCACCGTACCGACCCCACCTGGGTCGCTCAAGGAAGGGCGGAGCCTCGGGTTTGACAACTTCGGACTCCTAAGTTAGTTCTGGGGCATGTCGACTCGCCTGCCGCCTTTCTTCGAAGAGAACTCGACGCCGGTGTCGGAGCGGATTGGTCAGGCGTTGAGCAAGATTGGGTTGGCGCTGAAGCACCAGAGCTGGACGCAGGCCAACGCGCAGGGGCTGTCCCCCACGCAGGGGCAGATTCTGGCCACCCTCGCGGAGGGACCGCTGAGCGGCTCGGAGTTGAGCGCGCGTCTGGGATTGTCCCTGCCCACCATCAGTGACTCGGTGAAGGCCCTGGTTGAGAAGGGATTGGTGACCAAGTCGCCGGACCCTCGCCATCCCCGAGCGAGCCTGGTGTCCCTCACGTCTCCAGGTGGTGCCGCGGCGCGCAAGTCGAAGGCGTGGCCCGAGTTCCTCGCGGACGCCGTGGGCACGCTCTCGCCTCCCGAGCAGGAGGTCTTCAACGCGGGGCTGCTGAAGATGATCCGCATGCTCCAGGAAGAGGGCCACATCTCCGCCCACCGCATGTGCATCACCTGCACGCACTTCCGGCCTCGGGTGCACCCGGGCGCGCTCCCGCATCACTGCGCGCTCGTGGATGCGCCGCTGGCGGATCGCCACCTGCGTGGAGATTGTCCGGAGCAGGAGGAGGCCCCCGAGCCCCTCCGCACCCAGAACTGGCAGCGCTTCAGCCAGACGCCCTAGCGGCGGTTCTTCCCAGCCCTCGCGATGAGATTTCCGCGCGCTTCCCGCACGCGGCCCGGGGCGAGGTGCGCCCGAAGCTCCACCATCCGCAGTTCCACCAGGAGAGAGCAGCGTCATGAACAGCATTCCCGGCTACACGTATGGCTCGTCGGCGGTTGCGCGGTCCCCCGTTTCGCTCGCGGACTTCGCGCTCATGCAGCAGAGCGTGTTGTTCGGCGAGGAGGATGTGAAGTACCTGCGCATGTCGCGGGCCGTGGTGGCGGACCAGGTCGAGGCCATCCTGGACGTCTGGTATGGCTTTGTCGGAGCGAATGCGCACCTGCTCGCGTCCTTCACCGGGAAGAAGGATGGAAAGCCCCTGGGAGACTACCTCGCGGGCGTGCGCAAGCGCTTCGGGATGTGGATCCTCGACACCGCGCGGGCGGAGTACGACCAGGCGTGGCTCGACTACCAGCATGAGATGGGATTGCGGCACCACCGCACGAAGAAGAACCAGACCGACGGCGCGGCCTCGACGGACATCGTCCCCTTCCGCAACCTCTTCGCGCTCATCTTCCCGGTCACCTTCACGCTCAAGCCCTTCCTCGCCAGGCAGGGCCATGGCCCGGAGGAAGTGGAGAAGATGCACGCGGCCTGGGTGAAGTCCTGCCTGCTCCAGGTCACCCTCTGGAGCCACCCCTACGTGAAGGACGGCGACTTCTAGCCGTGGCCTCGCGCTCGCCAGCACCGCGAATGACAACGCGAACGCGCTCTGCCATCTGCGCGCGGATGTCCCGCATCAGGTGGTGTCCGATACGGGACACTGGCATCAGCGCGAACAACCCGCGATGGTCGAGGATGCCATCCGGCGTTTCCTCGCCGGCCTGGAGTCGGAGGCCCCCCTGAGCATGCCCGTCGCGAAGAGCGAAGCCGCGTCCCTCCTGACCGACAGCGTCCTCTGGGTGTGCCGGCTCGCGGGCGGCTTCATGGATGCCGCCGCGCGCATCGCCGTCCCCGCGGGGCTGACGGCCGCGAGCTGGAAGGTGCTGGGGGCCACGTTGGAGGAGCCGCGCACCGTCGCGGAGATTGGCCGCAACATGGGGCTCGCGCGCCAGAGCGTCCAGCGGCTGGCGGACATCCTGGTCTCGGAGGGGCGGGCCCCCTATCTCGACAACCCCGCGCACAGGTCGGCGCGGCTGCTGACTCCGACGCGCGCGGGCCGCGCCGCCATGGACCGGCCGCGGGAGCGCCAGTCCCGCTGGGCCAACGCGGTGAGCGAGGGGCTGGGCAAGAAGGCACTCGCGCAGTGCCGAGCGACCTTGCGCGGGCTCGTCGAGCGGACGGAGCAGGTCGAGGCCGAGGCGCGGGAATCGGATTGAGCGAAGGGACTGCGGGAGGGCCGTTCTGCCAACGAGCCAGGAAATGACTGGTCATCCTCAAGCGCCCCTCTCCTGGCTTCTTCCCATGCAGCACTCACGGCAGGGGGTACCACGGTGTCATTGACATACATGTCGCGCATGCTCGGGCTGGGTTTGTTGTTGCTGAGCGTGGGGTGTGGAGGCGGTCACGGGGTGAAGCCCGGTGGCACGCAGGCGGGCACGTCCGTGCTGATTGGCAACGTGGGTGGGGATGGCGGTGGCTTCGTCATCCTTCCCAACGGGACGCTCGGGCGCATCCCGCCCTGGACGGGGCCCCTGGCGGTGCGGTGGTTGGATTTGCTGTCGAACGCGGTGCTGCTGGACCGGCTGGAGAACTCCAAGGACTCGGAGGAGCAGGCCCTGCGGCCTCGCGTCGAGCAGCGGATGGCGGACCTCGCGACCGAGGTGCGGCGACAGATGGTGCCGCAGGCCAACTTCGCCACCGAGGCGCTGCAGCGGGAGATGGTGGTCATCGTCTACCTGAGCCCGGGCGTGTCGAGGGATGGTGGTGGCTTCGCCATCACGGCCAATGGACGCCTCATCCGGATTCCGCCGCGAGGACCCGACGCGCTCCGGATCGTCCTCCAGGTGGCGCAGCGGCTTCAGCTCGCCACGGAGCCGCGTGGCAAGCCGCAGCCAGACCCCTGGCGTCCCATCTTCGAGCAGCTCGAGGTGGGGCTGGCGGACGCCATGAAGGAGCTGCCCGCCGCGCTCGAGCGGCTCAACTGACCCGAGCCCGCTGCCCGTCCTTGGAATGGACGGGCACGCGGGGCGTTGGGTGCGCGCCGTGGGCCTCGCGTGGGAACATGCCCACGCGAGGGGTTCATGATGCAGGGGTGGCAGCAGGGCAGGGTGTGGACGCGCGGGATGTTCGTGGTGCTCGCGCTGCTGGCGAGCAGGTCCTGGGCGGCGGTGGTGCGTGAGGACTTCCTCGTGCCGGGCGAGCCTGGCATCCGGCTCTCCGTGCGCGAGGTGCGCGACCCCTCGGTGAGGGGGAAGGCGCTGCCACCGGTCATCCTGCTCCACGGCGCGCGCATTCCGGGCTGGGCCTCGTTCGACCTGCCCGTCGAGGGAGGCTCGCTCGCCCAGGACCTCGCGCGTGCGGGGCACGCGGTCTACGTGATGGATGCCCGAGGGTACGGTGGTTCCACCCGGCCTCAGGCGATGAGCGTCCCCGCGGCGGGGCCGACGCTGGTTCGCTCTCACGAGGTCGTGCAGGACTTGGACGCGGTGGTGGCGTGGGTGAAGCGCCGCACGCGAGCCCCCCAGGTGGCGCTCGTGGGCTGGGCCACGGGAGGCCACTGGGCGGGCATGTACGCGAGCCTCCATCCGGAGCAGGTCAGCCACCTGCTCATGCTCAACGCGCTGTACGCGGGGAGCGCTCAGCACGCGATGCTCGGGCGGGGCACGGACTTCGAGGACCCCCAGCGGCCCGGTCAGTTCAACACCGAGGGCCTCCAGGCCTACCGCTGGAACACGGCGGCTTCGCTCCTGGGGGTGTGGGATCGCTCCATCCCCGTCGAGGACAAGTCGCAGTGGCGCTCGCCCGAGGTGGCCGCGGCCATTCAGCGCGAGGCCCTTGCGAGCGACCCGTTGGCGAACACGCGGACTCCGCCCGCGTTCCGCGCGCCCTCGGGGGCGCTGGAGGACAGCTTCTACCTCGCCACGGGTCGGCAGCTCTGGGATGCCGCCCCCATCACCGCGCGCGTCCTCATCGTGCGCTCGGAGAAGGACTTCTGGAGCCGGCCCGAGGACGTCAGCCGGCTCCAGGAGCACCTGGCGCACGCGGCCCAGGTGAAGGCCGTCACGCTTCCGGGGGCGACGCACTTCGTGCACTTGGACCGCCCCGAGAAGGGACGGGACCTGTTGCTCGCGGAGACCCTCCGCTTCCTCTCGGAGGGCTCCTCGCCGCGCGGACCGTGACCGCGCTCAGTAAGACACCACGGTGTTGGGCAGCATGAGGCGGCTGTCGCGCACGGCGGGCGCGATGGAGTCCTCCACGCTGACCTGGATGACGGCGTGGTGGTGCAGCTTCAGCTCGGAGACGGGCGCCCGGAAGTGGATGGGCTGCGGGATGAAGCGCAGCGCTCCGGCGCTCCCTCCGGCCTGCTCCTGGTAGGCCCCGAAGTCATCGAACCGGGCCTGGACCTCCACGTTGGAGGCCGAGAGTCCGGCGGGGAGCCAGAAGTAGGCGACCAGGGGCGAGTGGTTCGCGAGCGCCAGGTTCATGGCCTGCGCCGTGGGCTGAAGCTCCACGGTCAGGGGCTTGCCGTCCGCGGTGATGGTGACCTCGCGGATGCTCGCGAAGGCGGCCTCGTAGGCCGTGGCGTGGGTTCCCGTCACGCGCAGCTCGTAGCGCTCCGCGGCTTTGTCCGCGTCGTCATGCCCGCGGACATCCATGGGCGTGGTGCCGCTGTCACAGGCCGTCCCCAGCATCCCCAGGGCCAGGCTCACTCCCCACCTCCAACGCATTCCTTGCTTCACGGCGTCCCCCTCACCGACCGCATCAAGTCCACAGCGTGCACGGGCGTGCTCGGGCCCGACTGAAAACCACGGGGCGGCGTCAGCCGCGCGCCCTGGTGATGCAGGGACAGCAGCCGCTCCAGCGTCCCTTGCTGTCCGGCCGCGCCCGAGAGCCACTGGTTCTCGGCGTCCTGCAGGGCCTGGGCGAAGTCATTCGACGGCGCGAAGAGGCGGCGGTTGCACTCGCCCACCACCAGCTCGCGCGCCAGCTGGGTGCGCAGCGCGCGCTCCGGCGGGGTGGGCGCGCCCTGCAGGTCCAGCGCGGGGTTGGCCCAGAGCAGCTGCAGCGCCTCCTGGACCGAGTCGATGGCGATGCCCGGGGCCAGCTCGATGTCCCCCGAGGCCAGGCAGCTCGTCAGCGCCTGCTCATGCGTCAGATAGAAGCCGCGGTCCTGAAGCGGGCGGGGGGTGGCCGGCGTGACGAACGGGCAGCTCGTCATGTCGCCGATGGCCAGCGGCGGCTGGGGGGGCAGGAAGGTCGCCACGCTGGTGGTGACGTTCACCGCGAAGAGCGCGTTCTCCAGCGGGTTGACCGTGTAGCACTGCAGATAGAACGTCCCATCCGTGGTGAACGAGCCGGAGCACGGCTGGATGCCGACGTTCGGGAGGGTGGGGCCGTAGTCCGCGAGCACCCCGGTGGTGGGGTCGAACGTGCACAGTCGCGCGGTGTAGCTGTTGTAGCCGTAGATTGTGTCGTCGTTCGGATTGACGGCCCAGGCGAGCGGCAGGTGATCGACCGTGTGGCCCGTCTGCGTGACGGTCAGCGTGGGCAGGTCGATGGTCGCCCACGTCGTGCCAAAGTCGCCCAGCACGTAGGTGCCCGTGCGCGTCACCGTTCCGATGATCCACTCATGCCCCGCCAGCTCCGGCAGGCTCCGGACGTCTTCGATGGAGCCGTCCGAGGCGATGCGGATGAGATGGGGGTTGGGGTCGGGGCTGAGGTGCACGTTGCTGATGGCGTAGATGTGGCCATCCAGCGGGTTGAGCCCCATGGCGTCATAGCCCCACACCGCCGTCGTGGAGATGGGCGCCATGGCGAAGGTCGTCGGGTCCAACGAGTGCAGGTCCGTGACGGTGGCCACGCGCGAGGACACGTAGAGCGTGTCGCCGCAGGTGAACTGGGGCGAGGCCTCACACTCCACGAAGGTGGAGCACTGGGCCGTGCCCGTGTCCCAGCTGATCTCCAGCGTGTCCGAGAAGGCGGGCTGACCACCGCCCAGCGCTTCACAGTCCGCGAGGCTGTTGATGGTGTGGTCGAAGTCGTAGGTGACGGAGTTACCCACGGGAATGGTGACGGGCGGCGCTGGGGTGAAGGACCAGCCGAACGGCGCCAGCAGGGGGGCTTCCGCCGTCAGCAGCTCGGACGGCAGCGTGGGATGGGTGTTGTTGACCTGGTAGTGGAAGTGAAGCGTGGCGGGGTAGCTGGACAGCACCAGACTCGATTCGCCATTCACTTGCGTGGTGCACTTCAAATCGTGGGCGCTTGCCTGGCCTGCCAGGAGCAGTGTCCCGAGGAAAATTCCCCATGAGGTTGGTCGCATGCGCGCCTGCCGTGCAGGGCGGGTGCCGAGCCTGGGGTTTCCCAATTCATGTCCTGGGATGGGCAGATGCGGAGCCCAGGAGAGGCAACGAGGGCTCCGCGAAGGCACGCACGTGGAAGCCAAGGCCAACGTGGGAACGCCGTGACTCTCGCGCGCACCGCGCCCGTTGACGGATGCGCGAGCGACCAAGGCGGATGCCTCCCTCGCCCCGTGGGCACACCCAGGAAGCGCGAGTGTCGCGGCGTTACCCCTCGGGGAGCTGGTCGCTCTCCATCGGGCGGAAGCGCTCGTCGGGCTGCGCGGTGATTTCGCCCTCCTGCTCCGGCTCGTCGCCCCGGCGGAACTCGTGGATCTGGTCCGGGAGGATGTCTCGGAAGTCCGGCTCCTCTTCCAAGGGCGGCGTCATGGCCAGCTCCTGGTCGGTGACGTTGATTTCTTCCTCGCCCGTGTCGGGGTTCACGTGCCGCAGCGAGGCGGACTCCCCCACGTCTTCTTCTCCGAGCTTCTTGAATCGCATGGCGTCGGCTCCTCCGGGCGGGCTTGCCGGGACGACTGCTTCGGCCGCCCATCATGAGAACCGCCGAGGAGGGACGCGGCAATTCGCGCCGCCTGCTCGGCTGGCCTGCCGCGCGAGTTCGCTAACGCGGAGGAGTCGGGCTCGCGCCGCCGGCGGGGAAGGTGGGCTCCACCTCGAGCAGCACCATGGACAGCGCCAGCACGCGGGACAGCGTCTCTCGCAGCGTGTAGCGCCACGGGGTGGGGCGGCCTTCGTCCGCCGCCACGCCCCAGGCATCGATGCCCACCGAGTTGGCGATGAAGAGCGCTCGGGACAGGTGGAAGCGCTGGGTGACGAGCAGCGCCCGGCGCGCGCCGAACACGGTGTGCGCGCGCAGGCAGCTGTCATAGGTGGACAGCCCGGCCTCGTCGCCCATCACCGCGGTGTCCGGCACGCCTCGCTCCAGCAGGTAGCGGCGCATGGCGCGCGTCTCGTCATGGAAGGGTGCCGAGGAGTCCGCGCTCACCAGCAGGGCCTCCACCTTGCCCTGGCGCCACAGGGCGATGGCCGCGTCCAACCGCTGCGCGAGGACCGGGGAGGGCACCGCGCCCGGCGCCAGCCCCGCGCCGAAGACGAGCGCCACCGGTGCCTGGGGGGCTCCGGAGAGCGGCACGATGCGGTCCTCGTAGCGCTGCCGCACGAAATGCGACAGCGCCAGGATGCCCAGCACCGCTGCGACCAGGGCGACGAGCCCCCTTCGCACCCAGACCCCGCTCGCCACGCCAGACGTCATGATTCCCGTGAACACCGATGAGGAGAAGAGGTGGCATTCTCCCTGGCCCTCCCGCGCGCGGGAAGGCGAGTCTTCGCCCCCTGTCCACTGACGCCAGGGGGCCGGCTGCTCCCCGGACGGCCGGTCCGAGCCACCCAGGTCTGCGGGTCTCTGGGAGACGGGTGGCACCCCGCCGTTGACCGCCCCGCGCCTCGCTTATATAGGGGGCCCCGCCGTCCGCCCGGTTTCATGAACACGAGGGCGTGCGTCCCACAGGAGCTCCCAGGTCCATGGCGTCCCTTCGAGACATCCGCAAGCGCATCCGCTCGGTGAAGAACACGCGTCAAATCACCAAGGCGATGAAGATGGTCTCCGCCGCGAAGCTCCGCAAGGCGCAGGACGCCATCCTCGCCGCGCGCCCCTACGCGCAGACGCTCGATCAGATCATCTCCGACCTCGCCGCCCGCGCCGCAGACGAGGGGCTCGCCCACCCGCTCTTGACGCCGCGCCCGGTGCGCCGCGTGGAGCTGGTGGTGCTGACCTCGGACCGCGGCCTCGCCGGCGGCTTCAACTCCAACATCACCCGCCGCGCCAACCGCTTCCTCTACGAGAACACCGCGCTGGAGAAGATCCAGATCTCCACGGTGGGCCGCAAGGGCAACGACTTCTTCCGCACCCGCGGCCTGGCGATCCGCAAGGACTTCGGTGGCCTGTACCAGCGCCTGTCCTATCGCGCCGCCGCGGATGTCGCCGAGGAGCTGGTCGCCAGCTACGTGAACGGCGAAGTGGACCAGGTCATCGTCGTCTTCAACGAGTTCATCTCCGCCATCAACCAGAAGGTCACGATGATGCAGCTGCTGCCGCTGCAGACCTTCGGGCCGCAGGTGCCCGCCGAGGCGCAGGGCCCGTCGCTGGTGGACTTCAAGTACGAGCCGGACCGTCAGGCCGTCCTCGACCGGCTGGTGCCCCAGGCGGTCAACATCAAGCTGTACCGGGCGCTGCTGGAGAGCGTGGCCAGCGAGCACGGCGCGCGCATGAGCGCCATGGAGAACGCCACCAGCAACGCCACGGACATGATCAACAGCTACACGCTGGTCTACAACCGGACGCGTCAGGCGGTCATCACCAAGGAGCTGATGGAGATCGTCTCCGGCGCCGAGGCGCTGAAGTAGGTCACCACCTCTCAGGTGGTACTCTGGGGCCCGCTCGCGCATGTCGCGGCGGGCCCTTTGCTTTGGGGCCGGGCCCTGGGACGGCGAGGGGGCAGGCGCTCGGCGCACCCCTCCGCTAAGCGCGTCTTACACCGGAGGGCCCGGGAAGCTTGACCCTGCGGGGTCCCCCCCGGTAAAGGGGGCCCGCCCTTCCATCCGGGCCGAATTTCTGACGGAGCGCGGTACCCCGGCCGCTCCCGCACGAGGCAGACGAATTCCATGAGCGCTCAAGTTCCGACGACTGGCAAGGTCACGCAGGTTCTCGGCCCCGTGGTCGACGTGGAGTTTCCGCCCGGCGGACTCCCCGAGGTCTACTACGCCCTCAAGCTGACGAACCCCAACCTGGGCGACACGCCGGACAACCTCACGCTCGAGGTCGCGCAGCACCTGGGCGAGAACACCGTGCGCTGCATCGCCATGGACTCCACCGAGGGGCTCGGCCGTGGCCAGCCGGTGAAGAACACGGGCGCCGCCATCCAGGTGCCGGTGGGCAAGGCCACCCTGGGCCGCATCCTCAACGTCACCGGTGAGCCGGTGGACGAGATGGGCCCCGTGAACTCCACGGAGCACTGGTCCATCCACCGCGCGCCCCCGCTCTTCACCGAGCAGGACGTGCGCGTGCAGATGTTCGAGACGGGCATCAAGGTCATCGACCTGCTCGCTCCCTACACCCGTGGCGGCAAGATCGGCCTGTTCGGCGGCGCCGGCGTCGGCAAGACGGTGCTCCTCCAGGAGCTGATCCGCAACGTGGCCGTGGAGCGCGGCGGCTTCTCCGTGTTCGCCGGCGTGGGTGAGCGCACCCGCGAGGGCAACGACCTGTACCACGAGATGCAGGAGACCAAGGTCATCAAGACCGACAACCTGGAGGCCAGCCAGGCCGTCCTCGTGTACGGTCAGATGAACGAGCCGCCCGGCGCCCGCGCCCGCGTGGCCCTCTCCGCGCTCACCATGGCCGAGTACTTCCGCGACGTGGAGGGCCGTGACGTGCTCCTCTTCGTGGACAACATCTTCCGCTTCACGCAGGCCGGTTCCGAGGTGTCCGCGCTCCTGGGCCGCATCCCCAGCGCCGTGGGTTACCAGCCGACGCTCGCCACGGAGATGGGCGGTCTGCAGGAGCGCATCACCTCCACGACCAAGGGCTCCATCACCTCGGTGCAGGCCATCTACGTGCCCGCCGACGACCTGACGGACCCGGCGCCGGCCACCGCGTTCGCCCACCTGGACGCGACCACGGTGCTCAACCGCTCCATCGCCGAGCTCGCCATCTTCCCGGCCGTGGATCCGCTCGACTCCACCAGCCGCATCCTGGATCCGGCCATCGTGGGCGCGGAGCACTACGCCGTCGCTCGCCGCGTCCAGGGCATCCTGCAGCGCTACAAGGAGCTCCAGGACATCATCGCCATCCTCGGCATGGACGAGCTCTCCGAGGACGACAAGCTGGTGGTGGCGCGCGCCCGCAAGATCCAGCGCTTCCTGTCGCAGCCGTTCTTCGTGGCCAAGGTGTTCACGGGCAAGGACGGCCGCTACGTGAAGCTCCAGGACACCATCCGGGGCTTCAAGGAAGTGTGCGAGGGCAAGCACGACGACATCCCGGAGACCGCCTTCTACATGTGCGGCGATATCTCCGAGGTCCAGGAGAACGCGCGCAAGATGGCGGCGGCGTAAGCTGTCCGGCGTCGTCTCCTCCCGCACGAGGTTGCCATGCGCCACTCCGCGCTCGCCCTGGTCCTGATGTTGCTCGCGCTCCCCGCCCTCGGTGCGGAGCGCGTGGGGCGAGCCCGGGTGAGTGCGAATGGCGTCTACAGTGTCCGGCTGGTGGAAGCCTCCCCCGGGCACTGTCGGCTGGAGATGCTGAAGGAAGACGGCCCCGTGTGGCAGCTGGACGCGTGCGCGGGGACGGTGGACGACCTCTACTTCGCGTCCAATGATGGCGAGCGGGTGTGGGTGCTGTACCCGCTGGTGGAGAAGGGCAGTCCTCCGCCGCGCAATCCGAAGGTGAAGAAGAAGGACCGGATCCCCGCCTGGGCGAACGTGGTGGTGGCGGTGCAGTACGACCGCACCGGGCAGCGGCTGCAGGAGAAGCGGCTGCCGGAGTTGCTCACCCTGCGGCAGCTCTCCGAGGTCCGGCAGATGGAGCACCACTTCAAGTGGCTGGAAGGCACGCTGGGCATTCCGGGCAAGGGCCCGCGCCTGACGGACGCCGGGGTGGTGGAGTTCGAGCCAGTGGGTGTGAAGACCCACGCGCTGACATTCTGAGGATGGTCATGGCCAAGCTGACTGTGGAAATCGTCACCCCCGAGAAGCGCATCCTGTCGGTGCAGGCCGACGAGGCCATCGTGCCGGGTGGCCGGGGTCTCTTCGGCGTGCGGCCGGGCCACACGCCCTTCCTGTCCCTGATGGAGCCGGGCCCGCTGACGCTCATCGATGCGGGGCGCCAGGACACGTACTTCGTCGCGGGCGGCTTCGTGGAGGTCGGCAACGACAAGGTGCTGGTCCTCGCGGACGGCGCCGAACAGGTGTCCGGCATCGACGTGGAGAGCGCCCGCCAGCGGATGGCGGAGGCGCAGAAGCGCCTGAGCGCGCTGTCCGCCGACGACGCCCGCTTCGAGGTCGAGCAGGCCACGGTGCGCCGCGAGGCCGCGCGCATCAACGTCGCCGGCATGCGCTGACGCAGCGCGTGCCTTCCCCGCGCGAGCGGGGACTCCGGGGCGAGGGAGCTGGGTTCCAGGGGCGTGTGTCCCTGTGAGCGAGCCCCCTGGCCCCGTTTTCTTTTCGCGGCGACGGGGCACGGCCGCGAGCATGATGTCGTGTCGCCATGAACTCGCCCACACTCGAACTGTTCCACCGCATCGCGGATCCGCAGTCCGCCACCGCGCGGCGCTTCGTCACCGACCATCAGCTCGAGGACCGCGTGCGCTTCCGCAACCTCACCTATCCCGAGGTCGAGGCGGACTGGCGCAAGTTGGGTGGACAGTCCTCGCCCGCGCTCTGGGACGGCACGCACCTGCATCAGGGCGCGGAGGCCGTGGTCGCGCGGCTGATGGCCGTGGTCAACCTGGGCCGGGACGCGTCCTGACGCGCGCCGTGTCGCGGTGGAGCGGCGCGACGCGACCTCGTCAAGGTGAACGCATGATCCCGTGTGCGGGGCTCGCGCACGGCGTCATGACTGCTGTGTGCGGACCATCTTGCGGTGGACATGCGCGCGTCATCACGCGGTGTCTTGGGCGCGCGTGCTTGCCGCGATCAACCTGATTGCGGTAGCTACCGCGCCCCCGGGTGTGTCGCGGGCGACGGTGGAGGCGGACGGTGACGACGTGCGCGATGCAGCTCGGCGGAAGGCTCCTGACAGATGGAACCACCGACCCCGCGCCGTGCACGTCAAGCCCCCTTGTCCGTTCAAGCGCGCATGCCTCGCGAATCTCGGGGCTCGTCCTTGGCTGAGGCTCGGCTAATCTCTTCGCCTCCGATGCCGCTGACTCCCTCCGAGCGCCAGGACAGGTTTCATGCGGCGTTCTTGGGCCTCGCCATCGGGGATGCGCTCGGCTTTCCGCTGAGGGGCATTCCTCCCGCGAGCCTGGCGCGCCTGCCGGGATTGGCGGAGGACTTCGCTCCGCGCCCGCGCGGCAAGTTCGCCAAGGGCCAGTTCAGCGACGACACGCAGCTGTTGCTCGCCGCGGCGGAGAGCGTCATCCGCGAGGGCAAGGTGGATGGCCGCAGCGCGGCGGCGCACCTCGCGTGGCTCTGGCAGGAGGGCATCATCCTCCAGCCGCCCCGCAGCCTCTCCGAGTCGCTCCAGCGGCTGGCGGGTGGCACGCCGTGGATGAGCGCGGGCGCGCCGCTGGGCACCAAGTGCCCGTCCGTGCTGAGCCGCGCGCTGGTGGTGGGCCTCTTCGAGGGGGGGCAGCGCGCGCGACTGCCGCACGACGCGGGCGTGCTGACCGTCATCACGCACAAGGACCCCATCTGCGCGGCGGCCGCGGCGGCCTTCGCTCAGGCGGTGGCGCTGGGCATGGAGGAGGAGGCGCTCACGCCCGCCGCCTTCTGCGATCAGCTGGCCCTGGCCGCCGCGGTGCACGACAAGCAGCTCGCGGAGGAGGTGCGGCACCTGCCGCGCCTTTTGACGTGGGACACCACGCGCGCGCTCAACCAGCTGCGCAAGGTGGGCGTGCCCCCCAGCGAACTCAAGGGCGTGGACGGGCTGCCGCCGCACGTGGTGCCGGTGCTGCTGACGTCGCTGTACGCCGCGCTGAAGGTCCCCCACGACTTCCGCGAGGCGGTGGCCGTCAGCCTGCGCTGCGGTGGCGAGGCGGACGTGGCAGCGGCCCTCACGGGCGCGCTGGTGGGCGCGCACCTGGGCACGCGCGCCATCCCCGCGCGGCTGCGCAAGCAGGTGTTGTACGTGGAGAACCTCGTGGACACGGCGGACCGCCTCTTCCGGGCCCGCCAGGTGCGCGAGACGCTCGCCACCGCCATGGCGCTCCACAACCGCCGCCGCTGAGGCCGCCTGAGGGCGCCAGGACGCTGCCAGGCGGTCGCGCCCGCGCGAGGAGGCTCCACCACCGCCGGCGGCTGACGTCGGCGCCGTGGCAGCCGCCAGGAGGCGGCCGGGCGGGCGCGGGACGCTCGGACTGGGGGCTTCCGTGGGCGCCGATGCGCGCGCACCTTGTGCGGAGGATGGCCACGGGCCGCACGGGCGCCAGACAGGCGAGCGTGCACAGGCTTCGTCGTGTCCGCCCAGGAGGCACCCGCCGTGGACCTCGAATCCGAACGCCTGGAGCGAGCCCAGCTGGAAACGCTCTCCACCACGGAACTCATCCGTCACGCGCTCGCGGAGACGCGCCTGCTGGTGAAGGCCGAGGTGCTGCACGCGAAGAAGGAGCTGCGCGAGGAGGTGAACGCCGCGCGCACCGCGGGCATCCTCCTGGGCGCTGGGGCCGTCCTGGCGCTCGCGTCGCTGGCGGTGCTCTTCGTGGCCCTGGGGCTGGCCTTGCCGCTGTCCTCGGCCGTGGGCGTGCTGCTGGTGGGCGTGCTGCTCGTCCTGGTGGCGGGCCTGCTGCTCTTCCTGGGCGTCCAGCGCCTGCCGAAGAAGCCGCTGCCCCACACGCAGGAGCGGCTGCGCGCCGACTACGAGCTTACGCGGGAGACGCTCCAATGAACGACGAGCCGAGCGAGCTGGCCCCACACGTCGACCACGCCATCACCCGCGGCATGGATGTGCGCGAGCAGGTGGAGCAGACCGCGGACCGCATCCGCGACGGCCTGCTCCTCACGCTGGAGGAGTTGGATCGCCGCCGCGAGCGCCTGCTGGACGTCCGTTATCAGGCGGTCCAGCACCGCGGCACGCTCGTGGCCGTGGGCGCCGCCGCTGTCCTGTTGGTGGGCGCGGGCGTGACTTATGCGGTGTATCGCGCGCGCACCCGGGATGAGCGCCTGCGCGAGAAGCGCCGCAAGGCCCTGGAGCGCGCCTGGAGACACCCGGAGCGCGTGGCCAACAACGGCGAGGACCGGCCGCTCTCCTCGGAACTCGGCCGCAAGCTGGTGCTGATTTTCGCCACCAGTCTGGCCACCTCCGTGGCGCGCAATGCCATGCAGACCCTGGTGCCCTCACGCGAGGACGAGACCAGTGTCGCTGGGAGCATTCAGAAGAAACGATAATTGTTAAATATTTACGTATAAAGCATCCTGATGTGCATGACGGACCTGCTCTTTGCTCGTGCGCAGATGGGGCTGTCGCTCGCGTTTCACATTGTGTTCGCGGCGGCGGGTGTGGCGCTTCCGGTGCTGATGGTGCTGAGCGACTTGAAGGCGCGTCGCACCCAGGACGCGGACTACCGCCTGTTGAGCCAGAAGCTGGCGAAGGGCACCGCCATCCTCTTCGCGGTGGGCGCGGTGAGTGGCACGGCGCTGTCGTTCGAGCTGGGCCTGCTGTGGCCCGAGTTCATGGGGCGCTACGGCGCGGTGATTGGCCTGCCCTTCAGCCTGGAGGGCGTGGCCTTCTTCACCGAGGCCATCTTCCTGGGCATCTACCTGTATGGCCGTGAGCGTGTCTCACCGGGGCTGCACCTGTTCAGCGGCATCATGGTGGCGGTGAGCGGCGCGGCCAGCGCGTTCTTCGTGACGCTGGTGAATGTCTTCATGAATCACCCCTCGGGCTTCACGCATACCGCCGCGGGGCCGGTCGACATCCAGCCGGTGGTGGCGATGTTCAGCCCGGGTTGGCAGTACGAGACCGCCCACGTCATCTTGTCGTGCTACCAGGCGAGCGCCTTCGCCATGGCGGGCATTCACGCCTTCATCCTCCTGCGCCATCCGGGCGCGGCCTTCCACCGGAAGGCGTTGTCGGTGGCGCTGCCGCTCGCGTGTGTCACCGCGCTGCTCCAGCCGCTGGTGGGGGACCTGTCCGCGAAGCACGTGGCTCGGGCGCAGCCGGTGAAGCTGGCCGCCATGGAGGGCCAATTCGAGACGGAGGTGGGCGCGCCGCTCCGCGTGGGGGGCTTGCCCGACGTGAATTCCGGCACGGTGCGCGGCGCGGTGGACATCCCCAAGGGCCTCTCGGTGCTCGCGTTCGGAGATCCCAACGCGGAGGTGCGCGGGCTGAACGAGTTCCCGCGCGAGGAGTGGCCGCCGGTGGCCAAGGTCCACGTCGCGTTCCAGGTGATGGTGGGCACGGGCAGCGTGATGGCGCTCCTGGCGCTGGTGACGCTCGTGCATCGCTGGCGCAAGAAGACGTGGCCCGAGTCCGGCGCGCTCCTGCGTGCGTGGCTCTGGACGGGGCCGCTGGGGCTGGTGGCGCTGGAGGCCGGCTGGCTCGTCACCGAGTGGGGGCGCCAGCCTTGGATTCTCCGAGGCGTCATGCGCACGTCCGACGCGGTGACGCCGGTGCCGCACCTGTCCGCGCCCTTCTTCACCTTCACGCTCGTGTACCTGTTCCTGGGAGTCACGGTGCTGTTCGTCCTGTCCAGACAAGTGGCCGGCACGCTGCCCGGCGAGAGGGATGCCCATGTCCACTGAGGCGCTGTTGGGATTCGCGGTGGCGGGCACGTTCGTGCTCTACGCGCTGTTCGGCGGCGCGGACTTCGGTGGCGGTGTCTGGGATTTGCTCGCCTTCGGGCCGCGCAAGGCCGAGCAGCGCGCGCTCATCGCCCATGCCATGGGCCCCATCTGGGAGGTGAACCATGTCTGGCTCATCGTCGGGCTGGTGCTGCTCTTCAGCGGCTTCCCGCGTGCCTTCGCCGCGCTGACCGTGGCGCTGCACGTGCCGCTGACGCTCCTGCTGTTGGGCATCGTCTTCCGCGGCGCGGCCTTCACCTTCCGCACGTATGACACGCGCGGCGACGTGGTGGAGCGGCGCTGGGGCGTGGTGTTCAGCGGCGCGAGCCTGGTGGCGCCGCTGCTGCTGGGCATGTGCGTGGGCGCGGTGGCCAGCGGCGACATCCGCATGGAAGGCCATGTGGTGGTCAGCGGCTTCTTCGCCCCCTGGACGGGGCCGTTCCCGATTGCCGTGGGGCTCCTGGCGCTGGGGCTCTTCGCCTTCCTGGCGGCGGTGTACCTCACGCACGAGGCGCACTCGCGCGAGCTGCGTGAGGACTTCCGCATGCGGGCCCTGGTGACGGGCGCGCTGGTGTTCGTCCTCGCGGCCGTGGTGCTCGTCCTCGCGCGCGAGGGTGCGCCGCGAGTCTGGGCCGGGCTCCTGCATTCGCCCTTCGCCCTGGCCCTGCACGCGGCCACGGCGGTGGCGGCGGTGACTGCCTTTGTCCTGCTGGGCCTGCGTCACTTCCGCGCCGCGCGCGTGGCCGCGGCCTCGCAAGTGGGCTTCATCATCCTCGGATGGGCTGCCTCGCAGCACCCGTACCTGGTGGAGCCGGACCTCACCCTCCAGAACAGCGCCGCCGCGCCCGAGGTGCAGCGGTTGTTGATGGTCGCGCTGGGTGTGGGCGTGGCGGTGGTCGTCCCCTCGCTGGTGCTCTTCTTCCGCGTCTTCCGGCCGCGCCCTCCCGGCGCGACGCCTCCCGCCCATGCTTGAGGCGAGGTGAGGCTCACCCCGACAGGCGCTTGCGCCTGCTCGGGCCCGGCGATATGTAACTGCGACGGTTCTGAATCGTCATGGGAGGGTGAGTGAACAGCCGGTTCGTCATGGCCGCGCACGTGCTGGGGATGCTCGCGTGGCACGAGCGCGAGGGCGCCGGCACGGTGACGTCCGAGCAGATGGCGGCGAGCATCCAGACGAACCCGGTCGTGGTGCGGCGGCTGCTCGGGGACCTGTCACGCGCGGGGCTGGTGGAGACGAAGCGGGGCGCAGGAGGCGGCGTACGACTCGCGCGGGGGCCGGAGTCCATCACCCTGTGCGACATCTACAAGGCTGTCGGGGATGGGACGGAGCTGTTCGGACGCCACCCGTCGGGGGCAAACCCCACCTGCGCCTTCGCCCCGGTGGTGGTCGACTACCTGGATGAAGTCTTCAAGCGCGCCGAGGCCGCGGTCCACGAGAGTCTGGGCGGCACCACGGTGGCGCAGATGTCCGTCGAGGTCGGCAAGCGCATGGGCGCGCACGGAGGCAAGGGCTGTCGTTGAGGCCGGCTCGTGCGCGTGACGTATTTGTTTGTCTTTAAATGTAACTGACTTTGTTCTGAATTGAAGTGGATGTGAAGAAACGCAGTGGCGCGCGGGAGTCCACAGATGAAGCAGAAGATTGCGTATTGGGTGCTGACGGGGCTGTTCAGTCTGATGATGCTGATGTCCGCATCGGGCTATCTCACCGCGAACCCCCAGATGGTGGAGGGGTTCCACCACCTGGGCTATCCGGACTACTTCCGCATGTACCTGGGGGTGGCGAAGGTGGTGGGCGTGCTGGCGCTCGTGGTGCCGTGGACGCCGCGCACGTTGCGCGAGTGGGCCTACGCGGGCTTCGCCATCACCACCGTCTCGGCGGCCGTGTCGCACGGGATGTCGGGTGACCCGACGGGCATCGTGGTCGCCCCGGTGGTGGCGCTGGGCGTGCTCTTGGGCTCGCACCAGCTCTGGCGGCGCCTGCGTGACGAGGCGCCCCGGTCGGTGGCTCGGCCCGCGGTGGCCTGACGTCAGGCTTCAGGTCGAGGCGGGGGGCCACGCGAGACGCGGCTCCTCGTCTCCCTTCGCGACGAGCAGGGTGGCGCCCTCGAGGAACTCCTCCGAGTCCAGCGCCTCGACGACGGTGCGCGTGGCGATGTCCACGTCCATCACCAGGCAGTAGACGCGCATCTTCCCGGTGATGGTCTCGCCGCCCTCGACCTCGCCATTGCCCGTCCACCCGAGCATGTCCGAGAGCAGCTCCTCCACGGCCTTGCGCTTCTCGAAGTCGTGGCCGGTGCCCTTGCCCTGCACGGCGTACTCCACGATGAGCGCCAGCTGGGCGTCCGGCTCGGGCTCGTCATAGCCCGCGTCCACCAGGGACTCGGCCTCCTGGGCGATGAGCATGTCCACGTCCTCGCCCGGGGGAATGGGGAGCTTCTTGTGCTCGCCCATCTGTCCCACTGCGCCCCAGTGCACGGTGAGCTCGCCGTCGTGCTCCCACGCCTCCCAGTAGTGCAGGGTGTCGCCGTCCTTCTTGTAGAGCTTCAGCACGCCAGTGGCCTCATGCGGGCGCGCACTCTATGCCAGCCGCGCCGCTCGGGGGCTCAGAAGGCACGGCCCTGTCCGCCATCCACCGGGAGCGTGACGCCTGTCACCCAGCGCGCGCGCTCCGAGCAGAGGAACACCACGACGTCCGCCACCTCCTCGGGGACGCCGAAGCGGCCCCAGGGCATCTCGTCGCGCACCATGCGGGCCACCTTCTCGGGCTCGGCCTTCTGGCGACGGTCCCAGCTCCCTCCCGGGAAGAGGATGGAGCCCGGCGCCACGCCGTTGACGCGGATGCGGTGGCGCGCCAGGTCCACCGCCATCTCCTTGGTGAGCGCGGTGAGGCCCGACTTGGCCGTGGTGTAGGGCGCGCTGGTGGCGTACTCGCGGCCGAAGATGGAGTTGAGGTGGACGATGCTGCCGCCGCCGCGCTCGCGCATCACCTCCACCGCGCGTTGACTGCACCACACCGCGGACAGGAGGTTGCGGTTGAGCACGTCCGTCCACTGCGCGGGCGTGGCCGAGTCGAAGGTGCCCGCGCCCCCGCTGCCCCCCACGTTGTTGACCAGGATGTCCAGACCTCCCAACGCCTGGACCGCTGTGTCCACCGCCTGGGTTGCCCCTTCGGGCGTGGCGACGTCCGCGACCACCTGAGTCACTTCCGCGCCCTCGGCGCGCAGCTCGGTCGCGGTGGCCTCCAGGGCCTCGGCGCCTCGGGCGGTCAGGCAGACCCGGACTCCCTCCCGGGCGAGGGTTGCCGCGATGGCGCGACCGATACCTCGGCTGCTGCCGGTGACGAGCGCGGTCTTCCCGTTGAGTCGCAAGTCCATGCGGCGCCTTCTACCCTCGGCTCGCGTGGCGCCAAGGGGGCTTCGTGAGGAAGCGTTCATGATACGAAGCCCCCACGATGGACGTCACGTACCGGATCGCCCTCCCCGAGGACTTTTCCGCGCTCGAACTGCTGATGGCCGCGCAGTTCCACGATGAAGAGATTGCCGTGGACTCCACCCGCCTGACGCGTGTCATCCGTCCGGTGCTCGACTGGCCCGAGCGTGGCTTCTTCGTGCTGGCTCACACGCCCGAGGGTCAGCCCGTGGGCGCCGCCTACGTGCCCTGCTACTGGTCGCTGGAGCACGAGGGCATGGCGGCCTGGCTGGAGGAAATCTACGTGCTCGCCGCGTACCGAGGCGCGGGCGTGGGCACCGGGCTCGTGCGGGCCGCCTGCACGGAGGCCGCCGCGCGGGGCTGCCTCGCGGTGGACCTGGAGGTGGGGGTGGGCCAGGAGCGCGTGGCCCACCTCTACGTTCGTGAGGGCTTCCAGCCCCTCCAGAGAGATCGCTGGGTGCGCCGCCTGCGCGAGGCGTGACTCAGCTCGCCTGGAAGCGCGCCTCCACCGGAGAGGCGCCCTCCACGCGGCGCACGCCGTGGTCGCCGTTGGCGGCCAGGTGCTCCAGCAGCTTGAACACCGTCTCCACGTCATCCGGCGCGCCCAGGTCCGCGGCGAGCTGCTCGGCGGTGCGAGCCTCCGCGCGGGCCTCGCTCAGCCGCGCGAGCAGCCGCGCCTGCAGCTCCAGCACGCGGCCGGCCGCCTTCTTCCCCGCCTCCACGCCGGGCTGGTGGTACGCGTTGATGTGCACGAGCGAGGCGTAGAGGCCCACGGCGCGCTCGTACAGCGCGATGAGCGCGCCCACGGTGCGGGCGCTCGCGTCCGGCACGGTGAGCGTCACGGACTCGCGGCCCTTCTCGAAGAGGGCGCGGCGCGTGCCCAACAGGAAGCCCAGGAGGAAGTCGCCGCTGGTGACGCCGTCCTCCACGCGCATGGACTCGCCCTGACGGTCCTTCAGCACCTCGATGAAGGTGACGAAGAAGTTGTTCACGCCCTCGCGCAGCTGCTGCACGTACGCGTGTTGATCCGTGCTGCCCTTGTTGCCGTAGACGGCGATGCCCTGGTTCACCACCTTGCCGTCCAGGTCCTTCTCCTTGCCGAGCGACTCCATCACGAGCTGCTGGAGGTAGCGCGACATGAGCATCAGCCGGTCCTTGTACGGCAGGATGACCATGTCCTTGGCTCCGCGTCCGTTGCCCGCGTGGAACCACATGAGCGCCAGCAGCGCGGCGGGATTGCGAGCCATGTCCCGCTGCCGCGTCGCCACGTCCATGTCCCGCGCGCCCGCGAGCATCGCGTCGATGTCCAGCCCCTGGAGCCGCGCCGGGAGCAGCCCCACCGCCGACATCACCGACGTGCGTCCCCCGACCCAGTCCCACATGGGGAAGGTGCGCAGCCAGTGATGGGCCTTCGCGTACCGGTCCAACTCGCTGCCATCGCCCGTGACGGCGACCGCGTGCGCGCCGAAGTCCAGGCCGCGCTGCGTATAGGCGCGCTCGGCCTCGACCATGCCGTTGCGCGTCTCCTTGGTGCCGCCGGACTTGCTGATGACGACGGTGAGCGTCTCGGCCAGCCGCTCGCCCAGCGTGGCCAGCACGCGGTCCATGCCGTCCGGGTCGGTATTGTCGAAGAAGGACACCTGCATCGCGTCCCGCGCCGTGCCCAGCGCGTCCGCCACGAGCTGCGGCCCCAGCGCCGAGCCGCCGATGCCCACCAGCAGCACGTGCGTGAAGCGCGCGGCCTTCTGGGGGCGCACCCGGCCCGCGTGCACGTCCTCGGCGAAGCGGTGCACGGCGGCGACCGTGTCGCGGATCTCCTTCGCGAGGCCCGGCTCTGGCGCCAGCTCCGGCGCGCGCAGCCAGTAGTGCCCCACGCGGCGCTGCTCATCCGGGTTGGCGATGGCGCCCTTCTCCAGCGCGTCCATCGCGGTGAAGGCTTCCTCCATGCGCGGACGCATGCGCTCCAGGAAGTCCGCCGGGAAGCTCATGCGCGAGATGTCCAGCGTGAACCCGACGGACGGGACGACGCACAGGTATCGCTTGTACCGCTCCCACAGCTCACGCTCGGTCATGGCATCTCCTCGCCTTGGGGCGTCGGAAGGTCCGGGCCCGGGTGGGGCCGCGCTGGCGTGGCTTAGCCCTTCCGCCCCGGGGGAGGGAAGCCGCGCGAGCGTGCCGCCTCACGGAAGTCCACCCATGCCCAGGCATCGGCCCGGTGCTGAACACCCTGGCGCGTCGGCGGGCTCACGCGGAGGGGCGCGGCGCGTCCACGGTGGGCGGCTCGGGCTTCCAGGCCGGGTTGCGGAAGACATAGCCCCAGCGCTGCCGGAGCGGCCCGGGCTTGAGCGCGTCCCGCGCGATGGCGGCGAACTCATGGAACGCGATGCGGACCGGGTTGAACGTGCGCAGGTTCTTCGTCAGTCCATACACGGGTTTTTCACCCTCGGGCTCGAAGGTCGCGAAGAGGCGATCCCACACGATGAGGATGCCCGCGTAGTTCTTGTCGATGTAGCGCGGGTTCGAGGCGTGGTGCACGCGGTGATGGGACGGCGTGTTGAACAGCCACTCCAGCGGACGCGGCAGCCGGACGATGGCCTCGGTGTGGATCCAATATTGGTAGAGCAGGCTGATGGACTGCTGCGTGACGATCATCACCGGGTGGAAGCCCGCCAGCGCGAGCGGCGCCCAGAACAGCCATCCCGTCATCGGAGTCCACGTCTGTCGCAGCGCCGTGGACAGGTTGTAGTGCTGGCTGGAGTGGTGCACCACGTGCGAGGCCCAGAACAAGCGGCTCTCGTGATGGACCCGGTGGAAGGCGTAGTAGCAGAGGTCCTCGGCGAAGAAGAGGAGCACCCAGGCCATGGCGCCGAAGCCGCGCCGCAGCGGCGTGAGCTGATACAGCGCCAGGTAGCCCGCGAAGGCCACGCCCTTCCAGAACACGTTGATGGCCACGTTGCCCAGGCCCATGGAGAGGCTGGCCGCGGTGTCCTTCCAGGTGTGGCCGGCGAACTCCCGGCCCTCGTCGCGCTGCTTCTTGACCCAGAGGGCCTCGGCCACGACGGTGAGGACGAAGACGGGGATGGCGGGGAGGATGAGGTCCGGGATGTGCGGTGCGTCCACGTCAGCCCTCCGAGAGACGGGCGCGGCGCCGAGGCCGCGGTGGGGGAACCAGGGTGGCGCGCATGAAGCGCGCGAGGGTGTCGAGCATGCGCCGGTGCGCTGGGTCCGCCGGGCGGGCCGCTCCGCCCACCGCCGCGCCCTGCACCGCGTCCAGCGCCAGCTCCACCACGTCGTCGAAGTCGGGGTGTGAGGCGGCCTCGGGGAACAGCTCGCGCGCCACGCGATGCAGGTTCTGCCGGTGCGGTCCATCCACGACCGCGAGCGCCGCCTGAAGCTCCGGGGCCGTGCGCGCCGCGACGTACAGCTCGATGGCGGCTTGGAGCTCCGGCCGCTGGTAGATGGCCCACAGCATGTCCACCGCCGCGGCGATGCGGTCCCTGCCTGCCTGCCGCGCGCTCACGCTGGCCAGGTAGTCCTGGATGAGCCGCGGGAAGAGGTGCTCCACGGCGACCGCGAGCAGCTCCTCCTTGGTGTCGAAGTGGGAGAACAGCGCCCCCTGCGACACGCCCGCCCGTTTCGCCACCTCCACCGTCGTCAGGCGCGCGTAGCCCAGCTCCACCAGCGTCTCGATGGTGGCGTCGAGCAGCTTGCGCCGCGTCGTCTCGCGGCGCTCCTGCTGGGTGCGGCGCGGGGGCCGCGCGCCTGTCTTTCCGGGGGACCTCGGAGCCATGTGAGCGCAATGTAGTCTCTTGGATAAAAAGTGACCAGTCACTTTCCTGGTCGCTTTCCTGCTCGCGGAGGTGGGAGGTCCTGGCACGTGGGCCGACTCGCGTGGGGGAGCGAGCGGGCGAGGGGCGTGTCAGGTCGGGGAGGAGGCGTGCCGAACATGTCAGTCATTGCGGCGGGCAGGCGGGCAGCGGCTTGACTGTCATTGGGCGGGAGCCCGCTGGGAGGCGCGAGGAAGCCTCGCCTGCAGAGGGAGCGAGGCCCGGGTGGACGGGTTGGGCCGCTTGCGGTTTTGCGTCAGAATGTCTGGGAAATAACGCGCGGCCTTGCCGCCGTTACCCGCCCGCCCTCTCATGAATCTTTCCGCACTTGTTCTCGGGTCGCTGCTTGCCGTGGCGCCAGCGACTTCCTCGCCCGCTTCTCCCGTGTCCCAGCCCGAGGTCGGGGTTCCGTTCGCGTGTGGTCGCATCTACACCGTGAGCCAGGGGCACGAGACGGGCAGTCATCTGCACAACGACACCTACGCCTGGGATTTCCGCATGCCCGAGGGCACGCCCATCGTCGCCGCGCGCGACGGGGTGGTGCGCATGGCGCGCGGGGACAGCACCATGGGCGGCTGTGACGAGAAGTTCGCGCCCGCGGCCAACTACGTCGTCATCTCCCACGGGGATGGACTGGAGACGCAGTACCTGCACTTCAGCGCGGTGGTGGTGAAGTCCGGCGAGCGCGTGAAGCAGGGGCAGCTCATCGGCTACTCCGGCGCCACGGGCTGGGCTTGCGGCGCGCACCTGCACTTCAAGGTGGCTCGCGAGACGGGCAACGGGTGGAACAACCCCTCGGTGCCCGCGCGCATCGTGGGCTACGGCGACCCCGTGCGCGACACGCAGGTCTCCGCGCCGATGTGCAACGAGAAGGCGCAGCAGCCCATCATGGCCTCCAACGAGGGGACGCACGCGCCGGGTGATTCGGTGATGTCCATGTCAGCGCCCTCCGCCGAGAAGCAGGAGCAGGCGCCGCGCGGCCTCCCTCCCGGGGCGAAGGCCATTCTCGACGGCCTCTCCCAGCCTCCCGCCCAGGGCGGCGAGGGCCTCGACAAAGCGCGTCCGACCCGCGACCCGAGCGCGACGCGCAGCGCCAGCGAGACTCGCTGACGCAAGCAGCGCGCCCGCGCCGGACAGCAGCGCGAAGAGGGCCCCCGCGTTGACGAAGTACGCGAGCGGCAACAGGGGGCCTTCCACATACGCGCGCACCACGCGGTACCCCACGTGCCCCAAGAGCGCGAGCAGGGGCAGGTTGATGAGCGGCAGCAACAGCCAGCGCGCCGTGCGCCACCACCCGGCCACGGTCTCCGCCACCGCCGTGCTCGCCGTGTAGCGCCACGCGCCCGCGCGAGCCACCTGAAGCTCCGCCAGCAGCGAGTCCACCTCCGGCACGCCCAGCGTCTGTGCGTCGAGCCCGCTGCCTCGCGCCACCGCGCGCGCTTCCGCCAGTGCGGTGCGCGCGGCGGACTCCGCGGAGAAGTCGTCCTCGAAGGGCTCCACCACCGCCACCTCCGCGGCCCTCGCGCGGGTGCGGTCCCTCACGGCATCCACCACCGTGGAGGCCGCTGCCACCGCGAGCCCGGCGGGCAGGCTGGCGCGCGACACCAGCGCCGCCGCGCCCAGTCCACTCGCGCCCCACAGCGACAGGCGCAGCCCCCATGCGGCAGGGCCCCAGAAGCGCCCCGCTGCTTGTCGTCGAACCTCGGACGCGAGGTGGCCCTGTGCCAGGGCGAGCCGCGCCTCGAAGTCCCCTTGCAGTGCCTCGTTCGCGCGGCCCAGTCCCGAGTCCAGCGCCGCGTGCGTGCGCGTCAGCAGGGCTTCGGTTTCGGAGAGGGCTTCGCGAACGCGGGTGGCCATTTCGTCCAGGGCTCCCATGGCGTTGGCGCGCCGCACCCGCGCGGCCACCGCTTGGGTGGCGAGCCCTCGCAAGTGGAAGAGGAGCGCGCCGAACTCTCCTGAGACGTCTCGCCCCTCCTTCGCCGCGCGCGCGCTGATGGCGAACACGGGCACGGACTCCGGCGGCTGTCCGTACTGCTCGGAGGAGAGCTTCCGGGTCTGGGCCTTGAGCGCATCGCGAGAGCTTTCCGACAGCTCGTCCGCGAAGTTGAGGAGGAAGACGAGCGCGCGCCGGCGAGCGAACTCCGTGAGGAACTCCACCTGGGTGGCCTCGGCCACGCTGCCCCGGTGCAGGACCACGAGCGCCACATCCGCGCGTTCGAGCATGGCCCGAGCGACCTCGCGGTGAGTGGTGGCCACGCTGTTGAGGTCCGGTGTGTCGATGAAGACCTGACCGCTCCACAGGCCCTCGGGGCCGGGCGTGTAGCGCACCACGCGCGCGCCGGTCTGGGCGAGGGACTCGACGTTGGCGCCCTCGGGCGCGAAGACCGTGGCGGCGGTGCTCGTTGGCCGGTCGACGCCTTCTCTCGCGAGCGCCTGTCCCGCCAGCGCGTTGAGCAGGGTGGACTTGCCCGCGCCCGTCGCGCCGACGAGCGCCACGGTCAGCGGTGCGTCCTTGCGTGCGACGCCGCGCGTGTAGTCCTCGAGGAGGCGCTCCAGTCGCACGGCGTGAGGCTGCAACGCCGGCAGCGCCAGCGCGGCGGTGAGCAAGGGGCGAAGGGCTTCGGGGTCGGGAAGGCTCGTCTCGTCCACGGGAGGGCCAAGCCTCGCCCGAGTGGGCGCGGCTGGCTACGGCGAAGCGCAGGCAGGGTGCGCCAGCGTGCAGTCAGCGCCCTGCGTCCGCGAGGACTCGCCGATGCCCAGGGCCTTGCATCGCGTGTCGGTGGAGCCTCGAGCCTCGCGCGGCGGTGTCGAGTGGCGCGAGCACCTGCGCCGTATCTGGACCTCGCGCCACGCTTCGCCTCGTGGCTGGGCTCGGGTTGCGCATCGGCGGCGAGGCGGCCTCTCTCCTCTCGCCATCGCGGGCCTTGAGGCGCGCCCAGTGGAGCGCCACCTCCGTTCTGTGCCCGTCCTCGGACCCGCGCATCACACGTCGGCGGAGTGCCGCTTCAGCGCTCCGCCAACGTGGCTTGCCCTGGCGTTACGCGTCGGCGGCGAGTCGCTCCAGCACCCGTGCGGCGATCTCATCCGCGCTCAGTGTCGAGGTGTCGAAGACGAGGTCATAGCGCTCGGGATGCAGCAGTGCCTCTGCGTCCGCTGCTCCCGCGAGCTTCGCTAGGTTGGCGAGATCCGCCGCGTCCCTCGCCCTCAGTCGCTCGTGGATCTCCTCCACCGTGCCGGAGTCATCACCTTCGGCGTGGCGTGTCTGGACTCGTCGGGCGCGCTCCTCCAGCGGGCAGGTCAGCAGCACCCGCAGCAGGCGTCCTCCGCGCCGAGCCAGCTCGGGAGCCAGCTTCGCCGCGACCCATGGGCCGAAGAAGCTGTGCAGCAGCGCTCCGCCTTGCAGGACGCGCTCCGCTTGGAGTCCATCCAGGAACGCATCCAGCTCGCGCGCGGCACCGGAGTCGAGCGAGGTGCCGTAGCGCTGCACGCTGGGGAAGCCTCGCACCGCGGCCATGCGGCGCTTGAGGTCTCCGACGTTGTAGGCGCTCAAGCCCGCCGCTCGCGTGAGGCGCTCCGCCAACGTGTTCTTCCCCGCGCCGTGGGCGCCACCAATCACCACCGTCCATGCGCCCGCCGTCGCGTCCTCGTTGACGGAAGCCGTCCAGGTGTCGGGTCGGCGGTCCCGGTAGACGCGCAGCAGCTCGTCCGCGGACTCTCGCGCCTGGGCCTCCAGGAAGCGCGCGCTGGCGGCCTGGAAGGCACCGCGGCGCGCGGTGTCGCTCGGTGGGATGTCGTGACTGGCGAGCACGTTGCCCGTGCCCGTCTCCTGCTTCTCGCGCGGAGACTCGTCCAGGTCCACCGTCTCTTCCAGCGAGCGCAGCGGATCCACCATGTCCAACACTTCCGCGCCACGCGACACGTGCTCGCCTTGGATGCGCACTGCCTTGAGGCGCGCGAACAGTCCGGGCTTCAGCGCGGCGTTCATCTCGCGCTGCACGTCGTCCAGGAAGTCGAGCACCTCCCGCGCGGAGGCGGGCACCGCGAGCCACACCTGCACCTTGTCGGGAGGCGCGCGAGACACGCGCACCCGCTCGCGCCAGGCGGGCCGCAGGTGCTTCAGGACCGCAGCGGCGACGAGCTGGATGGCCTCCGAGCCCGCGTCGAAGCCATAGAACTCGTTCACGGCCATGATGCGCGCGCCCATGGACTTGCCGCCATGGTCAGGCCCCCACTTGATGGGGCGGTGCTCCTGCTCGATGAAGCGCGCCGAGGTGTACGCGCTGTCCGTGAGCTGGATGAACGTGTCCCGCGTCGCGAGCCCTGTCCCCAGCAGTTCGCCCTCCAGCGCCTCCTGGCTCCACAGCCCCGTCACCGGGTCGCGCAGCTCGCGAGGAAGCGACAGCGCGCCCTCGCCGTGGAGCCAGTGCAGCAGCGCCCGCGAGTCCGGCTGGAGGATGGCCGAGTCCTTCTCGCCGTCCTCCGTGTCCTGAGGCGGATGCTCCACCAACACCAGGCAGTCCCGCCGCGTCTTGGCCTGCTTGCACAGCGCGGTGGCCAGCGCCATGGCCTGGGCGAACCGCTCCTGCTCGGTGCCAGGGACATCGGGCGCGGGCGTGGCGCCCAGCGAGAGCGTGGGGGCCCAGAGGACACCGTCCTGGAAGGGATGCGAGCGCACCTCCACGCCGTCTCCATGGCGTGCGCGCAGCCGGGTCTCCCACTCGGAACGCGTCTGCTCCGCGCCCGCTTCCGGGTGCTTCCAGACCAGGAGGCGCAGGCCGCCATTGGGCTCGGCGAGCCACGCGGCCACCGAGGGCAGCTCGCCCACGTCCTGCTCGCAGCCCTCCACGCCGGTGACGCGCAGCACGGTCAGCTCTCGCGCCAGCTCCCGCGCGGAGGCGCGCATGGACTCCAACGTGCGGCCGAACTCGGAGGCCGTCGCCCCGGGCCGCGAGATGACGCCGAACTCATCACCCGACAGGTAGCGGTAGAAGCACGCGCCGTCGCGTCGGGCCACGGCATCCAGTCGCTCGAAGAGTCGGCGAATCATGCCGTGGCTCTCGTCACCCACCAGCCGCCGACCGTAGAGCCGATTGAGGCACTGGAGCTTGTCGAGATCGCCCAGCGCCACCCACAGGCCGCTCGAGCCCAGGCGCAGCCGCTCGGAGAAGGCGCGCTGGCCATCACGACGCTGCGCCGTGGCCACGCCGCGCAGGGACTGTCGATAGTGCGTCTCCAGCGCCTCCTCGGTGAGGCGCGTGAGCACCGCGAGCACGATGCCCGTCTCCTCGCGCCACGCGAACACCTGGTGCGGCACGTTCTCCACGAGCAGGTGCTCGATGAGGTCCCAGCCGAGCGTCACGGCCGGCTCCGCGCCGTCCGCCTTCACCACCATCGCGCCATGGCCCCAGCCGCGCACGAGCCCCGCGGACGCGCGGCCTCGCTGCACGGGCAGGGAGAGCGGAACCTCGGTGGTGGCGACGTGGACGCGCAGTGGCTCGGCGCTCTGTCCCAGGCGGACCTGGAAGTGCGCGGGGCCCTCGCCTTCGGGCGTGAAGCGGGCGGTCCAGGACGTCCCCAGCCGCGTGGCCACGAAGTCGAGCACCTGCGTCAGGCGCGCGCGCGTGAGGTGCTGTCCCCAGGCGGCGCGCGGAAAGAGCACGTGCTCCATGCCTCGCGACGGCGTGCTGCCCGAGCGCAGCGCGAAGGACTCACCTCCCAAGCGCACGTCCTCGTCCTCCGCGCTCCGCGCGCACCAGCGGCAGCCCTCCACGGGGCCGTGAGGCACGAGCGCGTCGGGCGGCACCGTGGGGGTCGAAGGCATGCGAGGCACGAGGCCGCGCGGCTCCATGGGCTGCAAGGGCGTGGGAGACGGTGCGGCGGACATCCTGGGCTCGCTCATGACGCGGAGCCTCCAGTTCCAGCGGGGCTCGCCGCGGGAGTGGGTTGGAGGGGAGTGGACTCACGGGGCAGCATGGCGAGCATCGCCAGCGGGATGAGCCCGGAGACGAAGACGAAGACGCCCTCCGCGCCGAGCGCCGCCGACATCGAGTGTCGATCCGCCAGCACGCCGAAGAGGGGCGAGAGCACCATCAACACGAGGCTCTGGAAGAAGCCCGCGAAGGACATCACCGTCGCGCGATGGAAGGACTCGATGCGACGGTGGAGGGTGTCGTTGACGAGGGGGCGCACCAGTCCGCTGGTGATTTGGCTGGCGAGGATGACGCCCACGCCCGCGAGGCTCGTGCTCCAAGCGAGGAAGAAGTAGTGCGCGCCCAGCAGCACGGGGATGGTGAGCAACGCCATCGTCTCGCCCATCCAGGCCACGAGCCGGTGCGCGCTGCGCGCGGCCAGCGCACTGGAGGCCATCCACACGAAGTAGATGGCGCCGAAGTACTTCAGGTCCACGCCGGCCGCGTGCATGTACGGCTGTGAGAACTTGAACCCCGTGAGCATCGCCGCGCCCATGCAACTGGAGAAGAGGACGAGGAGTCGGATGGGGCCGCTCGTCCACACCACCGTGGCCGCGTGACGCATGTGCGTGAGCGACGTGCGCTCGCGCGAGGCGCGGTGATGGGGAGGCTCGCGGAAGGTGAGCGTGACCACGAGGGCCGCGGCCGAGCCCAGCAGCGTGAGCAGCACGGGCAGACGCAGGGACACCTCCGCGGTGGCGCCACCCACGAGCGAGCCCACGCCCATGCTCATCATCCGGTAGGACCAGGAGCGACCTTCGTGCGCGCGGTACTCGGACTCCTGCCCCAGCTCCTTGAGCGTGTCGTAGAGGAACGCGGAGTCAGCGCCGGACTCGAAGGCGAGGTGCGCGCCGAGCACGGCCGACGCGAGCACGAACGTCATGAGCCCGTTGCCCACGAGGAAGAGGGCGAGGAAGACGACCTTGCACGCCGCGGCGACGACGAGCGAGTTCTTGCGTCCCCAGCGGTCCGCGAGCACGCCGCTGGGAACCTCCAGCGCGAACTGGAAGACGGACTGCACGACGACGAGGAGCATGATCTCCCCGTAGTTCAGCCCGCATGCCTGGTAGTACAGGATGCAGATGGGGAACCAGAAGCTGAGCGTGGACAGCAGCGAGTACGCGTAGAAGCGCGGGATGTTGGGCGCCAGCGATGCCGGACTGGGAGAGGACACGGAGTCTCCGGAGGAAAGAGGGGCGAGGGGCTTCATCCCGTCACGCTGAGGCGTTCCGGCGTGGCGGCGTCATGGCGCAGGGCCCAGGCCTCCGCGACCCACTCCGCGATCTGCTCGGGAGTCAGGCTCGTGGTGTCGAGGTGCCGCTCGCTCCAGGGCGTGCCCGAGGGGCGCGCCGCGCTCTCCGACACGTGCACCACCAACCCGGTGCCGGGCACGCCGCGCGACCCGTGAGCCCCCAGGCCCACGAACACCGAGGGACGCGCGCGCAGCACCGCGCGCAGCACGTCGCCGAGGCGCTCCCAGGCCACGGGGTCGCTCGCGAGCTGCGCCTCGCGCGCCAGCATGGCGGGCGTGGGCGCCGGCGCGACCTGCTCCGCGAGGCCCTCGGGACCAAAGCGCACCGTGCCTTGCTCGACGGCACGGAGCAGCGACTCCAGCGCCGCGCCCAGGCTCTTGCCCGGCGAGGCCGCCTCGTGGCGAGCCGCCAGTCGCAGCACGGCCTCGGGGCGGACCAGCGCCCAGCCCAGGCGCGTGGCCAGGGTGCGCGCCGCTTCCTCACGGATGGCTGAAGACTCTCCCGCGAGTTGGATGCACGCATCCGTTCGCGTCGTCGGCGTGCTCAGCAATCGGACGGACTCCTCGTTGGCCTCGCGATGCTCGGTGGGCGGCGCGTCCAGCGGGACCCAACGCGCGCCACGCTCCTCGAGCACGCGGTGCAGCTCCGAGCGCACGAAGTGCCGGCGCACGTTTCCTCCGCCGAAGCCCCAGATGCTCTCGGGCGTGGCGCCCGCCTCCTGGTACACGTAGCGGTCCGTCTCCACGAGCTGATCCACGGGCGGGCGGTAGCCGAGCCGCGTGGTGAAGCCCGTGCGCTCGATGAGGTCGCACGAGACGGGCACCACGTGCGCATGGCCGTGGGTGTCACCTCGGTCCGCGCAGTGGAAGCGACAGATGGCGGAGCGCCCGTGCTCGTACACGCCCACCTCGCCGAACACGGCATGCACGCGCGCGGCGATCTCCTGCTGCGCGCGGCGGAAGCACTGGTACTCCCACGCGGAGAGGTCCTCCGCGGACGGCACATGCGTCTCGGACACCACCAGCAGGTGGCCCGCGAGCGCCGGCCGCGCGTCGCACATCACGCGGGCTCCAGGCGTGGTGAGCAGCACGCGCTCGTGTCCTGCGATTCGACAGAAGGGACAGTCATTCATGGTGGGTTCTCAGGAATGTGCGGTGGGAAGGCGGGCGTGGAGGACGGCCCGGACGATGTGCTCGGCGGCGGTGTCCACGTCCTGCTCGGTGGTGAAGCGGCCCAGGCCCAGTCGCAGGCTCGCGTTGGCCAGGTCCTCGGACACGCCCATGGCCAGCAGCACATGGCTGGGCCGCAGGTTGGTGGACATGCACGCCGAGCCCGTGGAGAGCGCCACGTGGTGCTGCACCTGTTCGATGAGCAGCTCGCCGTCCACGCCGTCGAAGCTGACGTTGAGGTTGCCGGGCAGTCGGTGCTCCAGGTCTCCATTCACACTGAGCCCCGGCGCTTGCGTGCGCAGCCGGCTCAAGAGGCGCGTGCGCAGGCGCAAGAGGCGCGCGGACTCCTCGGCCATCTCCGCCTGGGCCAGCGCGCAGGCCTTCCCGAGCGCGACGAGCTGATGCACGGGCAGCGTCCCCGCCCGGAGTCCTCCCTCTTGTCCCCCGCCGTGCACCTGCGGCGCCAGGCGTCCGTGCGCGGCGCGCGGGCCCACGTACAGCGCGCCCACGCCCTTGGGAGCGTAGAACTTGTGGCCCGACAGCGAGAGCAGGTCGACCCCCAGCTCACGCGGCTTCACCGGCACCTTGCCGGCGGTCTGCGCGGCGTCCGTGTGGAGCAGTGCGCCGTGCTCCTGGCAGAGCGCGCCAATGGCGGCGATGTCATTGAGCACGCCCGTCTCGTTGTTGGCGTGCATCACGCTCACCAGCACCGTGTGCGGACGCAAGACGGCCTGGACGTGCTCGGCGCGCACCCGTCCGTCCGAGGGCACGCGGAGCACCGTCACCTCGCAGCCCTGGCGCTCCAGCCACCGCACGGGCTCCAGCACCGACTTGTGCTCGACGGCGGTGGTCACCACGTGGCGCCGCGGCGCGCGGCTGGCTTGCGGCACCCCGAGCAGCGCCAGGTTGTTGCTCTCCGTGGCGCCGCTGGTGAAGACGATTTCATCCGACTCCGCGCCGAGCAGCTCCGCGACGCGCGCGCGAGCCTCGTCGACCGCGCGCTCCGCCTCCCAGCCATAGGCATGCAGCCGGCTGGCGGGGTTGCCAAAGCACTCCACCAGGAAGGGCCACATCGCCTCGGCGACGCGCGCATCACAGGGTGTCGTCGCGTGATGATCCAGATAGATGGGTGCCGGTGTCCGAAGCGCGGAGACCTCCGCACGAGCGGTCGCGGGCGCACCACTGCCCATGAGATGAATTGACGTTCTGCCCGGTTCCAAGGTGTATCCCCCCCGCGGGCGCGCCATGTCCTGAGACACGGTCGTGACCCACTTGTGAGGAATATATTGCAAATCAGGCTCATGAGATAAGTGGCCACTTGCTTGATTTGATGTGTTGAAAGATTTTCAGGCGATGTCGTGACTTGCTGCGTCCAATGACTTGCAGCGCATCGCGTTGCGCGTCAGGGAATGCCTTGCATGTGTCTGTCTTGCCCCCGTGGGGCGCGGACGACCTTGGCCCGCGTTGTGGGCGCGCGGGGGCCAGGAGTAGAAGTCCTGGGTCATGATGGATTTGTTCCTGATGTCGCCGCCGGGGCGCGGCTGGGCGCTGCGCGGGCGCTCCAACTTCCGCAGTCGGGAAGCCGCGCAGGTGGATGCGCGGGGCGCCCGTCGTGAGTGGTTGGCGCTGGCGCGAGGCATCGAGGCGCGCGGCGGCACGGTGGTCGCGCTGCCCTCACCCTCGGAGGTCCTCACGGGGATGCCCTACGCGGCGGAGTGCGGTCAGGTGATTGCGCGCGAGTCCGCGCCGCCCTTGTTCCTGCTGCCTCGGATGATGAGCGCCCATCGCCAGGAGGAGCGGGCGCACTGGGCCCCGCTGGCGCGCGCCCTGGGCATGGAGGTCGTGGACCCTGGCGTGGGCATCTGGGAGGCGCACGGGGATGTGGCCACCTTCGAGGGCGTGACGTTGTTGTTCTGGGGCGGGCGCACCACGCGCGACGGATTGGACGCGGCCGCGCGCTACTTCCCTGGGGAGCAGCTGCACCTCCAGGTCCGCGAGCCCGCCTTCCACGGCAACATGGCGGTGCTGCCGTTGCCCGCGGTGGGCCGGATGCTCGTGTGCCCCGACGTCCTCGCGCCCGAGTCGCACGCGGCGCTGCTGCACCGCCTCGGCGCGGAGCGGCTGCTGACGGTGAGCGAGGCGGAGATTCGCCACTACGCGACCAACGGACTCCCGATGGGGCAGGACCTGCTGGCGCCCTCGGTGGTGCCCGAGCGGGTGGTGCGGCTCGTGGAGTCGCTGGGAATGCGGGTGGTGTCGCTGCCCATGCCCGAGCTGACGGAGAAGGGCGGCGGCTCGTCGCGTTGCCTCGTGTCGCGCGCGTGGGTGGACCCCTCGCGTGTGGTGATTCCGGAGGCCTTCCGGTTGTCCTCTGTCGCGCGGGAGCTGGAAGCCGATGGGTGACGCGCTCGCGACGATGGCGGCGGAGTTCCAGCGCGACCATCCCGCGTTGTCCTTCGCCGCGCTCGGATCCGCGGTGCATGCGGAGTCCCTGGACCTTGCGCCCGCGGGCATTCGGGTGACGCACCTGCCCGCCGAGCAGCACGAGGCCCTGGCGCGGCAGTACCTCGCCCTCAACCAGTTCGCGTTCGGCGGAATCGGTGTGCCGCGCTGGGTGCTGTCGGACCTGTACTTGATGCCGGGTGCGGTGGGGCTGGTGCGCTGTCCGGCGCGCATGCTGAAGCCGGGCGCGCGCGAGCACCTGGGGCTGGCGGAGGATGCGCTCGCGGTGGGCGCGGCGTACTACGCGGCGCCTTCGCTGACGCCGGGGTTGTTCATCGGGGTGTCGCTGCTGAGCTTCCTGCCCGGCACGGGGGCGGGCGCGTGGGTGAAGGCGCTCACGCTGCGCATGCTGCGCGCGACGCGACTGCGCGGCGTGGCGCAGTGGGACAACCTGAGCCTGCGCGTGCACACGCGACTGGGCGCGCTGCGGCTCGTGGGGCGCGTCCCGGGAGGCCACGAGTACGCGGAGCGCACGTTCGTCTATGAGACGGACCTGCGGGACGCGACCGCCGTCGCGACGGCCATGGCGCGCGGCTCGGGCAGCGTCGCCACGCGGCGGATCCCGGTGACGGACCTGGAGGCGTTGGGGACGGTGTTGGCGCGCGCCGAAGCGGGACAGCGGGTGGAGATTGTTCCTCCCGGATTGGACGCCGGGCACGTCTTGTTGCGCGAGGTTGCGCCTGGGCGGGAGTGACCGCTCACGGCGGCATCCGTCATCAGGAGGAGGGGACGCAAGGCTCAGGGGCCCCACTCGTTTTCGCGATATGGCCACACGGCCAAGTCACTTCCGGAGTTCCACATGTCCTTTCGTCGCCTCGTGTTCCCGTCGTGCCTGTTGTTGTCCTGCCTCTGGACGTCGTCGTGCGGGTCCTCGGGTGTCTCGTACGCGTCGGACTACGGGAGTGAAGGGGGCGCTCCCTCGACTCCGACGGTTCCGGCGGACAAGGTCGTGCGACCGGATCTGCTGACGATGCGCTTCAGCGTTCGGCAGGAGTCGGAGGTCCCCGCGCAGGCGCTGCCTGCGCTGAAGGCCGTGGTGGACAAGCTGGTGCGCGCCGCCGCTGAGGCCACGCACGCGGAGGTGGTGCCGCGCATGAAGACCTTCGGCACCGAGACCGGAAGCCTCCGCAAGTTCTCCACGGATCCGGAGAAGGCGTCCATCGCCGTGCATGGAGAGCTGCAGGTCGCGATGCCGGCGACGATGGACTTCTGGGCGCGCTCGGAGCTGATGGCCCGGCTGCTCCAGGTGTCCAAGACGACGGCCAGCGAGTCGGAGAAGCAGGGCGTGCGCTTGTTCTTCAATGCCCCCGAGGCCTCGCTGCGCGACGCGGACGCCCACCGCGCGGACTTGCTCCGTCGCTGGGTCGAGCGGACCCGCGCCTTCACGCTGTCCGCGCAGTCCGAGGTCGCGGCGCTGGGGCCGGTGGATTGCTCCGCGCCGGAGGCTGTGCAGCAGCGGCCCGTGTCCCTGGAGGAGGTGGCGCTCACGTTGCCGGTGAACTGCCGACTCGCGCTGTTGCCCGTTGCCCCGGGGCCGAAGATGGCGGGCGGCGCGGTGAAGTAGTCAGGGCGCGGGAGCCGATGGCGCCTCGGTGTCGCGCTCGAGCGCGCGCCGGAGCGCCGAGGCCCCGTCCTTCACGATGGGCTTGCCGTGCGCGAAGCACACGGTGTCCACGGGCAGGTGGTCCAGGATGCGCTGAATGCTCACGCGCGTGCGCGCGGGCTCATCCTGGTACTCGCTCGGGACGAAGCGGGGCGTGCCGTTGCCGTCATGGGTGAGCAGGTCCGAGATGAAGACGACGGCGTGCGGATGCATCTGGAGCCACAGCGTGAACATCGCCTCGGTGGGGCCGGGCGTCTGGAACGTGCTGAGCCCGCCGGGCAGCGTGTCGCCCGCGACGTAGTGGTAGTCCGGTGACTCCTCCAGGCCCAGCGCTCCCTCGGGCGCCCAGACCGGAACGCCGAGGCTCTTGCGGAAGTGCCACGCCGAGCGCTGGTGATTGCCCGCGGTGAGCACGATGCCGACGATGGAGCCCAGCCGACGCAGGCTCTGTTCGTCGATGGGCAACGGGTCGATGAGCGTGACGGCGCCGTCCTCGTCCACCACCGCGTAGGCGTCGCTCCGCATCCCCCCGATGCGCTCGTCCGCGAGGGTCCAGTGGTGCACGCCGCGCACCACCTCCATGGTCTTCCGGGCCTTGGCCTTGGGCTCGCTCATGCCGTCAAAGCTAGGCACCCTCATCTCGTTGCCACCCTCTGCCCGACGTGCCGCCCTCCGAGCGGCCCGCCAGGCTTGCTCCCCCGATGCCCGGTCCGCGTCCATCCTTCGAGGATGGGGGAGGCATGCGCGCGGCCGTGAGGACTCGACCCCTCGTGCTCTACGACGGGGACTGCGGATTCTGTCGGCGCTGGGTTCGGCGGTGGATGGAGCGCACGCAAGGCCGCGTGCGGTTCGAGCCCTCGCGGTGGTGGCTGCGCGCGCTGCTCGGCATCTCCCGCGAGGAGGCGCGGCGCGCGATGCAGTTCGTGGAGCCCGAGGGCCGACGGTCCTCGGGCGCGGAGGCCGTCTTCCGGATGCTCACCTGGTCGCCCCGCGTCGGCACGCGCTGGCTGGCGGCGTTGGGCTTGCTGCCGGGCGTGCGGCACGTCGCGGGGAGCGTGTACGCGGTGGTGGCGCGCCACCGTCGAGGCGCGGCGCGATGGGACCGATGGTTGTTCGGCCGCTCGACGCAGGTGCCCCGCTATCGCGCCGTGCGCTGGGTGTTCTTGCGACTGCTGGGCGGCACGTTCCTCATCGCGTTCACGTCACTGGGGAGTCAGGTGCTCGGGCTCTATGGCGCGCGTGGCATCCGGCCCATTCGCGAGGCCGTGGATCCACCGCTGCGCGCTTCCGCCTCGCGGCATCGTGGGTGGAGGGCTCTGTCGCTGTTCTGGTGGGATGCCTCGGACGCGACGCTCGTGCGCGGGTGTCGCGCGGGGCAGGCGCTGTCGGTGGCGCTGCTGTTCGACGTGGCGCCTCGCCTGAGCGCGACGCTGCTGTGGGGCTTGTACCTGTCCTATGTCTCGCTGGGGCGTGAGTTCCTCTCGTTCCAGTGGGACGTGCTGCTCCTGGAGATGGGGCTGCTCGCGGCGCTCACCGCGCCCGGTGGACTGCGGCCGGGACTGGGTCACCACGAGCCGGCCGCGTGGGAGGTGCTCCTCTTCCGCCTGCTCGTGTTCCGGCTGTACCTCGGCTCGGGGTTGAGCAAGCTCCAGTCGGGAGACCGGACGTGGCGCGAGCTGACGGCGTGCGGCGTCTACTACGAGACCGCGCCGCTGCCGACGCGAGGCGGCTGGTACGCGCACCACCTGCCGCGAGGGTTCCAGCGCGCCGCCACGCTGTTGGTGCTGGGATTGGAGACCGTGGTGCCGCTCCTCGTCTTCGGTCCGAGACAGGCGCGGCGCTTCGCCTTCGCGTGCTTCACATTCCTCCAAGCCGTCATCAGCGCCACGGGCAACTATGGCTTCTTCAACCTCCAGGCCTGGTCGCTGGGGTTGTGGCTGCTGGATGATTCCTCGCTGCGGCGGGTGGTGCCGGCTCGGCTGTGGAGGGATGCGCCGCGACCTCGCCCGAGATGGCGCGCGGTGCTGTCGGCGCTGGCCGCCGTGCCCGTGGGCGTCCTGAGCGCGACGGAAGTGCTCCAGCGCTTCTCGTGGTGGCCGCCGAGACGACCACGCCGCGTCCTCGAATGGTTGGACCGCTTGGAGGCCGCCGCGCGTCCGCTGCACTCGCTGAACCGGTATGGCCTCTTCGCGGTGATGACCGTGAGTCGTCCGGAGATTGTCGTGGAGGGCTCGGAGGATGGGGTGCACTGGAGGCCGTACCCCTTCCGCTTCAAGGTGTCGGACGTGCGGCAGGTGCCTCGGCAGGTGGCCCCGCATCAGCCGAGACTGGATTGGCAGATGTGGTTCGCGGCGCTGGGGCGGCCGCCCTCGTGGTTCCTCGCGTTCCTGGGGCGGCTGCTGGAGGGCGCGCCCGAGGTGCTTGGGCTGCTGGCGGGCAACCCCTTCCCGGACGCTCCGCCCCGGCATGTTCGCGCGTGGCTGTACGACTACCGCATGACCTCACGCGAGGAGCGCCAGCGGACCGGGGCGTGGTGGCGGCGCGAGCCCCTGGGGCCCTACGTGCCGCCGCTGCACCGAGTGCCGGGGGACGGGCCGGAGTGGATGCCGCCTCGACTTCAGTGGAGCGAGTAGGGGCCGTGTCTCTCGCCGCAGGGCGAGCGAACGAACGCGCGGGGTCTTTTCACGCCAGCCGCGCGAGTGAACGGTAGACTCGCGCATCCCCGTCCCGGGCCGCTGTTCCGGGACGGGAGCGCGTCGCGGTACCGCCCGAGCCTCGGACGGCGTCCCCGACGCGACGACCCGACTCCCCCTCCTCGTGCCGTGACGACGTCGCGCCTGCCTGTTCGCCCATTCCTTGGCCTCCTCGCCCTCAGCGTGCTGAGCGCGTGCGGCCCCACGCCGACCACCATCACCCTGCAACCTCCCGAGGTGCGCTACCTGCGCGCGACGGGACAGAGCGTGGCGCTGGAGTACACCGTCCAGGATGCGGAAGGGCAGCGCATGGCGAGTCCTCGCCTGCGCTGGACCAGCTCCGCGCCCGAGGTGGCCTCGGTGCAAGACGACGGCACCGTGGTGGTGCGCAAGTCGGGGAAGACCATCATCGGCGTGCAGGGAGGTCGCGCGAAGGCGGCGGTGCCGCTGGAGCTCACCATCCTCAGCGCGCTGGATGTGCGAGCCCCGGGCTCGGACTTCGTGGAGACGGGCCGCACCATCAAGCTGCACATGGTGGCGCGCAACGAGCAGGGACACATCATCCCCAATCCGGCCATCGCGTTCCGCTCCAGCGATGAGGCGGTGGCGTACGTGAAGGACGGTCTGCTCGTGGCCGCGTCGCCCGGAGTGGCCACGGTGACGGCCTCGCTGGGACACTTGAATCGAGCCATCGCCGTGCAGGTCGTGCCCGTGGACTTCGTGCGCCTGGGCCTCAACCTGACGTCGTACACGTTCAAGAAAATGGGCCAGTCGATTCAGCTCCAGGCCCGTGCGTACAACCGCAACGGCGCGGTGCTCGACAAGGTTCCGCTGGAGTGGTTCTCGTCGGACGCGTCCGTCGTCACGGTGTCCCCCGAGGGGCGAGTGACCGCCGTGGGCGTGGGCCGCGCGGTGGTCTCCGTCGTCGCGGGACGCCGACGCACGGCCGCGGACTTCATCGTCGGGCGGTGAGTGGACTCGGCTGCTCCGGCGTCTTCGTCATCGAAGGACGCCGGTGCACGCGCCACGCGACGCCGTGTCGCGTGATGCGCGCGCGTCGCCGCGCCTCTGCCCTGGTCGATGGGGCGCCGTGTTCGCCAGCGGGTCTCCGCGTGGTGTGGTGATTTCGTGCGGAGGAGGGGAGCGCGCTGGCGCAGTCAGCCGAGCCTCCTCTCGGAGGGCTCGAAGCACAGCGCCGATTCATTCTGTGGAACCAGGACGCGCGGCCTCTGTGGCGAGGCCGCGCTCCTGTGATGCTCGCGCTTACTTCTTCGCCCCGCCAGGGGCAGGCGCGACGGGGGCAGAGGTCGGCTTCGCGCGTCCGCCCTTGCGGCCCTTCTTCGCCGGAGGCTCTTCATCCGGGCACGGCGGACGCGGTCCCTCGCTCGGAGGCTGGATGGTGAACTCGACGCGGCGATTGAGGGCCATCCCCTCTTCGCTCTCGTTGTCCGCCACGGGCCGGCTGCGCCCGAAGCCCTGCGAGCAGACCCGCTCCGCCGCGACGCCGCTCTCGATGAGGAAGCGCTTCACGCTCGCGGCGCGGCGCTTCGACAACTCCAGGTTGTAGGCGTCGCTCGCGCGTGAGTCCGTGTGTCCTTCCACGAGCACCCGGTCGATGCTCGTGTTGTCCGTCATCACGCGAGACACCTCCTCGAGGATGGGGAAGGACTCGGAGAGGATGACGTCCTGGTCGGTGGCGAAGTTCACCTGCTCCAGGATGACGATCTTGTTCCCCGACATGCGCGCGAGCGGGCAGCCGTCACGGCCGTGGCTCCCAGCAGGTACGTCCGGACACTTGTCGAGTCGGTCCACGACCTTGTCGTTGTCGCGATCCGTATCCGGGCAGCCCGCGTTCTCCACCGGGCCCGCGATGTCCGGGCAGCGGTCCTTGTCACCAATCACCGAGTCGCCGTCCGGATCCACGGGCGGAGGCGGAGGCTTGGGCGGATCCTTGAAGCGCTCCAGGGCCTCCCACTCGCGCGTCTTCGCGGGCACCCAGATGATGGACGTGAAGAAGCTCAGCGTGGGCGAGCCCAGCGAGCATCCACATCCCGCGCCGCCGCCGAACGTGAAGGTGACGCCCGTGGAGCTGTACCAGCGCAAGCCGACGAGCAGCTCCGCGGGCACCTGCCGAGCCTGTCCCGGCAACTTCTCCAGGCCCACGGCGCCGCTGACCATGGCCAGGGCGGTGATGCCGCTGCCGCGCAGGATGGGGACCTCGGTGCCCAGGCCGAACGGCGCCATGTCCCCGAGCTTCACGTTGTTGAAGATGTGGTCCGGTCGCTTCCAGAAGCCCCCGTTGAACGCGAGGAGGATGCCGGACTCGAAGCGGTAGTCGACCACGAGCCCGGGCGCCCACGTCAGCTCGCCATCGCTGGCGAACGCCTCCTGGTCACCCGAGGGGAAGCTGACGTTGAGGGTGAGGGCCGCGCCGAAGCCATGGCCCTCCGCGGGACGGCGCAGGCCTGGGACTGCCACCTTGCCCGTGAGGCGAAGGTCCCCGAGCACGGAGCTGGCGACAGAGCCCTCGGTGCCGATGACCTCCAGGTTCTGTCCGCCCTGCGCGAGGATGAGGGGAACATCCACGCCCACCTCGGCCCAATCAAACAGACCGACCGAGCCCATGACGTCGAGCTGCAGGCGGTTGCCCACGAGGCTGATCTTCCCCACGTCCCCGTCCTTGGGCACGAGGGTCAAGGGATTGAACGTGTAGCTGAAGTACGGCCCCGCGGACGCGGACAGGTGCGACAGGGGCCGCGACTGGCTCACCAGCACGAGGTCCTGCGGCGCACCCGACGGCCGGAAGAGCTGGATGTCGAAGCGAGCGTCGGGCGCGCCGAGGGCAGGAGTGGCCAGGCCCAACGCCAGCAGGAGGATGAGGGAGAGCGAGGGCTTCATCGGACGCGGCGGGAAGGGCGGAGGAGCATGAAGCCCGCGGCGAGCAGCAGCATCATGACGGTGCTGCCAGCGGGGGTGGCATCGGCGGTGGTGCCGCAGCAGAAGGCGCCACCCTTGGGCTCGGTGCCGGGTTTGCGCCGGCCGCGCTCACATTGCTGCGTATCGGACGAGCAGAACTGGACGCCGAGGCAGTCCCCGCTGTCCTCGCACGAGGTGCTGCACGTTTTCGAGGAGAGGTCGCAGGTTCCACCGCAGGGACAGTGCGCGTCCGCGTAGCACTCGACGCACGCGGTGCCGTCGCAGACGAGCCCCGCCGCGCAGCTCACCGCGCACGCTCCGGTGTTGGTGCAGCTGTGCGTCGTCGCGTCGCAGGAGCCGCTGCCGCAGTCCGTGTCATTGCGGCAGCCCACGCAGCTGCTGTTCTGGACCGAGCCATCCGTGAGGCAGAACGGGGTCGCGCCCGTGCACGCGGTGCCGCGCGAGCCGCAGTGCCGGTCCGTGGTGGAGGAGGCGCACTCGCCACTGAGGCAGTACTGGCCCGCGCCGCACTCGAGGTCGTTGCGGCACTGCACGCAGACCTCGCCGTCGAGGCAGAAGGGGCGCTCGGTGGGGCACTTCGAGCAGCCGGGGCCGCAGCGGTCAGCGGTGTTGCACTCGGGGACTTGCGTCACGCAGCGCCCGTTGGCGGTGTCGCAGCGGAGCCCCGCGGCGCACTGGCTGTCGGACGTGCACTCGACGCAGGACGGCGGCGCGCCCGGGGTCGGGGCCGCGCACTGGGTGCCATTCGGGCAGCAGTTGCACGAGTTGCCGGCGCAGGCCGTGTTGCTGTCACAGACGACGCAGACGTGGTCGGAGCAGCGCAGGCCGCGCTCACAATCCGCGTCCTGGTTGCATTCACGGCACTGGTGGGTCTCGGTGGCGCAGACCTGCTTGGGCGGGCAGTTCTTGTCGGTGAGGCACTCGACGCACGTGGCGGTCGGGACATCGCAGAGCTGGCCGTTGGGGCAGTCGCCGTTGTCGTTGCATCCGCGGCAGGTGTTGTCGCTCAGGTCGCAGCGCCCGGTCTGGGGACAGTCCGTGTCGTCGTTGCAGCCGCGGCAGACGTTGTCGCTGAGGTCGCAGCGCCCGTTGGGGCAGTCGCCGTCGTCATTGCATCCGCGGCAGAAGTTGTCGGTCAGGTCGCAGCGCCCATTGGGGCACTGGGAGTCCTGGGTGCACTGCACGCACTTGGTCACTCCGTTGAGTTCGGCGCAGATCGGAGTCGAGGGGCCGCACGCGAGGCACGCGGAACCACACGAGAGCGCAGTGTTGCAGGGGGCGCAAAGCGCAGCAGCGTTGCAGTAGTAATACGGGCCGCAGGTGCTGTTGCCGTCCTTGTTGGCGTCGTCGCGATTGCACTGCTCGCACTTGTTCAGGTCGGTGGGGTACGAGGGGCGACCGTTGTCGGTCTGGAAGAACTGGGCGGTCTGTGCGAGCGCGAAGTTGGCGCTTGATAGGGGGACAACTGGGGAATCGTTGGCGGTTCGCTCGTAGTCTGTGAATGAGCCGTCGAGAATTGAGAGCTCTAGCGCGCCATGCTCTACGATTTGGACGTAGAGGAGTTCAACGGGGTAAAGGCCGGAGTGATAAAACGTAACGCTATTGGTTGTTCGCCACGTTGGCGCTCCGAGTTGAGGCGGGCGCAGGACGATGTTGTAGCGCTGCTTGGCGCGATCAATGACGGTCAGGCTAATTGCGTCGTCGACATAGAAGCCGAAGTGCAATGGCCGATTCGTCATGCCTAGTGTGACGTTGAGATAGCCTCGAAATCGAGAAACGAATGATGTGTTTGAGGCGTTGTAGTGGAAGCCACATCCTCCCGGAGGACAGTCTGCGACCACGCCGACGAAATCGCCGTAGCTGAGCACGCGACCGTCGTTAAGATTGTTGGAGAGATCGAACGCCGTGCGGAGGACCGAGCTAACTCGAGTCGGCTTGGTCTCCTCCATGTATGTGTTCAAGTCCCCAATATATGTTGCGGTGCTCTGTGGGAACTCGTTGAGAGTTTTCGTCCACTTGCTCGACGCCATGCAGAGCCCGGTTCCCACCTCACTTGGCGAAGGGGCGACGGGGTCTCCCGTGACGAGGACGTCCGGGAGTTTCTGGGCCATCGCGGGGAACGCGGAGAGGCACGCCAGCAGCAAGGGAAGCGCGGCATGCGCGCGGAACGGGTGGGGGCTTGGTCGCACGGCGCGTGACAGCATAACGCCCCCTCTGACGATCTCAATCTTCCTCCCACGCAGAGCGTCGCTGTCGCCGCGTCGAACCCACAGGGTTCTGTGCCGCGTGCGTGACACACTCGGAGGTCCGCCCCTGATTCAAATCAGGAGAGCACCGCAAATCCGTGCGAGCGCCGTGCGCCTCCCGCCGCTACGCGCGACGACACGCCACGTCACCGTCCTGGGAGCGGATGAACGCGGCCGCCAGCTCGGAGCCGAGCGCCGCGCACAGCACCTCGAAGGTGCGCCGCCGCGCGCCACCGACGAACGCGGGCTGTCGCGCCAGCGTCTCCGGATGCCGCACGAAGACGTTGTACCCGAGGATGCACCCATCCGCGCGCAGCACGGTGATGCCGTCCGTCGCCAGCATCCCGCGCAACAGCTGCGCCGTGGCGCGCACCGCCGAGGCCGCCGCGTCATCTGGCGCCGCTTGATAGCGGTCCAGCAGCGACACCACGTCCAGCGGACGCGGCAGCAGGATGCCATCCACGAACAGCGCGGAGCCCGCGCGCTCCCGAGGCAGCACCGCCACGAGCGTCCCGTGCGAGCCCTGCATCACCTCGAAGAACACTCGCTGGAAGAAGCCCCGCGCGGCCTCGCGGCTCGAGGGCAACACCTGCTCCGTGACGGCGTGCGCCAGGTCGCGCAGCACCACCGACGGTGGGTCCACGTCAACCCGTGCGCCTGACAGGTACACGTGTCGGCAGAGGTCGCCTCCTGCGCGCAGCTCGATGATGTTGTCGGCGAGCTGCAGCACCCCAACGACATGCGACGCCTGCGTCCCCGCGCGGCGCAGTCGCTCCAGGGGCGTCTCGGTCAGGGGGAACGGGTCGGTGCGGAAGATGCCGTAGGTGAGCCCCTCCGGCACGCGCAGCAGGTAGAGGGCCCACCAGCGGCCTTGTCCCAAGGGCGCGCACTGCTTGAGGGCGCGCTGGATGGTGGCGCGGTTGCGCGGCCCCGAGCCGATGGGAATGGGGTCATGCCCACCGAGCAGCTCCAGCATGTCCCCCAGGTCATCGCCCACGAAGGCCATCGGGAAGAGGGGCGCGCCCTCCTCCCGGTAGCGCGACAGCGTGACGAGCAGCTCGCTCAGCGCGTCCGCCGTCTGGGCGCAGGGCATCTCCGCTGAGTCGAGGAAGCTGCCGACGGCCTCGGTCAACAGGTGGCGGAACGACAGGATGAGAGGGGAACCCGCCTCCGGGTCCGGACCATTCATGGCCCGGCCAGCATGGCCCATCCTCGCGAGCCACGCACGGACGAAGGCTCCCGCTCGCTCGTGGGGCTCCGCTCAGCGGATGGGCTTCTTCATCGCCGCCAGGAGCCGCCTCAGGGCCCGCAGCTCGCCCGGTTCGCAACCCTGCAGTGTGCGCAGGAGGCGCCGGAGCTCCGGCGGGTGCTCGCCCGCCGCGGGCGCTGTCGGCTCGGTGACCAGCGCCAGCTCGATGTCTCCGAGCCCGCCCGTGTCCTCCAAACCCAGCATCCGGTCCGACGGCTCATGCAAGGCATGGCATAGCCGGAGAAAAGTGGGAATGCTGGGAAACGAGCGACCGCGCTCGATCCGACCATAGACCTCGGTGGCCAGGTTGATGCGCTCCGCCACGTCCGCCTGGGTCAGCTTCTGGCGTTCGCGAGCCGCACGCGCGTTCCTGCCGAGCGTCTTCCTCAGTGCCTTCTCACGCTCCCCGTACATGACGCTTGACCTTCCCGTGAAGTCCTGACTGTTGATACGACTGCCTGGATGGGGAGCCCAGGACACACGGAGTGGGTTGGCCGATACGACCCGGCGGGTAGAGAAGTCCGTTCTGTGCTTCTCAGGAGGAGTGCCCTCCAGTCGCAGAGGCACTTGCGACCCTGAGACGGGAGGACACTTGCGTCCAGGCCTCGGTTTGGTCATCGAGGTGTCCCAACAGGTCGGTGAAGATGTGTTGCTCCATTTCGCGAGCCAAAGTGGCTCCGTGCGCGTCGGCCCACTTGCGTGTCACCGTTGCGCGCACCTGCGCACCGAGCAGATCCACGAAGCGCTCGAGCAGCGGTGTGGATAATAACGTGCCAGCCCAGACAACCGCGTCATGTCCGATTCCTCCGGTGGCAACGGTGACGACGGCCGCCGCGCCGGAGGGCACTGAGTAGACGAGGGTGGTGAACGTTTGGAGCAGCTCCTCGCGCATCCCACCTTGGAGTTCGGCGCCCACGAGCTGGCGACAGAAGTCATACAGCGTGATGCGATCCGCCGCGTGCGCGTGGAACGACTCCATTCCCAGAGGCTCATCCAGCCGCGCGAGCGTCGCGGGTCCAAAGGCCTCCGCCAGACGTGCTCGGGTGGCCTCGTCGCCGCGCCACGCGGCCACCTCGGGCGCGAATGCGTCCACCAACCTGCGAAGGCCATCTCTCAGCGTCGCATCCACGGACTGCGTGGGGAGCGCGGCGTGCGCCTCGGGACCGGTGAAGGACTCGCGCACCTTGCGGCTCACGAAGGTGAGCGCCGTGGCCAGTCCTCGGAACGGCAGCCGCACCCAGCGGTGGAACGTGCTGCGCGCATCCAGCTCGTCGCGGAACGCATCGATGAGCACGTCCGCGGGGACGGCCTTGAGCGCTGCCTGCGCGCCCACGCCTTGAAGCTCATGACGCAGGCGCTGCCTGAGTCGATCCGGTTCGCGCGCGGCCCGCTCGGCGGCGTTCGCCACGGTCTCCATCTCCAGGCGCGCGTCCGCGAGTGATGCCGCCAGGGCGCGGGCCTTCAGCTCGCGCGCGTGCTCGGCCTGTCCCAGTCGCGCGGCCAGGGAGGTCGCTCCATCCAAGGGCTGAGTGGCCAGCGGTGCGAGGCCCGCCTCCACGTCCGGCTGATGCGGCGCGAGGTAGCGCGCCAGGGGCGGATGGCCGACATCCGCCGCGAGCTTCTCCAGGTGCGCGCGCGCCACTTCCTCGCGGGTGGCCTCGTTGTAGACGAGCAGATACGGACGCCCATGGCCCACCGCCGCGCGCAGGAAGTCCACCAGCGCCGCGTTCTGGTACGTCTGCCGGCTCACCACGAACACCAGCACGTCCACGGTGACGAGCAGTGCCTCGGCGCGCTCGCGGTTGTCGCGGTACACGCTGTCGAAGTCTGGTGTGTCCATCACCAGCAGGCCGCGCGGCACCGCGTCCGACAGCACCAGATACAGACGCCCTGCGGGACCGGGCTGGTCCACGGGTGCCACGTCTCCCGAGGCCACCGGAATGATGTCGTAGCGGCGGGTGAGGAAGTCCTTCAGCTCGCCCGTCCAGGTCTCCGGGTGCGAGGCCGCCAGACATTGCTTGGTCAGGCCGCCCTCGGGGCGCGCGGGGGACAGGGACGCGCCCGCCAGCGCGTTGAAGAGCGTGGACTTGCCCACGTTGTTGGGGCCGGCGATGGCCACCAGGAGCAGCGGCGCATCCCCCGCGCCGAGCCGGGGAATCAGGTCGCGGCGCAGGCGCTCCACGAGCCTGCGCGCGACGTCGGCGTCCGCGGCTTCGGGGAAGCGCTCGGGAGCGGGCAAGGCATCCAGAGCGGATGCGAGGGCATGGCGCAGGGCGTTGGGGTCCTTCATCGGGCGTGCGCAGGACACCACGGGTGCGAGCGCCTGCCCAGTCGCTCGTCCGCGCCAGCGTCGGCCAGGGACAGCGGTGGGCGGGCGCGATAGGGTGCGCCGCATGCGTACGCTCGTTGCCTGCCTGCTCCTGTCCTTGTCGGGGCTCGTCGCCTGCACTGCCTCGCACGCGAACGTGTCCACCGACGCGTCCCATGCCGAGAGCCCCCTTCCTTTCATCGCGGATGACTACGGCCGCGCGCTCGCCGAGGCGAAAGCCAAGGGCGTGCCGCTGTTCGTCGACACGTGGGCGCCCTGGTGCCACACCTGTCGCTCGATGCGCGCGTATGTCTTCACCGACGCGGCGCTCGCCAAGCACGCGGGCCGCTTCGTCTGGGTGGAGCTGAACACCGACCTGGCGCAGAACGCGGCGTTCCAGGAGAAGTACCCGGTGGAGTTCTGGCCCACCTTCTTCATCATCGACCCGCGCGAGGAGAAGGCCCTGCTGCGCTTCGCCGGCAGCGCCACCGCGCCGCAGCTCGAGAAGCTCTTCGAGGACGGAGAGCGCGCGTACAAGGGCGGCGCCACTGGTGCCGAGGCCCTGCTCGCGCGAGGCGATGCCCTGTATGGCGAGGGCAAGCCGACGGAGGCCGCCGAGGCGCTCACGCTGGCGCTCGCCGAGGCGCCCGCCGACTGGTCTCGCCGAGGCCGCGCGCTGGAGTCGCTGACGATGGCCATGTACGGCGCCAAGCAGCATGAGGCCTGCGCGCGCAAGGCGATTGAAGAGCTGCCGCGCGTCCCGCGTTCGCTGTCGTGGGCGAACAGCGTGCTCAACGGCCTGACGTGCGCGATGTCCTTGCCCGAGGACAGCGCCGCGGGCGCGGAGCTGCGGCACACGCTGGAGGCGAAGGCGCGCGAGGCGCTCGGCCCTCCCGCCATCACCATGACGGCGGACGACCGCTCCGGCCTCTACGAGATGCTCACCGAGACGCGCGAGGCGGATGGCGACAAGGCCGGCAGCCGCGCCGTGGCGGAGCAGTGGCTGTCGTACCTGGAGGGCGAGGCCGCCAAGGCGCCGAACCCCGACGCGCGCTCTGTCTTTGATTCGCACCGCATGCTGGCCGCGATGAAGCTGGAGCAGCCCCAGCGCGTCATCCCCGCCATCGAGCAGAGCGAGCGCGACCTGCCCCAGGACTACAACCCGCCCGCGCGCCTGGCCACGCTGTATCGCGTGTCGGGGCGGCTGGATGACGCGCTCGCCGCGAGCGACCGCGCGCTGACGAAGGTGCAGGGCGCTCGCCGGCTGGGCGTGCTCACGGGCCGGGCCGACATCTACCTCGCCCGCAAGGAGCCGGCGGCGGCGGTGAAGACGGTGGAGGATGCGCTCGCCTACGCGAAGACGCTGCCCGCCGCGCAGGTGTCCCCGCGTCAGGTGGAAGGGCTGGAGAAGAAGCTGGCCACCGTGAAGGCGGCGGCCCAGCCCACCTCAGCGCGGTAGCGCGGCGCGACGGGTGTCCAGGTCGAGCAGCTCGAAGTCCTCGGCCGGACACTCGCGCATGGCGCCGTCGGTGAAGAGGAGCACGGCCTCTCGGGGCCCCGGATTGGCCGGGGTCCCGTGCGCGTACTCCACCCGGGTTCCGTCCGTCACCAGGTGGCGCAGCACGCCGTCTCGCACGGGCCCGGGGCGCTGAAGCAGCTCGCGGGTTCGCTTGTCGCGGGTGTGTCCCACCACCTGCACCAGTCCCGCCGGCAACCGGCGCGGATCGAACCTTCGGCGCGGTGTGCCTCGCACGCGCTGGGCATCCTCGGGCAGCAGGCTGGGGCGCTGGTAGAAGATGCCGCGCCCCTCGCCCTCCGCCGCGTTTCCAGGCGCGTGCAGGCCCGGGATGACGAGCGGCCCCGAGGTCCACGCCGCCACGGCCGCGTCCAGCGCCGCGTTGAGTGCGCGCGCCACCTCGCCCGCATCCGCGCGGTGAGGGCCCGGCACGCCGAGCACGTCCAGGTCCTCGTGCGTGACTCCCGCGTGCAACACGAGGAGGTTCGAGCCCGCGGCGTGGGCCGCGCGGAAGCGCCTCGCGCGCAAGAGGTGCGTCACCCAGTCGCGCTGGGCCTCGTTCCAGGTGCTGAAGTCGCGCGCCACCAGCTCGGCGTTGGGGACTTGGGGCCAGCGCGCGAGGAAGGCCTGCTCCTCGGGCTCATGCGTCGCGTCGCCAACGTAGATGCGGTCCGCTTCGGCTTGGGCGGTGGCGAACGTCGCATCGGTGAAGTCCGCCAGCTCGCCCACGCGGCCGAGGTCATGATTGCCGAGCAGCATCACCACCGCGTCGGCGGGGTGTGTCGCGGACCATGCAAGGAGTCGCAAGGCGCTCGCCGCGACCGCGCGCCGCTCATCGCGTGGGCCCCAGTCGAAGCAGTCGCCCACGAGGACGAGCTGACTGTCGGGCCTCAACACGCCGTCGTCGCCCAAGAGACCGCGCGCCTCCAGGATGGCGAGGAGGTGCTCGAAGTTCGCCTGGGGGTCTCCCATCACGACGCGGAGGGCGCGCGGCGCTCCTTCCGCTGGGACAGAGACAGGGCCGCGCGCGACAGCGGCGTCGGCGCGCGTGAGTGCGGCGTGGATGCGAGAGGCGCGAGAGGTGCTCACGCGCGGCATCCTAGGCACGGGCGCGCGCGGATGCCCGGCTCACGCCGCCTGGAAGAAACGAGAGATGAGCGCGGAGCGGCTCTCGACCTGCGCCTTGTTCAGCAGATGGGTGACGTGCACCTCCACCGTGCGCTCGGCACAGCCCAGGTGCGCGGCGATGGCCTTGTTCGTCTCGCCCTGCACCACGTGCTCCAGGACTTGAATCTCGCGGGCGGTGAGCGCCCACCGAAGGGCCAGCCGCCGCACGCGCGTGGTGTGGTCGGGAGGGGGGCCTGGATCCAACACCAGGAAGTGATCCGGCAGGCCCGGGCTGCGCAGCGAGCTGGAGAACAATGGCCCTGAACCTGGAACGCTGCGCAGGCAGTCGCGGACCTGAGAGGCGAGCCCGCGCGCGTCTTCGTCCAATCGCTGACGGCCCGCCTTGTTGGTGTGCACCACCCGGCCCGTCGCGGTGACGACCCAGGCGGGGCGACCCAGCGCCTCCAGCGCCGCCTCGAGCGCCGAGCCCAGCAGCCCCGCCTCGCGCAGTCGCGTGTCCATGGCCAGCCTGCGCTGGAGTGCGGGCGTCAACGACTGGAGCAGCAGCTCATCGCGCTCGGTGAAGGGCTCGGTCCGGAACGCTCCCACCCAGCCCAGCAGCGTCGCGCCTTCGCAGACGAGCGTGCGCAGCTGCGCCATGCGGTCCAATCCCAGTCGGCGATACAGCGACCCGGTGCGCGCGGTGACTCGCTCCAGCGTGCGGGCCCACTGCTCCGCGGGAATGCCTAACAGCTCCCAGGGCTCCGAACCCGGCGCGTACAGTGGAGGTTCGCTCTGTGTGGTCTCCGCCAGAGGGCGGAAGCGCAGGGCCTGGTTGCGCTGGGACGGCGCCGGATGGGCGGGATCGAAGTAACCCCATGGGTCACCCACTCCCGGGAGGAACTCGTCCAGGACTTCCGCCAGGACATTCGGAGATTGAGGAAATCCCGCGCAGTGAGAATAAGTCGCGTGGTAGCGCTCGGGTCCTACTTCGACGCCATAAGCCACGGCGCGCTCAGCGCGCAGGGCATCTTTGAGGGCGGCCACCACGGCGGGCATGGCCTCCGAACCCGGCTCCATATTCGCCAGCAGCGCCTCGAGGTCTCGCAGCAGGTGCTGATCCTCGGAAGTCATTTGAATCAAGATTTACTGATTATAGACGGCACAGGATGCAGGAGGTGGGGTATTGGCGCCGAATCCGCTCCGAGCTGCCGCCCAGTTGATACTCTCAGTGCGGGCGCGTTTGGCGGGTAAGGTTGGACCTACGGGTTTTCACCGATTGAATCGCATTTCCGAGGGCGAGACACTTTGATCCGTGCCCGCGGGGGGGTGGGCCCATCGGAAGTTGCTGGATCGCGTGAGCGCGCGTCGGGTGTCCGGCTGGGGCGCCCGACGCGCTGCCCCTTCCGGCCGATTCACGGCGGACCTCCCTGTCGCGTCATGATTCCGCCGGCTGCGCTCCGGCGCGCCAGAAGGAGCGGAGCCACATGCCGCGCGACCATGCCTATTACGCGAAGGCGCTGGAGGGACGGCGACTCCCGCTGGCGTTCGTGGACCTGGACCTGCTGAAGGACAACGCCACGGCCCTGGTCCGCCGCGCGGGAGGCAAGCCCATCCGGCTGGCCACCAAGTCCGTGCGTTGCGTGTCGCTCATCCGGCGCGTGCTCGAGACAGTCCCTGGCTTCCAGGGGCTCATGTGCTACCGCCCCGATGAAGCCGTGCGGCTGCGCGAGCGAGGCCTGACGAACCTGTTGATGGGTTATCCGGTCGTGGATCCCGAGGCGCTCGCGGAGCTGTGTCGTCCACCTTCGCCCGTCACGCTCATGGTGGATTGCGCCGAGCATGTCGAACTCGCGGCGCGAGCGGCCCAGCGCCATGGCGCGCGCGTGCCCTTGTGCCTGGACGTGGACCTGTCGCTGGACCTGCCGGGCCTGTGGTTCGGCGTGTATCGCTCGCCCGTGCGCACGCCCGAGGATGCGCTGAAGGTGGCGCGCGCCATCGCGGCCTCGGAGGGGGTGTTCCTCGCGGGGGTGATGGGCTACGAGGCGCAGCTCGCGGGCGTGCCCGATGCGTCACCCTTCGCGGGCATGAAGAACCTGGCGGTGCGCGCGCTCCAGCGCGGCGCGGTGAGGGCGGTGCATGCGCGGCGCGCGGCGATTGTCCGAGCGCTGGCGGACGCGGGCTTCTCGCTGTCGTTCGTGAACGGCGGGGGCACGGGCAGCCTCGAGTCCACGCGCGCGGACGCGAGCGTCACGGAGCTCGCCGCGGGCAGTGGCTTGTTCTCTCCCGCGCTCTTCGATGGCTACCGCATGTTTCGCCATCAGCCCGCGGCGGCCTTCGCCATCCCCGTCACGCGTCGGCCCGCGCCGGGCATCTTCACGCTCCAGGGCGGTGGCTTCGTCGCCTCGGGGGCGGCGGGACTGGACAAGCTGCCCCGGCCCTACCTGCCGGAGGGGGCTCGGCTGTTCCCGTTGGAGGGCGTGGGCGAGGTGCAGACACCCATCGCCTACGACGGGCCCGTGCCGCTGCCGCTGGGCGCGCCCGTCTTCTTCCGGCACGCGAAGGCCGGGGAACTGTGCGAGCACTTCCGGACGCTTCTGCTGCTCTCCGAGGGGCGGGTCGTCGAGGAGGTGCCAACCTATCGGGGCGAGTGGGGGTGAACGGATGCGGCACGCGAAGGCGGTCGGCAAGACGACGTGGCGCAACTGGTCCGGCGCGGTGGAGGCGCACCCGAGCGCGTTCCTGCGCCCCGCGGACCTGGACGCATTGAAGGCCGCGCTGAGACAGGCCAGCGCCCAAGGTGCCACGGTGCGCGTGGTGGGCAGCGGGCACTCGTTCCCGCCGCTGTGCGCCACCGACGAGACGATGCTGTCCGTCGACGCGCTGACGGGCGTGGAGGCGGTGGACGCGGACGCGCGCGAGGCCACCGTCTGGGCAGGCACGCCGCTGCGGGAATTGGGACGTGAACTCGCGCAGCGGGGCCTGGGGATGGAGAACCTGGGCGACATCGACAAACAGTCGCTCGGAGGCGCGCTCGGCACGGGGACGCATGGCACGGGCGCGCGCTTCGGCGTGTTGGCCACACAGGCGCGTGCGCTGACGCTGGTCACGGCGCGCGGCGAGGTCGTGGAGTGCTCCGAGGAGACGGAGCCTTCGCTGTTTCGCGCGGCGCAGGTGTCGCTCGGCGCGCTGGGGGTGATGGCGCGCGTGCGGCTGAAGTTGTTGCCCGCGTATCGGCTGTCGCTCGCGCGCCGCACGATGTCGTTGGAGGAATGTCTGGCGGGGCTCGACACGGCGCGCGCCACGCATCGCCACTTCGAGTTCTTCTGGTTCCCTCACACGGACCGGGTGATGACCAAGGCGATGGACCTCACCGAGGAATCGCCCCGGGGCATGGGCGTGGGGCGCTGGTTCAACGAACTGGTGCTGGAGAACGCCCTCTTCGGCGCGGTGAGCCGCGCGTGCCGAATGAAGCCCTCGTTGTGCGCGCCCGTGAGCCGGCTGTCGGCGCGACTCGCGTCAGAGGGCGGAATGGCGGGCGCGAGCCACGCGATGTTCGCCACGCCTCGGTTGGTGCGCTTCCAGGAGATGGAATACGCGGTGCCCGTGGAGCGCGGCCCCGAGTGTCTGCGCGAGCTGCAAGCCTTCATCGCGCGCGAGCAGTTGGGTGTGCACTTCCCGGTGGAGTACCGCTTCGTGCGCGGTGACGACATCTTCCTCAGCCCCGCGCACGGCGGAGACCGCGCCTTCATCGCGGTGCATCAGTACCAGGGCATGCCCTTGGAGCCCTACTTCTCCAGCGCGGAGGCCATCTTCCGCAACCACGGTGGGCGTCCGCACTGGGGCAAGCTGCACACGCAGACCGCGGCGACGCTGAAGGACCTGTATCCACGCTGGGCGGACTTCCATCGCGAGCGAGAGCGTCTGGACCCGGAGGGTCGCTTACTCAATCCCTATCTGCGCCGCCTCTTCGTGGAGTCGCCCTGACCCAGTTGGCTCGCGGGTCTGGTGACAACACGCGGGGCGCGCGTAGGCCGTGACGCACCCTTGTCGCGTGGGCTTCGCGCCTTGCTGCGACTCGTCATCCGCAACGCCCTGAAAACGCTTTGCCCAGGTGTCGGCACGGCGCTGGCTAGGACTCCTGTCGCACGTGAGTTCGAGCGAGCCGCAGGGCAGGCAGGCGTCGTCGAATGCGGGTGGGTCGGTCCGGACGTCGGCGCGACTCCCGTACGATGGGCGCGGCTGTGCGCTCTCACGAAGCGTCGTGACGCGTTCAGGGCCGGAGCGTCACGGACACGAAGGGGAGGCTGTGCATGCGACAAGCGTCGCGGTGGAAGCGCGCGATTTGCGCCTCGATGTTGATGCTCGCGGTGGGATGTCGAACGCCGGTCGCGGGAGGTCCGCTCGCGGCGGGGGATTCCTCGGCGGGCTCGGACTCGGGCAACTCCAGCCAGGGGGATTCGAGCAAGTCGAACGCGGGCGACTCCAGCCAGGGGAACAGCAGCGATTCGAAGTCGGGCTCCAGCGACCACAGCTCGCAGGAGGGAGGTTCGAGTCATTCGAACTCGGGCTCCAGCGACCACAGCTCGCAGGAGGGTGGTTCGAGCCACTCGGGCACCAGCGAGAACAGCAACTCGGGCACCACGCACACGGAGAAGGTGGAGGGGCAGGGGTCGCGCTCGCAGAGTGACAGCAGCAACGGCGATAACGGGCATGTGTTGTCGGCCGCGACGGTGGCGATGACGGTGGTGGGGTTGGGCATCGTCATCTGGCAGGTGGTCGCGGCGGCCGAGCGGCGCAAGCAGCCCCCTCCGCCACAGGAAGTGGGACGCGCGGCCCAGGTGTATCTGCGCGCGCGCACGCATCAGCTCCGCGAGGACCTAGCGTTGGGAGCGGGGCCCACGGTGGAGGACCTGGCCGCGGCGGCGCACATTCGTCGCTCGCACGTGGACATCTTCGGCCGGCTGTTGCGCGCACACCGGCAGGAGCTGCTGACCCTCGCGGACGCGCGAGCCCTCACGCCGGAGCGGGCGCGGGCGTGGCTGGAGCGCGTGGGTGAACTCGCGCGGACGGACCCTCGTCTGGAAGAGGACCGCCGGGCCTTCCTCGCGGAGGAGGGCATCGTGGAGGCCGCGCGGTGACGCGCGCGCCCGTTCTCCCTCTCTCGAAGATGACGGTGTGGAGGTGGGCCTCGCTGGGGGCCGTGCTCGTCGCACTCCACGCGGGGGCCGCGCCGGAGGTCGAGCCCGTGGCCCTCCAGGTCGCGGCGCTGGAGGCTCGCTACGGGGTGGTGCTGCGAGGCGAGGCGGCGCGCGATGTCGCGTTGGTCGCGGAGGTGGAGGCGGGGCTCGCGGCGCTGCCGCCGGGCATGAGACGTCCACCCGGAGGCAGGCTGGAGTTGGTGCTGCACGCGGAGGCGGCGCCGCTGGGAATGGGAGATGGCTCGCCCGAGCGCCCCGAGTGGACGGACGAAGGCGCGCGCTTCCATCTCTATCGCTATGCGCCCTCGGAGGAGCGCCGCGCGACGCTGCGACTCGCGCGCCTCACGTCCGAGGAAGCGGAGCGGCTGTGGCGTCGGCGCGCCGTGATTCATGCGGTGGTGCGGCGCTGGGATGACGCACGCGGGTGGAGTCGCACGCCGCACTGGCGTCGGCTGGACGGATGGCTGGCTCCGTTCGAGAAGCCGCTCACGTGGAAAGAGACCGCGCGAATCACCTACGCGGGCGCCTTCAGTCGTGCACGCGGTCAGGTGAGCGCGGCCCTCGACCTGGCCACCTTCGCCGAGGAGCTGTGGGCCCCGGTGGAGTCGCTGCGCGAGGACGCGCTGCCAGTGGATGATCAGGTGCGGTGTCAGGAGCTGTCCAAGACGCGTGCGTTGTCTGAGTTCATCGCGGAGGCGGGCCTCGGCTCGCTGCCCGCGCGTGGGGACTGTCCGGCCTTCGATGCGTGGGCGGACGTGGACGCCCTCTCTCACTTCGAGGTGTTGATGGTGGCGGCGTCCGGCCGTCAAGCCGAGTCCCTCTTCGGGCACCTGCTGGTGCGCCCCGTGTGGCGCGAGGGCGAAGTGGCGCGAGGGCCGAACTTCGAGCGCGTGGTGCAGCTCGTGGCCCTCACCGGCATGGAGGCGAAGGGGCTGGGCTACGTCGTGAAGGGGATGACGGGCGGCTACGACACGGTGTTCCTCACCGGCACGATGGGCGACCTGACGCACGAGGCGCGCGAGCTGGAGCAGCGCTCCATCCGCCGCTTCCGGCTCAACCTCACGCGCGCGGAGACGGTGCGGATGTTGGAGCGCGTGTGGGAACTCGAGCGCCGTGGCTACATGGGCTACTACTTCTTCACCGACAACTGCGCGACGGCGCTCCTCTTCCTGCTCAACGGCGCGCTGGATGCGGACCGTGAGGTGAGCCCGCCCGGACTGCTGTGGGTGCTGCCCACGGCCACGTTGGACACCCTGGCGAAGATGGACGTGACGGGCTCGGACGGCCGCGCGACGCCGCTGTTGGAGTACGTGCCGGATGCCTTCGAGTCCACGCTCGACCGCGCCGTGCGTGCGCAGACCGAGCAAGAGCGCCTGCTGTCGCGGCTGGCCTCGTGGGTGGGCTCCGGGCCTCATGCCCGCTTGCGCGCGCTGCACGCCCGCCTTCAGTCCTCGGAGCCGGAGGTGCGCCGGGCCGCGTACGTGGCGCTGCCGGGCATCGTGACGGAGGCGCTGGACTCGGTGCGTCCCGAGTCGCGCGAGGAGGCGCGGCGAGCGCTGCATGCCTTCGTGGCGCAGAGCGTGCGCGTGGAGCGCGCCTCGGTGGATCGTGCGGAGGGAGAGCGCCTGACCATCGAGCGGGATCGGCTCGTCGCGGTGAAGAAGCCGGTGGAGGGGCGGGCGTCGGAGGGGGCTCGCGAGCGTCAGCGCCTCTTCGAGCAAGAGGACGCGCTGCAGCGTCGGCTCGCGGTGCTGGACCGCACCACGCTGCTGCGAGAGGCGCTGGACTCGGCGACGTCGCGGCCGATGACCCCCGAGGAGCTTCGCACGTGGGTGCGCGCCGAGCGGACGGAGGCCGCCTTCGTCGCGGCCACGGAAGCGCAGGGCGCGCTCAACGAGGGCCCGCTGGCGGAGGTGGATCCCGCGGCCTTCCTCGCGGACGACCATCGTCGCAAGGTGGAGGCCGAGCAGACCTGGGCGGCGAGTGCACGGCGAGACTCGGGCGCGGGGCGCACGGCGGTGAGCCTGGGGGTGGACTTCACGGACGAGGGTGGCGCGCGTCCAGTGCTCAGCCTGCGGACGGCGGGACTCAGCGAGGCGCTGGGCGACGCGCGACTGCACGGCTTCCAGCCCAGCAGCGAGCTGCGGGTCCTGGATGGAGAGCTGTGGGTGGAGCCTCGGTGGGGTGTGCCTCGCCTGCTGGCTTCACAGCTCACGCTGGTGGGCTACCGCACGTTGCTGCGCGAGCTGCCGCAGTGGAGGCGCTCGCTCTGGGACGGGCTCGGGTGGGGCGCGGAGGCGCGGGTGGGCTCGGACGCGGCTCGCGCGCTGCCGCATCGGGCCTCGGTGCAGGCGGAGGCGCTGTGGATGGTCTCGGAGTCGCGGCGCTACGCGGACTTCACCGCGCTGGGCGTGGGCGCGATGGCGGCGGTGCACTGGAGTCAGTCGACGTGGCTGCCCGCGGTGGGGCCGCGTGTCTCGCTGGCGCATCGCACGGGGCTGCCTGGCGCGGGCGCCAACGCGGTGCGAATGGAGGCGGCGTATGCCCCCACGTGGCGCTCAGGCGAGGCCCAGGTGCGCCACGAGGCGGACGCGACGCTCCAACTGGAGTGGTGGCTGGGGCGCGCGGCCGGGTGGGGTGTGTTGCTCACGCCGCGGGCGCAGCTGCGGTGGGAGGGAACGCTGCACCCTCCGGCCCGCGCCGCGCCCGGGGCGTCGGTCGTCACGGACGCGGGGCTCGCCGAGCGTCGCCTGACCTTGGGAGTGGAGGTCCGCTGACGGTGGCGAACTCCGGGCCCACGAACTCCTCGGCGACGAGGCCTCGGCTGGCCGCGCCCGCGAACGCGCCGATGAACATCGCGATGACGTGCAGCAGGGTCCAATTCCAGAACCCCAGGCCGGAGAAGAACCGGACGAAGCCCATCGCGAAGACGTTGAAGGCGACGTAGAGCATGGCGGGCACCACGATGGACGCAACGGCGGCGGCATACATCGCGCGCGGCAGCTTCTTCGCGAAGAAGCCTCCGAAGGTGCTGGCAATCAGACTGCCGAGGAACGGCACCCAGAAGACGCTGAGGCTGATGAGGACCATCGTCAGCGCGCTGACCTTGAACTGGCCGTGCAAGAACGCCACGCCATCCTCCTTCACGGCGACGCCGGGGGGGAGGGGCACGTGGTCCACGTAGCGCGGCGGATCAAAGTCGAGCGACGTCGATACCGGAGCCCCTCGTTCGGGGCGGGGTGGGGTGATGGCTTCGGGCATGGTGCTTCCTCCCTCCGGGGTGTGCACGCCCGGTGGGAATGAGATGGGGATGGGGCCCCTCGATGCGGAAGCGCCGTTGCCCCTGTCGCCGCGCATCCAAGGGAGCGGCGCCTCGTTGCGTCTCCCGAGGGGGGCTCCGGGTGGAAGCCGGGACTCCGGGTGGAGGGGGGCCTGCACGGCGGGGCCGCCAGCGGCTCGGTGCATGGCGTCTGGTGCTTGGAGTCTGGTGGTGGGCGGCTATGCTGCCGCGCCCGGCTGCACCCTTTCTTGCCTGGATGACCCCATGAGCCTTCGCCGTACGTCGCTGATTGCCGCCCTCGCTTCCATCACCCTGCTGTCCGCCTGCGCGCTGCGCCCCCGCTACCGGGACGTGGTGGCCCAGCCGGGAGCCGCGAAGGCCGCCGAGGGGCAGCTCGTGGTGCTGCGCGTGGTGGACGCGCAGACGGGCAAGCCCGTGCAGGGCGCCAAGGTCTTCGGCGGTGAGCTGCGCGAGCGGCTGTCCGCCACGACCGACGCCGATGGCCGCTTGAGCCTCCAGGTGTCCAAGGTCCTGCTGGAGGAGAACCCGCTGGTCGAGGTCGTGCTGCCCAAGGGCGTGCACGGCTACCAGTTCCAGGCGCTCCCCGTGGGCCAGTCGCCCCAGCCCGAGCCCGTGCCGAGCACGGACAGCCAGCCTGTGCCCGCCGCTCCGGCGCCCGAGGCCCCGACGGCGCCCGCCGCTCCTGCGCCTGCTGCTCCGGCCCCTGCGGCTCCTGCGCCCACCGCGACTCCGTCCACCGGGACCTGAGCCCCGCGTGATGCCCGGGGGCGCTCGCTCCCGGCGGAGTGGGAGGCGCGAGTCCACGCGCCTCCCCTCGCATTCAGGGTGAGCCGGAAGCGCGCTCCGCGGTGTGCCAGCGCACCAGCCGCCGACCTTGCAGGCGCCGGTACTCCTGGAGCCTGCGACCGAAGTCCTCCGGGATGGTGGTGAAGCGCACGCCGTAGCGCCCCCGCACGCGCTCGCCCGCGGCCTGCCGCGTCCACACGACTTCGCCCTGGAAGGGAACCTCCTCCGCGCCCAGCACGATGGCGCCTTCGAGCAGGCTGCCTCGCTTCACGGGCTGGAGCATGTCCGCGCAGAAGCCGCCCTCGGACACGTCGTGGGTGTAGACGGGAAGCATGCCGCGCAGGCGGATGGCCAGGCGGTGCGCATAGCGAGGCAGGCCACGAGGCTGGAGCATGCCCCTGATTCTGCCAGAGTCCACAAGGGGCAGAAAATTGCGCCGGACTCGTGGATGAGGGGGCGAGCAGCGAGGGGTGCAAATCCCGGGAACCGTTGAGAAATCTCCGGGGAAGGGAGCTGCCATGTCGAAGGCATTCACGAAGGAGGACGGCGGGGACCCGGGCGTGGTTCCCGTGCGACCCCGGTCGATCTCCGGCGAGCCGCGCTACATCACGCCCGAGGGTTACCGCGCGCTCCAAGCGGAGCTGGCCACGGTGCAGGGGCCGGACGATGGCCGCGCGAGTGTCCCAGAGCTGGAGGTAGGGCTGCGCCAGCGCGAGCGTGAACGACGCGCGAGGGAGCTGCTCGCGACGCTGGATGCGGTGCGCGTGGTGGAGCCGGATCCCTCTCAGGCGGGGCGCGTGTTCTTCGGCGCGTGGGTGGAGCTGGAGGACGAGGACGGCGCGCGCACGCGCTATCGCGTGGTGGGGCCAGACGAGGCGGACGTGAAGTCCGGGCGGTTGAGCGTGGAGTCGCCGCTCGCCAAGGCACTGCTGGGAAAGGAAGAGGGAGACTCGGTGCGCGTGGAGCGACCGCGAGGCCCGGTGGAGTACACGGTGGCTCGCGTGGAGTACGCGTCCGAGTCGGAGGACGCGGCCCACGCGCCCTGATGGGCTTCAGGCTGCGCGGCTCCAGAGTCGAGGCTCAGCAGTCGGTGTCGAGCACGCGGCGCTCGGCCTCGCCGAGTGGATCCACCACGAACATCAGCACGGTGCGCGCGACGCCGGGAGGCTCACCTCCCGAGGTGGCCAGCCAGTGGTGGAGCCGGAAGCGCCCTTCACCGAGCAGCGCGCCCGCCAGCGGCGTCCAGATGAGGTCCTGCGCCGAGGGCCGCTTGTGCCAGGCCTCCACGCCGTACTCCCAGACGGTGGAGGCGATCGCCGTGGTGAGCAGCGAGGGCAGCGCGCCATGTCCGCACTGGCGCGTGCGCAGGTAGACCTCGGATCCGAACAGCCCATGGCCCACGGTGTTGAGCACCCACGGGTCTCCATCCCACTCGAACGCGGGCGCGTGGGCGCGGAACTCGGGCGGGTGCGAGTAGCTGTCGCGCAAGTGGCGCAGGTTCTCCTTCACGCGGGTGGGGTCGAAGTCGCGCGGATACAGCACGGACAGCGAGCCGCGCATGACGAGCATGAGCCCCGTGGTGTGGAGCACCGGCACGCGCCAGTTGCGAACAGGCGCGTCCGGGGGCAAGGGCGTGTCGGTCTCGGGAGCGCCAGCGCTCAGCAGCAGCAACACGGTGGCCAGCGCGGTGGACGTCACCCGGTGAACTCCCACATGCGCGCGCATGTTCAAGACTGAGCGAACGCGAGCCAAGAGTTTATGCTGCTGCCTCTTCGCATCCGAGAGGGGCAGGTGCATGAGAGTCGTCTTGGCGGTCTTGTGGATGGTTCCCGCGTTGGCGCTGGCGGCAGAGCCCGAAATCGATCCGAGCAAGGTGCCGGTGAAGAGCACGCCGGTGGCCGGCAACATCCACGTCATCGAAGGCGCGGGTGGGAACATCGCCGCGTCGGCGGGGCCGGATGGCCTGCTCATCGTCGATGATCAATTCGCCCCCCTGGCGAAGAAGATCCACGCCACGCTCGACAAGCTGAGCAAGAAGCCCATCGTCTACGTGCTGAACACCCACTGGCACGACGACCACACGGGCGGCAACGCCATCTTCGGTCGAGAGGGCCGCATCGTCGCGCAGCGCGAGGTGCGGGTGCGCCTGGCCAACGAGACGCCCGCCAGGTCGAAGGAGGCGCTGCCCGTCATCACCTACGACACGGGCATGTCGCTCTACTTCAACGGCGAAGAGGTCCGCCTGACGCATCTGCCTGCGGGCCACACGGACGGAGACACGGTGGTGTACTTCGTGGGCTCCAACGTGCTGCACATGGGCGACCAGTTCTTCGAGGGCAAGTTCCCCTTCATCGACCTGAGCTCGGGGGGCTCGGTGGAGGGCTACGTGCGCAACGCGGAGCAGGTGCTCAAGACGCTGCCTGCCGGAGCGAAGATCATCCCCGGGCACGGCAAGCTGAGCGAGCGCGCGGACCTGGAGCGCTTCGTGACCATGCTCCGGGAGACCGTCTCGCTCGTGCGCGCGCAGGTTGCCGAGGGCAAGACCCTGGAGCAGGTGAAGGCCGCGGGCCTGCCCCCGCAGTTCAAGAGCTGGGGCGAGGGCTACGTCTCGCAGGACGCGTGGCTGGAGCTGCTGTACCAGAGCGCCAGGCCGAAGCCCGAGGTGGCGAAGGACTCGAAGTAGCCGTGGCTCGGCTCAGCGCTTCGTCGCGATGACGACGCTGAGCGGAGTGAAGGGGGCGGGGAGGACGCCGTCGTGCACCTCGACGGTGAAGCCCTCCGCCTCCAGCAGCGCCCGGGCCCGAGGCACCAGGAACGTCAGGTAGTACATGACGAACGGCGGCTTCCGCAGCGCGTTGCGCACGCGCATGGCCGCGTTGAAGCCCTGGGCCAGCCAGTACCCGAAGCGCAGCCGCGATGGTGGATGTCCAGTGACGAAGACGAACCGTCCGCCGGGCCGCAGCGCGCGGGCGATGCCCTGCACCAGCCGCGGCTCGTCCTCCTCCAGGATGTGGCCGAAGGCGCCGAAGCTCGTGGCGAGGTCGAACTCCGCCTCGAAGGTCAGCGTCAGCGCGTCCGCGCGTTGGAACTCCAACACCGCGTCCCCAGGGGCGTCCGCGAGGCGCCGCTGGGCTTCATCGAGCATGCCCTGGCTGAGGTCCACGCCCACCACGCGCTCGCGGCACAGCGGGCGCAGCGCGCGCATGGCTGCGCCCGTCCCACAGCAGACGTCCAGCGCGCGGTCCACCGAGCCTGGAGGGCCCACGAGGTCGAACGTGGCCTTCAGGAGCGCGTCGGGCGTCCGGAAGGGCGTGTGGTCGAACTTGGGAGCCAGGAGGTCATAGCCCCGCTCGACGGAGGTGAGGGCCTGCTCGGCGAGCTCCCGGAGGGTGGGTCCGTTGCGGTGGAACATGGCCGTGGGGATGTACTCCGCCCGGCCCGTCCCCGTCGTGTCCCTGTGCGTTGAATGTTTTGGAGCCACCCCCGTCTGAGGCTGCAACCTGTAACGGAGGACGGAAGACATGGCGTTCAAGCTCGGACTCTCGACCCTGGCCCTCGGTGCGCTGCTGCTCGGTTCCACTGCCGCGAGCGCGCAGGACGACGGCCTGAATCGCTGGAACACCAACGCGCGGGATGGCTGGAGCAACGAGTGGAGCGGCCCTCGCGATGGGCAGGAGGCGTTCCGCTACGACGATGACGACGAGCGGACGCGGCGCTACACGCGGCCCCACGAGCACTCGAGTGACTGCCACCACGGCCCCTCGCCCCGCCCGGTGGACTCGCGCGGACGCTACGAGCTGCAGACGGTGCAGCGCTGGGTGCCGGCGCGCTACGAGCAGGTCTGGGTCCCCGAGCAGTGCCGGGACCATGGCCACGGGTGGCGCCGCCGCGAGCGGTGCCGGGGTGGCTACTACGATCAGCAGTGGGTGCCCGCCCGCTACGAGACGGTCCAGGAGTGGGTCTGGGTCCCCTACGGCGGGCGTCACTGGCAGCGCGCCCGGTCGGCGAACTATTGGCGGTAGCGCAGTGCCTTTCCCCGTGCGCCCTGTTAGTGAAGGCGCCGCATGGGGACAGCCTTCATCACCGGAGCGGGCATCCGCGTTGGAAGCGCGGTAGCCCGCGCCCTCGGTCGCGCCGGGTATGACCTGGCGCTGCACGCCCACCGCTCGGTGGCGTCGCTGGAGTCCCTGGCCACCGAGCTTCGCTCGCTCGGCCGCCAGGTGACCCTCTACTCCGCGGACCTCGCGGATCCGGATGCGGTGGATGCCCTGGGCGCGCGCGTGCGCGAGGCGCACCCCGCCCTGGACGTGCTGGTCCACAACGCGGGCCTCTTCGAGCGCATCGACTTCGCCTCCATCTCCCGAGCCGACTACCGCCGGATGCTCGGGGTGAACCTGGACGCGCCCTTCTTCCTCACCCAGGCGCTGCTGCCGTCGCTCCTCGCGGGCAAGGACCCGCTGGTGGTGCACCTCACGGACATTGGCGGCGAGCGTCCGGTGAGTCAGTACGCGCACTATTCCGTGAGCAAGGCCGGCCTCATCATGCTGACCCGCGCGCTGGCGGTGGAGCTGGCCCCGCGCGTGCGCGTCAACGGCATCTCTCCTGGCACGGTGGCCTTCCCCGAGGACTTCGACGAGGCGGCGCGCAACGCCACCCTCCAGCGCATCCCGATGGGGCGCGAGGGCCGCGTGGAGGACATCGCGCGCACGGTGGTGTTCCTCGCGCGCGAGGCCCCATACATCACGGGCCAGGTCATCGCCGTGGATGGCGGCAGGAGCGCGCAGCTATGAGTGACACCCCCTTGGTTCTCCCCTCGGTCACCGACGCGCAGGGCCGCCCGCTGGACGTCATCGAGGTGCGCGGCCTCACGGTCGACTGCATCGTGGGCATCTACAACCGCGAGCGCGTGGCGCCGCAGCCGCTGCGGTTGGACGTGGCGCTCTTCCTCGACACCCGCAGCGCGGCGGTGGGCGGGAAGCTGGCGAGCACGGTGCACTATGGCCGGCTGCTCGGCGAGCTGCGCTTCCTGTTGGAGGCCTGCCGCTTCGAGCTGCTGGAGTCCGCAGGCGAGGCCATCTGCCGCTACATCCTGGCGCCGCCCACGCAGGACGCGCCGCGGGCCCAGGTGCAGGCCGTCACGGTGCGCATCACCAAGCCGGAGGCGCTGCGGCGCTTCGCGGTGCCCTCGCTCCAGGTGCACCGCACCGCGCGCGAGATGAACTACGTGGTGGAGGAGAAGCACTTCGGCCGGGTGGACATCATCCACGAGGGCGCCAACTACGGCGTCTATCGGCTGCGAGTGAAGCCCGGTGGCTTCATCCCCACGCATCGGCACGAGCGGATGGAGGAGAGCGAGCTGATGATCGGCTCGGGGCTCCTGCTTCAGGGGCGGCCCGTCGCGCGAGGCATGGCCTTCCTGTGGGCTCCGGGCTTCGTGCACCGCTACGACAACCCCACCGCCATCGAGCAGACCGTCCTCTGCGTGGACCGGCCGCGCTTCATCCCCTCGGACGAGGTGGAGACCGAGCCGCCGGAGGGAGGGTTGGTGCCCGCGGTGGGGACGACCTTCTATCCGCACGAGGAGCCCGCGACGCCGCCCAGCTCGGAAGGCCACGCGTGAGCGGGCCGGTGGGCACGCGCAAGGTGCTCGTCACGGGTGGCGGCACGGGCATCGGCCGCGCGGTGGCGGAGCGGCTCTTGCGCGAGGGCGCCCAGGTGGTGCTCACGGGCCGGCGCGCACAGGTCCTGGAGGACGTGGCGCGAGCCCATCCAGGGCGGGCCTTCGCGCTGCCGTGCGACGTGTCCTCGCCCGAGGAGCGCGAGGGCCTGGTGCGCCGAGCCGCGTCGCTCCTGGGTGGTTTGGACGGCTGGGTGCACAGCGCGGGGCAGGTGGTGCATCAGGCGCCGGGCCACATCGACGAGGCCGCGCTGCGCTCGCAGCTCGAAGTGAACCTGGTGGCGCCGCTGCGGTTGGGTGAGCAGGCGCTGGAGGTGCTGGAGCGCGGTGGCGCCATGGTGTTCGTGTCCTCCACGCTGGCGGTTCGTCCCATCGTCACCAGCGCGGTGTACAGCGCGGCGAAGGCGGGCCTGCTCCAGGTGATGCGCGTGTTGGCGTTGGCGGGGGCGCCGCGACAGGTGCGCGCCAACGCGGTGTTGCCCGGCGTGGTGGACACGGAGATGGTGCGCGAGCCGCGCTTGGCGCCGGGTGAGGCGCCGCTGTCCGCGACGGAGCGGGCGGCGCGCGTGGAGGCGCAGCTCGACGGGCTGCGAGCCCTGCACCCGCTGGGACGGCTCGGGGCGCCGGGAGACGTGGCGGACGCGGTGTATCAACTGCTAGGTGCGTCCTGGTCCACCGGCACCGAGCTGGTGTTGGACGGCGGTCTGCTCCTGCGCGAGTAGGCCGCGGCATGAAGCGGGCCTCGGCCCGCGTGAAGGAAGCGGGATGAATCTGGACAGGAGGACACAGCTCTTCGTCGTGCTCGCGGGGGTATTCGTCACCGCGCTGACGTTGGGTGACATCATCGGCCCGAAGCTCTTCGAGGTGCACCTGGGCCCCATCACCGCGGTGATGTCCGCGGGCATCCTGGCGTTCCCGGTGACGTTCGTCATCACCGACATCCTCAACGAGTTCTACGGCAAGAAGGCCGCGCGCTTCATCACCTGGGTGGGCTTCGCGATGGGGGTCTTCGCCATCGTGGTCATCGCCGCGTCCGTGCGGGTGCCCTGGGCGCCCTTCACCACGAAGCCGGGCTATCCGGGCGCCGTCGAGGCCTCCTACAACAACGTCTTCGGCGGCTCGCAGCGCATCCTCTTCGCGTCCATGGCGGCGTACCTGGTGGGCCAGTACACCGACATCGCCGTGTTCAATCTCTTGAAGCGTGTCACGCGCAACCGGTTCCTCTGGCTGCGCGCCACGGGCTCCACGGCGGTGTCGCAGCTCATCGACACGGTGGTCATCCAGTTCTTCGCGTGGTGGGGCGTGCTCGAGGTGCCGGTCATCCTCGACATCATCTTCAGCTCGTATGTCGTGAAGCTGCTGGTGGCCATTGGGCTGACGCCGCTCATCTACGCCGGCCATGTGCTCGTGGAGCGAAGGCTCGGCATGGCGCCCGTGGTGTTGGGCGTGGACGGAGAGCCGGTTTCGGACGCGGGGGCGGTGACAGCGTCCACCATTTGAGCCAACTGCTTGGGTTGAGAGAATTTCAGACGACGAGAGACGCGTCCGACGTCAACGCGCGCGCGTTGAGTGGGGACGCACTTTTCGTGGACCCAACGGAGGAGCCCATGGAGGAAGCGTCTGCGCGGGTCCGGCACGTGCGTTGCTGATGCCGTGCACGCGGTCCAGTGCGCGATGCCAGGGGGCAGGCGCGGGCCGCGAGGGGCTGCGTCATGTCGCGCAACGTGCTGTGGGCATACGGTCACTTCTCCGACAACGCACCCAGGTCCATCATGGCCGACGTCCAGAACATCGGGACCACGGCCTTTGACGTGGTGGTGCTGCCCTTCCTCCACGTCCAGCCTGACGGCGCCCTCCACCTCAACGACACGCCCGTGTCGCAGCTCTGGTCGGGCCTTCCGGACGCGCTCCGCCAGCTCAAGACGGGCTTCCCCATCCGTCGCAAGCTGCTCGTGTCGCTGGGGCCTTTCCAGGCGGACTTCACCGCGGCCGCGCGGGACTTGAAAGGCTTCGCGGAGCGGCTCGCCGAGTTCCTCGCCACCTATCACCTGGATGGGCTGGACCTGGACTTCGAGGGGGACTTCTCGGACCCCGCCAACGTGGACCGCATCGCGGGCATCGTCAATGCGTGCCACGAAATGGCGGCGCGCCCGCTCATCACCTTGTCTCCCTTCAAGGACACCGCGTTCTGGGCGGGGCGCCGAGGCGTGTTGTCTCGCACCACCACGCGGACCGGCAACAAGGTGAGCTGGCTTCACGTGCAGCTCTACGCGGGTGAATACAACACCGCGCCCTCGGGCTGGGCCACGCGCTTCCACGCCTGGGCGCGCGCCATCGCGGATGGGCCCAACCGCATCGCCGAGGCCGACGCGCCCGCCTTCCTCGTCCCGGGCTGCAACGCGGAGACGTATTCACCGCAGCAGCTCGCCACCGCCATCGCGGCGGTGCGCGAGCAGCACCCTTCGATGGGGGGCGCGTTCGTCTGGAACTACGACGCGTTCGTCGCCCGAGCCAGCGTCTGGGCCACCACCATCCGTGGCGCGTTCAGCGCCTAGTCAGAACCCGCTCCAGGGCGTGAGGAACTGGCCGCGGCCTCGCGCGGAGTGTCAAAGACTCGCGGTCTCTGTGTGATGAAGATATAGAAATCCCGTCAGGGGGGAATTGCCATGTCCTCGCGTCCGCTTCGCGAATCTGTGACGACCTTGGTTGCACCCGAGCCGGGAGAGGCTCCACCGCGCGTGCCAGGGAAGCGAGGGCGGCTCGAGGCGGTGGATGCCGCCCGAGGCACGGTGATGATGTTCGTGTTCCTGGCGCACTTCGCGGATGCCTATCTGTATCCCCTGGGGGGCGCGGCGGAGCACCTGCGGGAGCGGCTGTATCTGCTCACGATGATGGCCTCGCCGGGCTTCATGCTCATCAGCGGGCTGATGCTCGGGCTGTTGTATGCGCGGCGGCGGGGGCGCTTTGCTCCACTGCGCCGTCAGCTCCAGCGCCGCGCGCTGTTCCTGCTCACGGTGGGGCACCTGGTCATCGTCCCGACGTATCGCCTCTGGGCGGAGCATGCCTGGTGGGCCGTGCGGGTGATGCCGGTGACGGACACCATCGGGTTGGCGTTGCTGTTGGGCCCGTTCGTCATCTCGAGGCTCAGCGCCCGGTCGCGCGCGGTGCTGGGGCTGAGCCTGTTCGCGGGGAGCTGGGCGCTCAGCCTGGGCTGGTGGCCCGAGGCGATGCCGCTGCGACTGCTCAAGGAAGTGCTCTTTGGTCAGCGCGAGCTGAGCGTGCTGCTGACGTGCTTCCCGGTGGTGCCCTGGTTTGGCGTGTACCTGGGCGGCACGGTGTTTGGCGAGTGGTTGGGCACCTCGCCTCGGACGGAGGAGGTGGCGGGGCGCTTCCAGCGGGTGGGGCTGCTCGCGGGAACGCTGGGCGTGCTGCTGGTGGGGCTGCACATGGTGATGAAGCGGGTGGGCGGTGGACTGCTGGACAAGGACGTCTTCGCGGCCCTGTACTCGCTCACGTCCCACTCGCAGAAGTATCCGCCGGGGCCCGCATATGTCGCGCTGTACGGCGGGGCGTCGCTCTCCACGCTCGGCTTGCTGATGCGCGCGGAGCAGACCGGCATCCTCACGCGCTACCTGCGCTGGGCGGCCGTGGTGGGGCGCCACTCGCTGATGGCGTTCATGCTCCAGTACTACGTGTACTACGTGGGCATCCACGCGCTGCGCCTGCCGTACTTCCGGCTGTGGCCGCTGCTGTTCGTGGGCACGGTCGCGGTGCTGTGGGCGGTCCTCTGGACGTGGGATGCCCGCGAGGCGGGGGCGCGGCAGCCGGAGCCGCTGCCCACCACGGGCGGTCGCGCCTAGAGGAGGCTTCTCGGGGGCGTTACTCGCCGCCCTCGTAGATGCAGCCGCTGGTGCACGTCTCGCGGACCATGATGCGCGAGAGCTGGGGCAGGGTGGGGCGCAGCCGCTGCCAGATCCACCGGGCGAGGTTCTCGCTCGTGGGGTTCTCCAGGCCTTCCACCTCGTTGAGGTAGTAGTGGTCCAGCCGGGCATGCAGGGGGGCGAAGGCCTCCTTGATGTCCGAGAAGTCCATCACCCAGCCGGACTGCTCGCCCACGGGACCGCGGACGTGCACCTCGACGCGATAGCTGTGCCCGTGGAGCCGACTGCACTTGTGGCCCGGGGGCACGTGGGGAAGCCGGTGGGCGGCCTCGAAGGTGAATTCCTTGAAGATGTCCAAGGTGTCTCCTGACAGCGGGCGCGCGAGTAATCACGGCGCTGCACCTTGCGTCAAGGAACGCGCGCCGAGCCGGTCCTCCGTCCGCCGCTCCGGGGCGCTGGGTTGGGCGCCAATGGAGCGGGCTGCCCCTGGCTCGCCGAGACGTGTAGAGTGGGGCACCCCCACCCTCGCCCCCCACGTCCCCACGTGCCGTCCTCGTCGGAATCCGCCTTCGGCATCGTCCTGGTCCCGCCGTCCTCGGCCGCCCGTGAGCCACTGAGCGAGGCCGCGGGGAGGGCCGGGTTGCACGTGGTGGACAGCCCGGATGACGCCGCCCTCGCCCTGGTGGACCTCACCGCGCCCGGCTGCGGCCCGGCGGTGGTGGAGTTGCTCACGTCCTTCAACGGGCCCCACCTCACCTTGCTGGCCCTGGTGGACCCAGGAGAGCGCGGCTTCGCGGCGGTGGAGACGCTGCGCCCCGCGGACATCCTCACCCCACAGGGCCTGTCCAGCGAGCTGACGTGGCGCCTGCAGCGCGCCGCCGAGCGCCATCGCGAGCGCGAGGAACAGGCGCGAAGCCAGACGGACCTGGCGCTGTTGCTCGAGCTCACGGCCGACTACGCGGAGAGCTCCGACGTGGAGGCGCTGCTCCACGGCGTCACCCGCCGCCTGGCGGAGAAGCTGGACATCGCGCGCGCCACGCTGGTGATGCTGGGCGGCACGCCGGGCGAGGGCGTCATCGTCGCGGCCAGCGACGACCCGGCGCTCAAGGACCTGCGCATCGAGCTGGCGCGCTACCCCGAGATTCGCGAGGTGGTGCGCACGGGCAAGCCGGTGGTCATGCAGGAGGCGGCCACGCATCCGCTGCTCGGTGACGTGGAGCGCCGCGCCGTGGCCGCGCGAGGCATCCACGCCATCGCCGCGCTGCCGCTGCCCATCCGGGGCGAGGTGCGCGGCGTGTTGCTCCTGCGCGCCGCGGGACGGCGCCGGGCCTTCAGCCCCCGGGAGATCGACTTCCTCACCACCGTGGCCCACGCCACCGCCGTGGCGCTGCGCAACGCCTCGGTGCTCCAGAAGGTGCGGGGTCAGACGGAGGCGGAGAAGACCGCGCGCCTCGCGGCCGAGGAGAAGGCCGCCTCCTTCAAGCCGTACCAGCTCTTCTTCGCCCACGTCAGCGAGGGCGTCGCCATCCTCGACGACAAGGCCTGCGTGTTGTCGCTCAACCCCTCGGGCGCGGCGATGCTGGACCTGCCCGCGGCCGAGGCGCGAGGGCGTCACCTGCATCAGGTGACCCAGCCCGTGGATGATGGCGTGTTGATGGAGTTGGTGACGTCCGCCGCGCGGGGCGAGGCGCGCTCGGGGGTGGACGTGGTGGTGCGCACCGCGGCGGGGCGCTGCCTCACGCTGTCCATGTCCGCCGCGCCGCTGCGCGACGAGGACGCGGCCACCATCCTGTCCTTCCGGGACGTGACGCACGCGCGCAAGCTGGAGGACGAGCTGCGCCAGACGAAGGACTTCCTCGAGCGGCTCATCGACTCGTCGGTGGACGCCATCATCGCGGCCGACCTCAAGGGCCGCATCATCCTGTACAACAAGGGCGCCGAGGCCATGTGTGGCTTCACCGCGCAGGAGGCCCAGGCCCACCTCACCGTGGAGAAGCTCTATCCCCCCGGGGTGGCCCGCCGAATCATGGCGCAGCTGCGCAGCCAGGAGCACGGCGGTCGCGGTCGGTTGTCGCTCGTGCGCCAGGAGCTGGTCCACCGCACGGGAGAGCGCGTGCCGGTGAACATGACGGCGTCCATCGTCTACGAGGGCGGGCGCGAGTCCTTCAGCGTGGGCATCTTCACGGACCTGCGAGACCGGGTGCAGCTGGAGCGCAAGCTGTCGGACGTGGAGACGCGGCTGGAGGAGAGCGAGAAGAGCGCGGTCATCGTCGCGCTGGCGGGCACCGCCGCGCACGAGCTGAACCAGCCGTTGACGTCGGTGATGGGGTACGCGGAGTTGCTCAAGCGCAAGCTGAAGGAGGAGGACTTCGCCTACCGCCCCGTGGACATCATCTACCGGGAGGCGGAGCGCATGGCGGAGATCGTCCGCAAGATTGGGAAGATCACCCGCTACGAGACGAAGTCCTACGTGGGGGCGCAGCAGATCCTCGACCTCGACAAGGCGACCTCCCATGAAGAGTGAGACCCTCGCCATGCGTCGGACGGGTGGCGTCTCTCCCGAGTCCTTCGAGGCCTTCTTCGATGCGTTGGACGAGCCCGCCGCCATCTGCGACGCGGCCCTGCGCCTGACGGTCATCAACGAGTCCTTCCGTCGCTTCTGCGCGGAGCGAGACCTCACCCTGGAGCAGCTCACCCAGGCGCTCGCCATGGTGGATCCGCCCCTGGACGGAGCGACGTGCGAGGTGGAGCTGCCGCTGCCCGGTCTGCACGCGGTGGTGGTGACGCTGTCGCGGCGCGCGGAGACGGTGGCGGTGCGCGCGCGCACGGAGCCGGAGCTGGCGCGTGGCCGGCTGGTGATGGCCGAGCGCGCGCTGCTGGAGCAGGCACGCACCGAGGGCGTGCTGCTGGACCTGGGCCGCAGCGTGGCGGAGGCGGGCGGCGAGGAGGAACTCGTGGCCGCCGTGGCGCGCGGCGTGAAAGAGCTGTTCCCGGGTCGCGCGTTCTGCATCCGCATCGTGGATGCGCGGACGGGTGGGCTCACCTCGCTCTACGCCGAGGGCCGGCTGAAGGAGGGCGCCCACGAGCCCCTGGTCCTCTTCCAGCGCGCGGTGGAGAAGACGAACCTGGCCACCGCGGCGTTGCCGGTGGGCCGCGTGACGGTGGCGCAAGAGGTGCCGCTGCTGTTCCACGGGAGCACGCGCGCGGTCAGCGCGCCCCTGGTGGCCAGCGGTCAGCTCTTCGGGGCCATCAACATGGAGTACCCCGAGGGCTTCGACGCCGACGACGCGCATGACGAGCGCGTGCTCCTGCAGCTGGCCAATCAGGTGGCCGTGGCGGTGAAGAACGCGAAGCTCATCGACGAGCTCACGTTCGTGCGCAAGTACCTCGAGGAGCTGCTGGAGAAGGCCAACGCCCTCATCCTGGTGGTCAACCGGGACCGGCGCGTGGTGGTCTTCAACCAGGCGCTCAGCGCGCTCACCGGGCTGCGCAAGGATGAGGTGCTGGGCAAGGACATCTTCTCGCTCGTGCCCGAGGCCGAGCACATGCGCGTGGCACCCATCATCGCCTCGGCGATGCGCGGGGAGTCGGTGAACAGCTTCGAGACGCGGCTCCTCGCGAGCGACGGCGCCGAAGTGCGCGTGTCCTTCGCCACCTCCTCCATGCTCACGCATCACGCGGAGGTGGAGGGTGTCATCGCCATCGGGCAGGACATCACGGTGGTGAAGGAGCTGGAGAAGCGCATCATCCACGCGGAGAAGCTGGCCTCCATCGGTCAGCTCGCGGCCAGCGTGGTGCACGAAATCAACAACCCCATGACGGCCGTGGCCACGTACGCGGACGCGCTGCTCCAGCGTTCACGCACCACGCCCGGTGCCAACCCCGCGGACCAGGAGAAGCTGAAGAAAATCCTGGAGAGCAGCCACCGCATCCTGCGCTTCACGCGCGACCTGGTGAGCTACGCGCGGCCCGCGCAGGACCGGCCGGAGCGGGTGGCGCTCAACGCGGTGGTCGACATGGCGGTGGGCTTCTGCGAGCACGTGGTGACGCAGGCGCGCGTCAGCGTGCACCGCGACTTCGCCGAGCTGCCGCCGCTGTCCGCCGTGCGGGCCAACCTGGTGCAGGTCTTCGTCAACCTCATCACCAATGCCTGCCACGCGATGGCCCCCGGGGGCTCCGTCTTCCTCGCCACCCGCCGCGAGGAGCAGGAGGCCGTGGTGACGGTCCGGGACACCGGCACGGGCATCGAGGTGCGTCACCTCACGCGCATCTTCGAGCCCTTCTTCACCACCAAGCCGGAGGGGAAGGGCACCGGTCTGGGGCTCTCCATCTGCCAGGGCATCGTGGAGAACCACGGCGGGCGCCTCACCGTGCAGAGCACCGTGGGCGAGGGCACCACGTTCATCGTGCGGCTGCCCCTGCCCGTGGACTGAAGCGGGGCGGCGGGGCTCAGTCCTCGCCCGCCTCGTCATCCAGCTCGCGGGTGAACTCCTCCTTCGACAGCAGGCCCTTGCGCGCCATGATGCGCATGAGCGCCCAGAAGCGGCGCTCCAGTTCCTCCAGCCGCTCGGGCTCCTCGCGAGCCTGTCCGAAGAGGTAGTCCAGGTCGTCCAGCACGCCACCACCGCCGGAGCCGCGCGGGCGCGCGGCGGGGGCCTGCTCCCGGCGCTGCTTGCGCTGGGTCTCTCGCTCCCGGATGAGGTCCGCCAGCGAGGTGCGCTGGGTCTTCTCGCCCGCGGGCAGCTCCTCGCCGACGATGACCTCCTCGTCGTCCTCCTCCAGCACCGTCACGGGGCGCGCGACGGGCCGGGCCACCGCGGGCCGAGCCACCGCGGCGGGGCGCTCCGGCGCTCCGGGCCGGGGCGCGGAGGTCACGGGCACCTTGTGGTAGTAGCGGAGGATGGCGCTGCGCACCGCGGACAGCGCCGCCACGCGCGCGCTCACCTTGAGTCCGGTGGTGAACTCCATCTCCTCCACGGCCGTCACGTTGAGCGGATCGCTCAGCGCCACCACGAGCTGCCGGCGCCCGCCCACGCTCTCCAGTGCGAAAGGGAACAGGTCATGCTGCTCGCAGAAGCGGGCGCGCAGCATGTGCACCGCGGCCCAGTCTGGGGTGATCGCCGCCAGGTCCACCTGCGGGATTCCCAAGGCGTCGCTCAGCGCCTGCGCCAAGGTCGCCTCGGTGATGGCGCCCTGTGCGATGAGCGTCACCCCCAGTCGTTGCCGGGTCTGTCGCTGGGCGGCGAGCCCCGCCTCGAGCTGCGCGGGGCTGATCGCCCCCCGCTCCACCAGGAGTTCTCCAATGCGCTTCCGGGCCATGGTCCGCGCGCATACCATGCCCCGGCGCTCCTCCCCAGCCGCCGGCCATGCACTTGTCCGACGGTTGGGAATGCGCCAGCAGAGGTGTCCTCTGGTTCATGGACAAGAGGCACTTCAGCGCAAAATTCCTGTGAGATTTCAGGGTGTAACGCGGGCCAGGCTGCCTTGACACACCCTGGGGTGGTTCCTAGACTCGCGAGCACCGTGATTCTTTATTCCTGTCGTGGGCCCGAGTGGACGTCCACTGGGTTGGCGGCAGGCCGGAGCGGCCCGGGAGTCCGAGTCGCTCCGCCCATCGGAGGCCATCAGTGATGAACCTGGGGTTCGTGACCAATCTGCCCGTTCTGGCGAACGCGGGCGGCGCCAACGAGACTTTCATCGAGGAACTGGGTCGTCGTTGGGAAGCCGGCCAGGCCGGTATGTACCCCATCGCCATCTGCCTCGTCATCGCGCTGGCGATCATCATCGAGCGCAGCCTGGTGCTCTTCATGAAGTCCTCCATCAACAAGGAGGGCTTCCTGCGTGGCCTGAAGAAGCACATCTACGCAGGTGACCTGGACAAGGCCATCAACTACGTGGCCGGCCAGAAGTCCACGCCGCTGACCAACGTCATCAAGGCCGGCCTGATGAACGTCCCGAAGGGTGAGGACGAGGTCCAGGCCGCCCTCGACGAGGCCAGCCTCCGCGAGACGCCGAAGCTCGAGGCGCGCACGGGCTACCTGGCCATGCTCGGCAACGCGGCCATGCTCTCCGGCCTCCTGGGAACGGTGAACGGTCTCATCACCTGTTTCGAGGCCGTGGCGAACGTGAACCCGGCGGACAAGGCGACCATCCTCGCCAACGGTATTTCTGAAGCCATGAACTGCACGGGCTTCGGTCTGGTGACGGCCATCCCGGCGCTCATCGCCTTCTCCGTGCTGATGGGCCGCACCCAGGCCCTCATCAACGACATCAACGAGACCAGCGTCGCGGTGCTCAACCTCATCGTGGCCAACCGGGACAAGTTCAAGAACCTGAGCGTGCCGGTCTCCAAGGACGAGGAGTAGTCCGAGGAACCTGGAGCGTGGGCGCGCTGTCTGGAGTCCCGGTGGGTCTCTGATCGCGCGCCCTTTGTCGTTCAATCACCAGCACGGTCACAGGAGGATGTCGCCATGGCCGGCGGAATGGACCTCGGCAACTCGGGTAAGGGTGGCAAGAAGCCACTCGACGTTGCCATCAATCTGGTCCCCTTCATTGATTTGATGGCAGTGACCATCAGCTTCCTCATCATGACGGCCGTCTGGACCCAGATTGGCCGTCTCCAGGTGTCCCAGGCGGGAGGCGCCTCCACGGAGGAACAGCAGGAGGAGGAGAAGACCAAGACGGTCCAGCTCACCCTGCTCGTCACCCCCACGGAGCTGCGCCTCACCGCGGATCAGAGCGCGTTCGACCCCATTCCCATCACCCGGGATGACAAGGGCCGTCCGGACCTGGTCAAGCTGGTGGCGCGCTTCAAGGAACTCAAGGCGCAGTTGCCGGACCAGACCGCCATCACGCTGCAGACCGAGGACAAGGTCCGTTACGAGGACCTGGTCCGCATCATCGACGAGTGCATCGGATCCGGACTCCCTCAGGTGTCCGTCTCCGCGGCGATGGGCTAGGAACGGAGCCCACACACCATGGCCATCAAGGTTCCTGGCAAGCGGTACGGCAAGCGGCTCGAGCACTCCAAGGTCTTCGGCCACGGCGGTCACGGGAAGAAGAGCGGGTTTGCCGACCTGCTCATCACCCCGCTCGTCGACATGTTCGTCATCATCGTGCTCTTCCTCATCGCGAACTTCTCCGCGACGGGCGAGGTGCTGATGATGACCAAGGACATCCAGCTTCCCGAGGCGGCCAACGTCAAGGAAGTGGAGATGCACCCGGTGGTGATGGTGTCCAACGAGCAGGTCAGCGTCTCGGGCACCATCGTGGGTCGCGTGGATGACCTCACCAAGGACGAGTACCTCAACATCCCGGCGCTGGAGGAGCGGCTGCGGGACATGCGCAAGCAGTTCGAGGACCTCCACTCCATGGCGAACAGCACGGATGGCTTCAAGGGTGACGTGAACATCCAGGCCAACAAGGACGTGGAGTTCCGCATCATCAAGCGCGTGATGTTCAGCTGCGCCACCGCGGGCTACAACAACATCAACTTCGCCGTGCTCCAGCGCGGCGGTGCCTCCGCGGACGGCAAGCCCGCCGCGGCCCCCGCCAAGCCGTAGTCCGGCGACGTCGCAGTCCTTCAGGACGCCCTGGCCCGAGCGGGTCGGGGCGTTCGTGTTTCCACCCCCTTGAGACTTTCAGGGGAGTGCTTCAGGAGTCCCTCTCGCCATGCACCTGCGCGCCGTCCTCTTCGACCTCGACGGGACGCTGGTGGACTCGCTCGGAGACATCGCCTGGGCGATGAACCGCGCGCTCGCCCACCACGGCCTGCCCATCCACCCCGAGCCGGCCTACCTGCGCTTCGTGGGCGAGGGCGTGAAGCAGCTCGTCCGCCGGGCGGTGCCCGAGGGCCGCGAGGAGTTGCACGCGCCTGTCCTCGCCACCTACCACGCGGAATACGATGGCCACCTGTTCGACCGGACCCAGCCGTACCCGGGCGTGCACGCGATGCTCACCGCGCTGGCGCGGGATGGCGTGCGCCTGGGCGTGCTGAGCAACAAGTCGGATGACTTCGTGAAGCGGCTGGTGGAGCGGCTGCTGCCTGGCGTGGGCTTCGCCGCTGTCTACGGCGAGCGGGTGGGCGTGCCGCGCAAGCCGGACCCCACGGCCGCGCTGGCGCTGGCCGAGGAGCTGGGCGCGCGGCCCGCGGACTGCGGCTTCGTGGGGGACACGCCCATCGACATGGACACCGCGAGCGCGGCGGGCATGTTCTCCGTGGGCGTCACGTGGGGCTTTCGCACCGAGGCGGAGCTGCGCGCCCATGGTGCCCGTGCGGTGGTCTCCACCGCGGAAGGGCTCCTGGCGGCGCTGCGCACGGCCAGGAGCTGAGGCGAGGGGCCTAGGCCGCCATCGCGATGTTCACGCGCTCAGGAGCCGGCGAGGGCCGCTTCCCGAGCTCGCGCAGCGTGCGGTAGTGGGAACCGACCGCGTCCAGGAAGGTCTCGGCCTCGGGGTAGGTGAGCCCGTGCTTCAGGGCCGTCTCCCGCACGATCTCGCTGATGGCCGGGTAGTGCACGCTGCACACCTTGGGGAACAGGTGGTGCTCGATCTGGAAGTTGAGCCCGCCCACGTACCAGCTGAGCAGCTTGTTCTTCCGGGCGAAGTTCGACGTCGTCTGGAGCTGGTGCACCATCCAGGTGTTCTCCACCTTGCCGCTCGCATCCGGCAGCGGGTGGCGCGTCTCCTCCACCACGTGCGCGAGCTGGAAGACGATGCCCAGGATGCCCCCCGCCGTCAGGTGCATGGCCAGCAGGCCAATGAGGAACTGCCACCAGGTGACGTCCAGCACCAGCACCGGCACCACCAGGGACCACGTGTAGTACACGGCCTTCATCGCGAAGAGGATGGCCCACTCGGAAGCCGGGTGCTTCTTGCCCTTGTAGGGGCCCAGGTCCTTGGCGAGGAAGTATTTGTAGTCCTTCACGAAGACCCAGAAGATGGTCGACAGGCCGTAGGCGAAGAACGCGTACAGGTGCTGCGCGCGGTGGTACGGCTTCCACTCCGCATGCGGTGACAATCGCAGCTGCGGGCTGACCGTCAGGTCCTCGTCCACGCCGATCAGATTTGTATAGGTATGGTGGATGACATTGTGGGTCAGCTTCCACATGTACCCATTGGCGCCGAGCAAATCGAACACGAGCCCGGCGGCCAGGTTCACCCGGGGGTTGTCGCTGTAGGCCCCGTGGAGGCCGTCATGGGCCACGGAGAAGCCCAATCCCGCGATGCCCACGCCCATCACCACGGCCATGCCAAGCATTGCCCAGGGGCCAAAGGCGTTCGTGAGCAGGAGGCCGTAGGTCCCGAAGGTCAGGCCCAACAGCACGAAGGACTTCACCACCATGGCGGTGTTGGCCTTCTGCGACAGGTTCCGACTCTCGAAGTACTCCGCGACGCGGCGCTTCACCTCCTCTCCGAAGTGAGTGGCGTCGCCGTGGGCAAAGGTCACGCGGGCAGGGGTGGTCACTGGTAGAGACGCCTCACTGGAGAGGGACTGCGGGACGAGGGGGTGGACGCGTCGGTTCGCGCCCGTGGCGGGAGGATACGGCACTTCGCGCCAAAGTGTTTACCAGCAGGAACATTTCTAATTCTTTCCATCGGGCTCGCTCGGCTGTCCGGTGGTAGACGCAAGGCGCAGAAGGGCGAGCAGGCAGGCGCTTGTTCCAGGGGCGTGACGCAAGTGCGTCAGGCGTGCGCGGAATGCCCGAAATGAACGGTTCGCGAAGCGTGTTTCCCGAATCGACCACGGCTTGACATCCACGCGGGGAAATCGAGTTCGGGGCGGGTTCCTGCCTCGACTTCACACCCGTTCGGGGTTAGAGCCTCGGTCGACGCTTCGTCACGGGAGCGGGCAGACTGGCGATGAACGCCCTAAGAGCACTGGCAAGGAAGCAAGATTATGGCGAGTGGTACCGTGAAGTGGTTCAACGATGCGAAGGGGTTCGGCTTCATCACGCAGGACAGCGGTGGCCCGGACGTGTTCTGCCACCACACTGCGATCCAGGCTGACGGATTCCGCACCCTGGCCGAGGGCCAGAAGGTGGAGTTCGACGTGAAGAAGGGCCCCAAGGGCCTGCAGGCGGAGAACGTCCGCCCGGTCTGAGCCTCAGGGCTCGGCTGCACGTCATGCATCCGCGAGGCCCGGCTTCCCTCGAGGCCGGGCTTCTTTTTTGCTCCTCATCCTCCGGGAGGGTCCCATGCAGGGAAGGTCCACGAAGCGTCAGAAGGAATTGGCGCGACAGCAGCACCAGCGAGAGAAAGAAGCGAAGAAGAACGAGCGCGCGAAGGAGAAGTCGGAGCGCCCCACGCGAGGAGTGGGGGAAGAGGATCCGGATATCGCCGGAATCGTCCCCGGGCCGCAGCCGCCGCTTGAGTACTGAGCGAGCCGTGCTGCCCGATGCGCGAGTGCCGGCCGTCAGCCCCCAAGGGAGCTGACGCCGGCCCACGCCGCGCGACTCACGGACGCACGGTTACTGCTTGTCGATGGAGGTGGCGACGTTCTCCACCTTGCCGTCCTTGTGGTGCTTCACCTCGAAGCTGGTGCGCACCTCCTCGCCCATCTGGAAGTCCTTCTTCAAGTGGGACTCGATGCGCTCATCCTTCTTGAGCTTCTTGCCCGCCAGCTGAGTCTCGTGCGTCACCTTCACCGGAATGGCGACGCCCTTGTCGCCCTCCAGGAAGAGGCTGTCGGACGACATCCCGAGCACCTTGGCGGTCATCTCCTTCTTTTCGCCCTGCATGGAGGAGCCGCTCGGCGCGGTCGCGCTGGCGCCCCCCGTGCCCATGTTGGGGTCCGAGGGCATCTGGCTGCTGCCGGAGCCGCCCATGCCCTGGTTGGCCGTGTCCTTGGCCGTGTCCTTGGCCTGGTTGGCGCTGTCCTGCGCCTGATTGGCGGCATCCTGCGCCTTGTCCGTCATGTCCTGCGCCAGCGCCGTGCCGCCGAGCATCAGCCCCGTGAGCAGTCCCACCGTCGTCAGCTTCCGCAAGGTCGTCCCTCCTGATGCGGCGACAGGTGTCGCCAGTCAGCAGGATGGGCACCGGCATTGCGCCGCGCCGCTCGCGCCTGCCCGGCCTCCCCCGACTTTGGGGAGGCCCGCGGCCCGGCCTCCCCCGACTTTGGGGAGGCCGGTGGTGCGTGCGTCAGGCGATGCCGAAGCGCTGCTTCTCCCGGGCCTCGGCCCGGTTGAACGCCGTGGCCGCGGCGATGATGTGGCAGATCCAACCCAGCATCCCACCCGTGCCTATCCAGAAGCCCGGCGTGATGATGAGCCAGAAGACTCCGCGCAGAATGTCCCCATTGTAGATTTGCCCCACGCCAGGGATGAGGAACGACAGCAAGGCAGCCATTCCAGGACGCGACATCGTTCGTGATCCTCCTTGCTCTCTTCTACGGACCCGGCCCCCATCCATTGCACGCGGGTGGACAGGGCGCGCTTGCCTGCCTGCTGACTGGAGGGCAGGTGCAACGTTGATGCACCCCGGCTAGCATGCGGCGCGTTCTACCTGTCGGGTCATACGGCGGGGGGCGCGGGGGGACGCGTCATCAGCGAGCAGCGGCAGGCAGTCATGTCGGCGTGGAGACGGAGCGGCCTCGTGCAGGGGCTCGCGCTGGCGGGGGTGTATTTCGCCTCGGCCCGACTGGGGCTGTCGCTGTCCACGGTGAGCGGCAGCGTGAGTCCGGTGTGGCCACCCACGGGGGTGGCGCTGGCGGGCCTGTTGCTCCTCGGCGTGTCGCGGTGGCCGGCCATCTTCCTGTCCATGTTCGCCGCGTCGTGGCTCAACGACGCCTCGCTGCTCACCACGCTGGGCATCGCCACCGGCAACACGCTGGAGGCCGTGCTGGGCGCGCTGGTGCTGCAGCGGGCCGGGTTCTCCCGAGAGCTGGCGCGGGTGCGGGACGTCGTCGTGCTGGGGCTGGGCATGGCGGTGTGCACGTGGGTGAGCACCGTCATGGGCACCGTGAGCTTGTGGCTCGGGGGCGTGCTCCCCCTGGCGGGCTTCGCGCACGCGGCCTGGGTCTGGTGGGTGGGCGACCTCATGGGCGCGTGGGTCGTGGCGCCCTTGCTGCTCCTGTGGCTGGAGGGGCGGTGGACGCGGCCTTCGCGCGAGGCGTGGGTGCTCGCGGGGCTCACCGGGTTGATGTGTGTCGCCGTCTTCCTCACGGGGCGCGTGCACTCCAGCACCCACGCGACGGCCTTCCTCTTGTTCCCGTTGTCGGCCTGGGCTGCGCTGCGCTTCGGGCCTCGCGGAGCGGCCACCGCGACGCTGCTCATGTCGTCGGCGGCCATCGTGGGCACGGCGCGACGGCTGGGGCCGTTCACCTCGGGGGACGTGACGGAGGACCTGTTGGTGCTCCAGCTCTTCGTGGGCGTCACGTCGCTCACGAGCATGCTCCTGGCCGCGAGCACCGCGGAGAAGCGGCGCGCGGCCGAGCAGTTGGAGTTGCTCGCCACCACGGTGCGCGGTGTGCACGAGGGCGTCCTCATCAGCGAGGTCGTCACGCCGGGCGAGCTGCGCACCGTCTTCGCGAATGAGGCCTTCTGCGAGCTGCTGGGGCGCAAGCCAGATGAGGTGCTGGGGCGATCGCCGCATTCGCTGCACGAGGCAGCGGACGAGGACTCGCAACGGCGCATCACGGATGCGCTGTGCGAGGGGCGCTCGGTGCGCGCGGAGGTGTCGCTCGCGCGCCCTGATGGCGGACGCGTGCGCAGCGAGATGCAGCTGTCCCCCGTGCGCGCGACCGGCGCCGAGGTGACGCACTTCGTGGCCACGCATCGGGATGTCACCGCCACGCAGGAGCTGCAGTCGCGGCTGGTGGCCGCCGAGCGCGTCGCCGCGGTGGGCATGCTGGCCGCGGGCGTGGGGCATGAAATCAACAACCCGCTGGCCTATCTGGTGCTCAACCTGGAGGCAGCGGTGCGCAGCCTGGGCGAGGGCAGCCTCCCGGGCATGCGGGACGCGCTGGGCAGCGTCCGGGGCGCGCTGGAGGGCGCCGAGCGCATCCGGCTCATCGTGAAGGACCTGCGGGTGTTCAGCCGCCAGGGAGACCCGGACCGCGCGCTGGTGGACCTCAACGCGCTCGTGCCTCCCGCCGTGCGCATCATCAGCCATGCGCTGCGCCACCGCGCTCGGCTGGTGGAGGAGTTCGGGCCGGTGCCCAAGGTGCTGGGCAGCGAGGCGCGGCTGGGACAGGTGCTCCTCAACCTGCTGGTGAACGCGATGCAGGCCATCCCGCAGGGCACCCCCGCGCTCAACGAGGTGCGTGTGCGCACGAGCACGGATGCCTCGGGGCGGGCCCGCGTGGACGTGTCCGATACGGGCAGCGGCATCCCCGCGCAGGTGCTGTCGCGCATCTTCGACCCGTTCTTCACCACCAAGTCCAACGGCGAGGGACAGGGACTGGGGCTCGCCATCTGTCAGCAGATTGTCCGGGCCCATGGCGGCGAGCTGCAGGTGAGCAGCGAGCCCGGGGCGGGCTCGGTGTTCACCATGTTGCTGCCGGCGGCGCCCGCGCAGGCTGCGATTGCGTCCAGGCCTGGGGCGCGGGGCCATGGCGCCCTGGAGTCGTCACGGCTCACGAGCGGCGGGCGACGCGGGCGCGTGCTCATCGTGGATGACGAGCCGCGGCTGGCGCAGTCCATGCGCTTGTTGCTGGAGCCCTACCACGACGTCGTCACCACCACGCGCGGCAGCGAGGCCATGGCGTTGGTGTCGGCGGGGCACCGCTTCGACATGGTGCTGTGTGATTTGCAGATGCCGGAGACGGATGGCATCGGCGTGTACCGGCACCTGGCCACGATGGCGCCCGCGCTGGCGGCGCGCCTCGTGTTCATCTCCGGCGGGGCCTACACGCCCGCGGCGCGCGACTTCCTCACCGAGGTCCCCAACCGGGTGCTGGAGAAGCCCGTGCGGCCGGAGGTCTTGCTGGCCGCGGTGGAGGCCGCGCTCACGGGCGAGTCCACCGCGCTTGATTCAACGGTCGTGGCGGTGAGCGCTCGGCACTGAGCGAAGCGGGAGTGGCTCAGACGCGCAGCCAGCGGCGCGCGGTGGGGCCAAAGAAGCGCATCACGCCACCCACCAGGAAGAAGCGCACGGTGCGGCCGATGATGGCCGCGACGATGAAGCGCTCCAGCGGAACGGACACCAGCCCACTTCCGATGGCGACGACCTTGAACGGGGTGGGCAGCACGCTGCACAGCAGCGACAGGACCCAGAAGTTGCGGCCGAGCAGATCGCCCACGGTGCCCGAGACGCCGAAGCGGTCCACGCGCATGTTCAGGTCGATGTGCAGCCACTGGGTGATGCCCTCGCCCATGAGCGAGCCCAGCCCATAGCCAATCATTCCACCCACCAGACTGGCCACCGTGCCGAGCAGGCAGTAGCGCACCCACTTCTTGGGCTGCGCCAGCACCATGGGCACCAGCACCGCGAAGGGCGGGATGGGGAAGATGGAGCCATCCACTACCGAGACGAGCAGCATCACCGCCACGGCATGGGGCGTGGAGGACATGGCCTCCACGCGCAGATAGAGGCGGCGATACCAGGACAGCTTCTGCGGGCTGGCCGTCGTGGCGGAAGGGGTCGAGGTCGTGGGCTGCGACATGCGGGGGCGCACCCTACCGGAACCTGGGGCGGTTGCCACCGCCCGTGCGTCAGGACCCGTCCGCCCGGTCGGCCTGCCTGTCCGCTTCCCCTGTCGGCGGTGTGACACGAAAGCGGGGGACCCGGCCGACCGAGCGGTGCGTGAGAGGCTCAGTGGGCCTGGGTGGCGCTTCGTTCCGCGGAGTCGAGCAGCCTCTGTGCGCAATCCTCGGGCTGGGTGAGGGGGTACAGGTGGTCCGCGTCCGGTACGCGCTCTCGCGTGGCGTGGGGGAGCAGGGCCTGGAGTCGCTCGCCACAGCGGTGGGCGGAGGCCGTGCTGGCGGTGCCGACGAGCAGGCGCACGCGAAGCTCCGAGCCCAGTGCGCGCAGGGCCTCCGGCGTCCCTGCTCCGGCCAGCGCCTCGGCGACGAGCGGGCCCGGCTCATCGAGCAGCTCGGATTGACGTGTGGGCGACAAGCGCTCGAAACCCGTGGGTCCCTCGGCGCGACGCGACACCATGTCCCAGAAGGCGCGGCGTGCTCGGCGCGGCTGGCGCAGTCCGTTCCACGCGAGCATGGCCAGGAAGTCCACCCGTGCGCCTGGGGTGCTGTCGCGGCTGGCGCCGAAGGGCGCTTCATAGACCACGAGCGCGCGGGGCGCGGTGCCTCGCAGCGCCGCGGCCTCGAGGGCAATCAGTCCACCGCTGCTCCAGCCAAACACAGTCGCGGGCGCGTCGAGCGTAGACAGGACGCATTGAAGGTCCCGTGCATGGCGGGCCAAGGACAGGTCGCGGCTCTTGCCGAGGGTGCTCGTGCCCCAGCCGCGTCGGTCGTACAGGAGGACGCGGTTCGTGTTCGCCAGCGCCTGGGCGAGCGGCCACAGCGCGCGCGCGCCCATTCCCGTGCCGTGGACGAGAACCACGGGCGCGCCCTCGCCCAGGACGTGGAGGGACAGGTTCGCGCCGTCGTCGGTGGTGAGGCTGGAGTCAGCAGACAGTGCCGCGTTCATGCGCGACATGCTGCATGAGCGCGCGCGCATGGACGGGACCTTTCGCGAGGTCGGCGTGTTTCTTCAGGGCGCACCCGGATGAAATCCGGAGCCCCGCGGAGGTCAGTGGAAGCTCACCGTGGCGCGCGCGAGCGCGAGCCAGGAGGTGCGTTGATCCGGCTCCTCCAAGGGCGCGACGTCATGGTGTTGCACGTAGCCCGCGAGTCCCACGCCCAGGAAGGACGTGGTCCACCAGCGCACCGCGACCGCGCCGCCCGTGGTTCCGCCTCGCGTGACGTCCGCCGCGCCACGGCCGAGCCACAGCCGCTCGACGCGCGCCGCGACCTCCACCGCGCCCTCCGGGATGGCGTCGAGCGAGGGGCTCGGCGCGCTCTCTCGTGCGAGAGGCCAGCCTTGTCCGTCTCCGCGCGGTTGGCCCAGGACCACATAGGACACCTCCAACGACGCGCCCTGGCTGCGCAGCGTGGGGAGCGCTTCGCGAGGCGTGGAGGGATTTCCGTCCGTGTCGCGCGCGCGCCGCTCCCACGCCGCCGCGCCCTCCGCGAGGACTCGAAGCGCGCCCACGTCGAGTCGCGCGTGGGCCTCGACCACCGAGCGCGGACCCGTCACGGGCGGCGGACGGTAGAAGATGAAGCCCTGCGGTCCGGTGCCCCCAATGCCGGGGCGGTCGAACGCTCGCTCGACGTGCACACCCGCGCCGGCGCGCAGTCCCCAGGACGCGGTGGCATCTCCTCGCGAGCGTCCCCACCGTCCATCCACGCGGGCATCCAGCGCGGGCTGGTTGTTGTCATTGCCCAGCGGACTGCGAGAGCCGTTGCCCACCCGCACCCAGGTCTCCAGCGGGAGTCCCTCCGGCGTCCACTGCGCCTCCAGCCCGAGGTCGCGCCGAGGCCAGAAGGACTGCGCCACGAGCGACAGCTCCGGAATGGGCAGCGCCTCGATGCTCTCGTCATGGGCGCTGATGAACAGCGGTGTCTTGGCGTAGCCCATGGAGAGGCGCAGCCCCTTGCCCGGGCGCACCGCGAGATAGGCATCCACCAGCGCGGGCTTCTCCTGGGCCCACTCCGCCGCGCCGATGGCGGTCATCCACGGCACGGGCTGTGCGATGACACCCAAGCGCAGTCTGGCCAGCGCGACGTTGTCAAAGCCCTCGACGGCGGCGCCGTGCTGCCGCCAGTCCACTTCTCCGACAAAGAGGGGACGCAGCCCCAGGTCCGCCGCCAGCGCGGGCGCGCTGACGAGTCCGAGCACCACGAGCCAAGATGCGCGCATTCAGTCCACCGGGATGATTTGCAGGAAGTGCGTGCTGCCGTTCGTGGAGTCGCCGTCGTGGTCCGCCACGAACAGGCGCCGGTTCTTGGCGTCGTAGGCGGTGCCGCGAACCTGCTGGAAACCTCCCGCGAGCACGTGGGCCTCGCCCGTGAGCGGCGAGATGCCCAGCACCGTGCCTTGCCGCGTGCCCGTGAGCAGCTCGCCCTGGGGCCCGAGCGCCAGCAGGTCGGGCTCGGTGAGCGTGGCCAGGGTCTTCAGCGCGGACGGGTTCGCGAGGGGCGCCGCGAGGATGCGGCCCGCGGCTTGATCCGAAATGTAGAGCGTGTCCTCCACGGCGAGGATGCCCACGGGCTTCTGGAGCGCGCCGATGAACTCCTTCTCGGAGCCGTTCAAATCCAGCACGGCGACCGAGCCCACGTTCACGTTGCTGTTGCGCACGAAGTACGAGTCGAAGAGGCGCCCGTCCTGGGCGACGGTGACGCCGATGCGGCGGCGATTGGTGGGCAGCTCGGGCACGACGCCGGTGGTGCCGTCGGGCCTGGCGAAGAGGACCGCGCCCGCGGTGCCGAAGCCGAAGCGGACCGTGACCAGGGTGCCGTCCGTGAGACGGACAAGCTCACCCAGGTTCGGGCTGTTGGGCGGCGCATCCGGCAGGGCCACCGCGAGCGAGACATCCTCGCCATCGCGATACTTGAGGATGCGGTGGTTCTGGTCGTCGGCGATGTACAGCGTCTGGTTGGCGTCGTCCCAGAACAGGCCGTTGGGGTCTCCGTCCAGCGCGATGGCGCGCGGACCCCGCTCGATGGGAGTGAGGGGCGGAGTCGTCGCTGACTCGCCGCAGCCCGCGAGGAGCAACAGCATCCAGGAAAGGGGGCGAAGGATTCGCATCTTGCGCCTCTACCACGAGGCCGAGGCGCGAGGCACTCCGAGCCGAATGCGGAATGCCTCATGTCGCAAGCTACCCGCGCGGTGAAGACACTCCACATGACGCAGGGCGCTGGTTGCGTGTGTCTTGCCTGTCCATGCGTGCTCCGACGTAGAGTTCGGCTGTTGGCCGGGGGGATACTCATGCACTGCTCGAAGACGTGGATGCTGGCTGTCTGGTTATGGCCTGTTCTCGCGCATGCGGACTTCGCGAGCGAAGTCACCAACCTGTCGAGAGCCGTGGAGCGATTCCCGACGGTCAAGCTGAACTACCAGTCCACCGCACGCGATGCGAATGAGCAGTCGACCGCGATCACCGCCGCGGCCAATGCCAGCACGGAGGTCTTGGCTGCCCAGAAGCGGCTGAGCGACGCCAAGAGTGAACTTGCGAAGTACCCCATCGACTCGCCCGAGTACCGGACTTCGCTTCAGGCGCTCATCGACGCGCAGGTGGAGTTCTTCTCCAAGCAGGCCGCCCATGGCGTGGCCGAGCAGAAGCGGAACGATGCCAGCTCGGCCGCGACCCGGGTTCTCGGGCTCAAGGCGGAGCTGGATGGGCTGTGTCGAACCATCGTTGATGTGGCGAATGCCATCGATGTGAAGACAAACCGAGGCGAGAACGCGACCTCGGAGGAGGCCACGGCGCTCGAGCGGGACTTGATGACCGTGGTCATGAGCGAGCATGAGGTCTCGCGTCAGGTGTGCCCTGCCGTGGAGAAGATTGAGAAGGCGCATGCTCGAATCGCCGCGACCATCGAGCCCAGGGTTCGCAATGAGCAGCAGCGTGCGGCCCTGGAGCTTCTGTCGAAGAACGTGTCCGCGGCAGACGGGGCCTTGGGCGGCGCCGATGTCGTGAGAACCCTGGCGTTTGGTGGCGCGGAGTCCTCGACGACGCTCACGCAGGTGTCGAGCAAGATGCTCGCGCTCCAGACCGAGATTTCACGCGAGATGGAGTTGTTTCGCGAGCCCGCTCATGACTGGGAGTTTGTCTCGGGCGATTGGATCACCGTGGGCGGACTCACGGTGGGCGCGGTGGGTCCCTTGCTCGGAGGCAAGGAGGCCTCGAAGTGGGTCATGGTGAGTGGATTGGCGGTCGGGGCCATCGGGCAGCTCATCAACAAGTTGGGAACCGAGCCCGCGGTGCGAAGGGTCGCGGACACCGTGGCGGCCAATCGCGTGTTGGGACTGGCCATCCAGCAGTACTACGGCGCGCTCCAGACGACGAAGATGGAGTTCCAGTCCGCGCACACGCGGCTCCAGAAAGAGAAGGAGTCCGCCGCGTCCGCTGGCACGGTGGCGACCGTCGAGGATGCCGCCACGACGGCGCTGCTGGGCGTGGTCACCGCGGCGCATGCGAAAGCGAAGGCGAATCAAGGCGTCGTCCTGGCCACCGCGGACATCGAGACGGTGCGCGAGGCCCATGCGCGGTGGCAGACCGGCGTCGCGACGCGAATCAGCACGACGGTGCCGAGAGTCGACAAGCTTCGCGCCTACCTGCTCGCGGCCGAGGGGCAGGTGACCGCGTTCATTGGCATGCTGGCGGTCAGCCGGAAGATTGGGGTGGAGCTGCGTGGACTGCTGGGAAACCGCGCCGATGCCTTCTGTCGGGAGAATGGGAAGAAGAAGTTCTGTCAGCAGCCGCTCCCGGAGCAGCAGCACTTCGCCGCGACCTTGATGTCGGATGTGGCCGCGGCGAAGCTCGCCGCGATCGGAGCCCAGGCGCTCGATGCCGCGGATGAGGCGGAGTCGGAAGGCGCGGCCGCGCTCCAATCCCTGGCGAGCAGTCGCGCACGGGCGCTCGATCACATCCAGGACGCGGGGCAGAGAGCGGAGACGGCTCGCTCGGACGCCCGGAGCCAGATGGCGCGGCTCGACAAGAGCTGAGGCGAAGCACACGCCTCGGGGATGGGCCCTGGCTCGGGACACGGAGGCCAGCAGTGGTCCTTGGCGGATGGCTGGAAGACAGAGCCTGCGTGCCCTGTCGATTTGATATCGCGTTGCGAAGCTTGTCGCGCGGTGCCAGCGATTGGTCGGGCCTGAGGCTGCGTCGATACACCCCATGCTCGGGATGGGAGGCGGAGGGTCAGGTGATTGCGGGCTCGTATGCGCACGTGATCCCAATGGGCCTGGCGAGCAATACGCGAGGAAAGGTGCTCGCCAGCTGGCCGCAGTATGGCTATTTGGAGACTCTCACCTCGGTCCAGATGCGCTGGTTCCGGTGACGCGCGTCCGCCCGCCGGATGTTTCATCCGGCGGGCGGTGGGCTCGCGGCGGGCTCACGCGAGGTCGAACAGCAGGGCCTCCAGGGGCTCGGTGGCGACCAGCTCCAGCCGAGACTCATCCGAGACGGCGACTCCGTCACCGGCCTTGAGCGCCACGCCGTTGAGCGTGCCGGCGCCGCGTGCAATCTGAACCCAGGCGTGACGGCCCGGAGCCAGGGTGTACTCGGCCTTCTCGCCCTTGCTCAGCAGCGTGCTGGACAGCACCACGTCCTGGTGCACGGAGAGGCTGTTGTCCCGCGCGTCAGGGCTGACCACGACGCGCCAGCGGCCCTGGCGCTCCTGCTCCGGGAAGTGCTTCTGCTCATAGGACGGCTTCAGGCCCTTCTGGTTCGGGAGGATCCAGATCTGCAGGAAGTGAACGTCCTCGTCCGAGCCGTTCATCTCGCTGTGCATGACGCCCGTGCCGGCGGTCATCCGCTGCACCTCACCGGCGCGCAGCAGGCCCTGGCCTCCCGTGCTGTCCCGGTGCGCGATGGCGCCGCTCAGCGGGTAGGTGATGATCTCCATGTCCCGGTGCGGGTGCGTGTCAAAGCCCTCGCCCGAGGTGACCCGGTCCTCGTTGATGACGCGCAGGGTGCGGAACCCCATGAACTGGGGATCGAAGTACTCCCCGAACGAGAAGGTGTGGTGGGAATCGAGCCAACCGTGGTTGGCGTGACCGCGTGCATTGGAGGGGCGAACGTTCAACATGGTGGGGTGCTCCTTTTCTGAACACCACAATGGGGGTTCGAACCCCATCTCGCCAGACGCGGAAACCGGGACGCTCCGTTCCACCCATGGAACGAAACGCGGACGCCCAATCAGCGAGGCACGCGCTTGAGGGACTCTTGTCGCTCGGGCCACTGCTCGCGCAGGAACTCCACGAAGGCCATCACCTTGGGCACGTGGTGGCGCGTGGGCGGGTAGACCGCATGCACTGGCGCGCCCGCGGAACTCCAATCCGGCAGGACGCGCTGCAGGCGCCCGCTGGTCAGGTCCTCGGCGCTGTGCAGGCTGGGCAACAGCGCGATGCCCGCCCCCGCCATGGTCACCGCGCGCAGCATGTCCGGCTCGTTCACCACCAGCCGCCCGCTCACCTTGACGTCGACCGAGCGCCCTCCTGCGTGCAAGGTCCAGACGTTGCCTTCCAGCGTGGTGCCGAAGATGAGGCAGTCATGCTTCGTCAGGTCGGCCGGTGTGCGAGGTGTGCCGCGTGCCTTCAAGTATTCGGGCGAGGCCACGGCCACCCGCTCGATGTCACCCAGCCGGCGCGCCATCAGCGAGGAGTCCGCCAGCTTCCCCGCGCGCACCGCGAGGTCGAAGCCCTCTTCCATCAGGTCCACCGCGCGGTCCGTGCACAAGAGCTCCAATTGCACGTCCGGGTATCGCTTGAGGAAGGTCTGGACCAACGGGGCGATGAAGCTGAACGTCAGCGGCGTGGTGACGCGCAGCAGGCCTTGAGGGCCCGCTTGCATGCGGGTGACGGCCAGCTCGGCGGCCTCTGCTTCGGCGACCACTCGCTCGCAGTGCTCGTAGTAGGCGCGCCCCACTTCCGTCAGGTGCAGCTTGCGCGTCGTGCGCTGGAGGAGCTGCGCGCCGATGCGCTCCTCCAGCTCGGACAGCTTGCGACTCACCGTGGACTTGGGCATGCGCAGGCCGCGCGCCGCCGCCGTGAAGCTGCCGGTCTGCACCACCCGCGCGAAGATGAGGAGTTCGTTCAGGTCCATGGTCTCAGAGGGGGAATCGGTGACTGTCCCGTGGGTGGAACAGTCCATCCTGTTCGTCCCGTCTAATCCGGAGCGCCCCCCACCGCTACCTTCCTCTTCGTCAACGCAACACACCTCACGAAAAAGGAAGACAGTCATGGCTCTTCAGACCTGGAACATCGACACGACGCACACGGGCATCCACTTCAGCGTGCGGCACATGGTGGTGGCGAAGGTGCGCGGCAGCTTCCAGCAGTTCAGCGGGACGCTGAACCTGGACGAGGCGAACCCCACCGCGTCGTCGGTCGTCGTGGACATCCAGACGTCGAGCGTCAACACGGGCGTCGCGCAGCGCGACAACCACCTGCGCTCGGCCGACTTCTTCGACGTGGAGAAGTTCCCCACGATGCGCTTCGAGAGCACGAAGGTGGAGAAGGCGGGCGGGCACGGCCTGCGCGTGACGGGCAAGCTCACCATCCGCGACATCACCCGCGAGGTGGTGCTGGAGGCGGAGCAGCTCGGTGTGGCGAAGGACCCGTGGGGCAACCTCAAGGCCGCGTTCGAGGCGAAGACGTCCATCGACCGCCGCGAGTTCGGGCTGACCTGGAACCAGGCGCTGGAGGCGGGTGGCGTGCTGGTGGGCGAGCGCATCGACATCACACTGGAGGTGCAGGCGGCCCCGGCGCAGGTCGCTGGTCAGGCGGCCTGAGGCTTCGGTACCTTCGGGACCCTCATGTCCATTGATAGTCAGACGGAGCAGCCCCGCGCGTTCCGGCAGGTCCTCCAGGTGGAGGGGCACACCCTCCACTCGGACATCTCCGCCGCGCAGGGCGGCGCCGGCTCCGCGCCGACGCCGCACGATTTCTTCGATGCGTCCCTGGCGGCCTGCAAGGCACTCACGGCGTCCTGGTACGCGAAGCAACATGGCATGGCGCTGGAGCGGGTGGAGACGCACGTCGAGCGCGACGACAGCCGCGAGCGGCAGGGCGTCTACGTGTTGAAGGTGCGCCACACCTTCCACGGCAACCTCAGCCCCGAGGAGCGGGCGCGCCTGCACGCGGCGGTGGCTCGTTGCCCCATCCACAAGCTGATGACCACCACGGAGGTGGAGATCATCACCGAGCCGCTGGAGGGCGCGGTCGCCGCGACGGGGTGAGCGCGCGGTTCGAGTTTGAGAGCAAGCTTCGGAGTGAACAGGGCGCAGGCCGCCGCTAGGTTCTGTCCCATGGAAGGAAGAGCTCCCGCTCCCACGCGGTCATGGCTCTCCACGGCTTCGGAGACGCCACGATGACGCTCGCGCTGTTCGACGAAAGCGCGATGCCACGGACCGTCGAGGCCCTGGGGGAGCAGGCGTTCGTGCTCCGCGGATTCGCGCTCGACGATGCGCAGGAACTCCTCGAAGCGATCACCCGGGTCGAGCAGCGGTCGCCGTTTCGGCACATGCAGACGCCCGGTGGCTTTACGATGTCGGTCGCGCTGACGAACTGTGGACGGTTCGGATGGACGACGGATCGTCACGGCTACCAGTACACCGAGCTCGACCCGCTGACAGGTGAAGTCTGGCCATCGATGCCGGACGTCCTTGGGCGGCTTGCGCGCTCGGCAGCCGCGGAGACGGGGTTCCCCGACTTCATGCCTGACGCGTGCCTGGTGAATCGCTATGTGCCGGGTTCGAGGCTCACGCTGCATCAAGACAAGAATGAACGCGCGTTTGATGCACCGATCATCTCGGTCTCACTCGGCATTCCCGCGACGTTCTTGTTCGGAGGCCACAAGCGGACGGACCCCGCGGCGCGAGTCCCCTTGCGCCACGGTGACGTCGCCGTGTGGGGCGGAGTGGATCGCCTTCGCTTCCACGGTGTCCAGCCGTTGAAGGAAGCAGTCCATCCGGTGGTCGGCGCTCATCGCTTCAACCTCACCCTCCGTCGCGCTGGCTAGACGCGCCCCGCTGAACGCGCCGACGAATTCGGCCGCAAGGAGCGGAGTGTGGCATCGACCGTCTCGAAGCATGTTGTCCTCCGAGGCGCGCGAGGCGTCTCCAGCGGAGGAGAACGTCATGAACCCACTGTCCTTGAGCCAGCTCGCGTCACCGCTTGGCGACATCCTGCTCGCCACCGACGCGCAACACGTCTTGCACTCGCTTGGGTTCGCCGACCAGCGTTGGCACCTGCTCCGCGCTCTGCGCGAGCGACATGGCGACAGCGCGCTGCAAGAGGTCACCGTGCCCGCATCCATCGCACGAGCGCTCGAACGGTACTTCGCGGGTGAGCTGACCGCACTGGAGTCACTCCCGACGGCGACGGTGGGGACCGCGTTGCAGGAGCGCGTGTGGGACGCCCTGCGGCGCATCCCGCCCGGGACGACCACGAGCTACGGCAAGCTCGCGAAGGCGCTCGGCTTTCAAGATCCGCGCGCCGCCATCGAGATTGGCGCGGCGATTGGCGCCAATCCCATCGCCATCGTGGTTCCGTGTCATCGCGTGATTGCGAGCAACGGCGACCTCAAGGGCTTCGCCTGGGGACTGTCGCGCAAGCAATGGCTCCTCGAGCATGAGAGGGCGCTCCCGACGAAGCGGGTCGCGCCTCGAACCGAGTTGTTCCCTGGGTTCTGACCTGCTCTCGCCCATGACCACGGTGAAGGCAGACCTCTCTCCGGAACAGTTGCGGCGTGCCACCCAGTTCCTCTCCCGCGTGGATGAGGACTGGTCGCGCCACGTCGCGGCGGTCGGGCCCTGTCGACTGGAAGCGAAGCCCACACGCGAGCCCTACGAGGCACTCGTCCGGGCCATCGCGTACCAACAGCTCCATGCGAAGGCAGGGGATGCCATCCTCGGCCGATGGCTCGCGCTCTATCCAGGCGCGGCATTCCCTTCGGCGGAGCAGATCCTCGCGATGAAAGACGAGGAGCAACGCGCGTGCGGCTTCTCCGCGGCCAAGCTCGTGGCCATTCGCGGGATCGCTCAGGCGACTCTCGACGGGACCGTGCCAGCCCTCGCCGAAGCGCGGAGCATGAGCGACGAGGCACTGTTCGAGCGCCTCACGACGCTGCGCGGTGTCGGGCGATGGACCGTCGAGATGCTCCTCATCTACAGCCTGGAGCGCTCCGATGTCCTGCCGATCAGCGACTTTGGGGTCCGTGAGGGATATCGACGCCTGAAGGGGCTCGACGAGACCCCGACGCCGCGCCGCATGCGTGACGTCGGTGTCGCCTGGAGCCCCTACCGCACCGTGGCGGCCTGGTACCTCTGGCGCTTGCCGCCTTCAGGAGCGGGAGCGTGACCGTCTCATGGACACTGATGGGTAGGGACGGAAAGCCATATCAGAGCGCTGAGCCCGGGACGCTCGGGGGCCATCGCGGATGCCGACTGTATGGCCGTTTCGACTGTCGTGCTGCGCTGCAAGCGCTCGCGCGCGGAGGCTACGCGAAGAACCGGGTCTTCTTCCGGGACGAGCCGGCCGCGGTCGCCGCGGGTTATCGGCCGTGCGCCGTTTGCATGCCCGTGGAGTACGCGAAATGGAAATTGTCCATGGCTCGATAGGAACTGGCGGCCAAGACAGCGGAGGGACGCATCGTCTCTGTGCTCCAATCGCGCGAGTTTGAAGGCAAGAATCGGAGTTTAGATGGCGCGCCCATCGGCTACTCCTCAATCCAGCTCATCGAACGGTTCGATGACATCTCAATGTCAATGAAAGGACAGGCTCATGGGCAAGGAACAGGACAACAAGGCCGTCGTCGGTCGCTGGTTCACCGACTTCTGGGGCAAGAATGTCAATCTCAAGGTCGTGGATGAGATTGCCGCGCCGGAGATGCTGCTCCAGTATTCGCTTCATGCGCCTCGCCGCGGACGCGCGGACATCAAGGCGTTCATGACCGACTTCCGCACGGCGTTCCCCGACCTCCACTTCTGGGGTACCGCTGAACTGATTGCCGAAGGCGACTACGTCGTCGGTCGGTGGGAGGGGGGCGGCACTCACACGGGGCCGGCCTTCAATGACTTCCTGACTGGGAGTCTTCCCGCCGCGACGGGCCGCAAGATGCACTTCACCGGCACGACCGTGTTGAAGGTGATCAACGGGAAGGTCGTCGAGGAGGTGGGTCTCGATGATGGCCTCACGGCGATGACGCAGCTCGGGCTCATCAAGAAAGCCATCTGAGTGGAGTCGCGCGCCGACGATCGACTTTGCCGCCGGCCGCAAGGAAGGTGAGGCCCGTACGCCCTCGTGCGGGCCTCATCTCTTGTTTCAGCGCTCAGCGCCGTCGAAGTCCTCCTGAGACGACCCGCGCGGAATCGTTGGCTGCGCATCGATTGACTGCGCTCCACGAGTGCTCGCGGCCCGGGTGAACGCCGTGAAGGTCAAACCAGGCTCCAGGCAAGCATGTCGTGCGACACAGCTCCCATCCCCCGCCTCGACACTCGTGAGCGACGAAGAAGACGAAGCACGGCGAAGCGAGGATGTGCGCGCCATGGGAGATCCAGACAAGATGGCTGTCATCGCCTGCATCGGTCAACTCGTGCTCGATGGCGCGGCCGTCTGGGACCTGCTCGAAGACGGTGACGTCGGGGTGCGCCTTGCCTCTGGCGAGGTGTATCTCCTTCAGGGGCGAGTGGTCCTCCGTATCGCGTGAAGTGGAATTGTCCGTGTCACCTCGGACGCGGTGAGCCTCGCGAGCCCTCCGCTCGTCATCGACCCGCCGCCGTGCGCCTCAAGGTGCCGGTGTTGGCGACCTCGATGCGCAGTTCGTTGCGCTCTGTGTCAGCCCGGAGGATGACACGCGGCACCGATGCGCACCGTGGGCCGCGCTTCCAAGGTGTTCTGCCGCAGGTGAGAGGATTTAGCCGAAGCGCTCGCGCAGCCCCGAGGCGTGACTGCGACTCAGGGGCAGAGGCTCGGGCAGGCCGCGCAGGTGCACGTCACCGCCGCCGCTCAGGCTCCGGTCCACCCGCTCGACGAAGGCGAGGTTGACCAGCGCCGAACGGTGGATGCGCGCGAACATCCGCTCGGGCAGTCGCGCCTCCCATTCCTTCAAGGGACGGGGAGACAAGGTGCGGGCGCCGTCCGCGGTGACGACCTCCGCGTAGTCTCCGGCGCCGCAAACACAGACAATCTGGTCCACGCGCACGAAGCGCGAGCGGGCGCCGTTCTCGAGGAACAGCATGTCGTCCTCGGCGAGCTTCTGGCGCACGGGCCCCAGGGGCGGTGGGGGCTTGGGTCGCTCGCCGGTCTCCAGTCGCGCCAGCGTTCGCGCGAGTCGCTCCGGGTGCACGGGCTTGAGCAGGTAGTCGAGCGCGTTGACCTCGAAGGCCCGCAGTGCGTGCGCGTCATGGGCCGTCACGAAGATGACCTCGAAGGGGCACTCGGGCAGGCGCGCGAGCAGGTCGAAGCCACTCTCTCCCGGCATCTGCACGTCGAGGAAGAGCAGGTCCGGTTGCAGGGCTTGGATGCGCTCCAGCGCGGGGGCCACGCCGTCGGCCTCGCCCACCACCTTCACGAGCGGGTGGGGGGCCAGGAGCTCGCGCAGTTCGACTCTCGCGAGCCGTTCGTCATCCACCAGCAGCGCGCGAAGCGGCGACGTCATGGGCATCCTCGATGATGTGGGCAGTCCATTGCCGGGCGGGCAGCTCGACGACGACGTGGACCCAGCCGTCTGTCTCCGAGCGCTCGAACGAGGCGCGGTCCGCGAAGAGTTGGGCCAGGCGCTCGCGCACGTTGCGCAGCCCGGTGCCGGTGCCATGGGCTCCGGGCCCGCGACTGGGCGGCGCCCACTGGCCCGTGTTGTCGACCTGGATGCGCAGCACCGGGCCCTCGCGTGTCACGCGCAGGCGCACTCGAACAGGCAATACGCCCGAGGCCATGCCGTGCTTCACCGCGTTGTCCACCAGGGGCTGGATGAGGAACGCGGGGACGGTGAGCTGCTGCAAGCCCTCGGCGACAGAGACGGTCGCGTCCAGCTTCTCTTCGAAGCGCACGGACTCGATGCTCAGGTAGCTGCGCACCATGGCCAGCTCTTCTTCCAGCGGCACGTTGGGCGCGTCGCCTTTCTGGAGGGAGAAGCGCAGGACGTCCGCCATCTCTGTCACCATGCGACGCGCTCTCGACGGGTCTTCCCCGAATGAATCTCTGTGCGAACTCGTTCTCTGTTTTCTCTAGAGAGCGCAAACTCTCTGAACGGTAGAAAAGTGAATGATGTTCAGGGGTTGGGGGAAAGGGCCTGCGGTTGTCCTTCAATCGGGGTCCGATTGGTGCTGCGAACTTCGGCAGGGTGCTGTCTCTAGATGAGACGGCGTCTCTGCACGGGGAGAGGCCGGTGCGTCTGCGTGGTGCCGCTGGGAGCCGCCCCCGGCCCTTGTTGCCTCCCAGGCAACAGGGGCCTTCTTCTGTCATGACATTCTGTCATTGTACCGCCAGGAGTTTCATCGGAAACCGCCCATGGTATTTTGTCTGCCTCTTCGCCACTTTGAGGTCTGGCAATGACTGTGTTTCATGGAGCCTCCCGGCTCGCGCTGTGCCTGCTCACGTTCATCCTCGCCTGCGGTTCCACCGAACCCGATCCAACCCCCGGGGAGGACGACGAGACCGACAAGGTCGCCGCGCTCATCCTCTCGCCGAACGGGGCGACGCTGTTGGTGGGTGAATCCCTGACGCTGGCCGCCCAGGCGGTCGACAGCACCGGACGGGTGCTCAGGAACGTCCAGGTGACCTGGAGTTCCTACCTGCCGGAGTACGCCACGGTGACGAACGGCCGGCTGAAGGGCGTGGCCGTTGGCGGCTCGGTCATCACGGCCCAGGCGGGGTCGGCGAGCGCGACCCTGTCGGTGATCGTGATGCCAACCGACGCGTCCCAGCCTTCGAGTGACGAGGTGCTGGCGTCCGCGCGTGAAGCCGGCCTCATCAACGACGAGGAGCTGCTGGCCTACCAGGTGTACGCGGCGTTCAGCGATCCCCGCCTGCCCCTCCAGTACAAGGCCCGGGCCGAGCGTGGGTTCGACGTCACCATCCTCGAAACGCTGCGCGAGCGCTTCAACAGCCTCTCCGCGCCGATGCAGGAAGAACTCGGGATGTACCTGCTGCGCCCAGATGACCCGGGAAGCTGGCTCAACGTGCCCCTGCCTGACGCCCGGCTGAGCAGCATGAAGCGGCCCTCCTGCCGCCCCAGCTCCGACGGTTGGTACTCCCTGTCGAAGTCCTCCGCGAAGGTGAAGGTCTGGTTCGAGTACGCCGTCTCGGGTCAGCGCGAGCAGGCCCAGCTCCTCGACGAGACCATCGAGAAGGAGATCTGGCCAAAGCTGATGGCGCTGGGGCTCAAGGCTCCACTCACCGACGAGGCCTACGCTGGCTGCAACGGGGGCAGTTCCCAGATCGACCTCTACCTGGTCCGCAACATGGGCGGCTACGGGCTGACCCTTCCGGAAGGTCTCGACAACACGCAGGCGGCCACCTACATCCAGCTCTGGGACGGGCTTGACAATGATTCACTCAAAGCCGGGGCGACGCATGAGCTGATGCACGCCATCCAGTGGGCCTCCAAGACGAAGGGCCCGCAGAACAGCTACGGGTGGATCCGCGATGCGACCGCGAACTGGGCCATCGACCAGGTATTTGGACAGTCGCTGCAGCTCGAGCACCAATACGCCGACTGCTTCATGAGCACCCCGGACCTGCACCTGGAGAACCGCACCCAGGGCCACTGCACCTCGCCGGATGCGGGCAATGCCGCACGCGACTACGGCGCCTACCTGTTCTTCCAATTCCTGTCGAAGAAGTACGGCCCGGGCGTCGTGGTGGCGGCGCTCGACAAGCTGACCACGGAGACATCCAGCCTCACCGCGGTGGACTCCGTCTCCCCCGGCAAACTGGAGAAGGTCTGGCCGGAGTTCGCGAAGGTGCTCTGGAACCAGGCGCCCATCGACACCCAGGCGGAGTCCTTCAAGACGTGGGACGCGCTCAAGGAGAAGGTGAAGTTCAACGCGCTCAAGGGCGACCTGGCCGGCACGCCCGAACTCAAGGAAGAGCTCGACACCGAGCTGAACAACCTGGCCAACAGCTACCACCACTTCACCTTCAGCGACTCGAACACGCGCTCCCTGCTGTTCCACAACGGGTGGTTCAAGAACATCACCGAGTCGAAGGAGCCGGTGAAGGTGCTGGCGCTCTGGAACGACGCGAGCGGGGCGTGGCACGAGGAGGACTGGAGCGAATACGAGTACGTGGGCCTCTGCCGCGACATGAAATCACAGCGGGTCAAGGACCTCATCATCATCACCAGCAACGCGAAGTTCGCGCCCGGCGGCGGCGGGAGCCTGAAGGCGGCGAAGACGCCGTACCTCAAGCGCAGCAACGTGGGCTGCTGGAAGTACAAGGGGACTTCGAAGGCGGTCCTGGTGGCGCCGGGCTGGTCGGGCCGGGGAAAGATCATCGACGCGGACCTGGAGTACCAGGTGCTGGGTGCCTTCGCGACCGCGGATTATGATCATCCGAACTTCCCACACACGAAGCGGCTCGGGGCCTTCATGATCTTGGCGGCCAGCGGCGACTTCACGCTCGACATCAGCTACTCGCGCAATGGCTGCAGCTACTCGTTCGTGCCCACGAAGTACTCAATGGGGCCCACGGGCGGGGCGATGTTGATGAACCCGTTCAATGAATTGAAGTCACCGGATCCCGACACCCAGGGCTGGTTGTCGCACGCATCGCGCGCGTACAGAACGGCGCTCGGCGACGGACGCATCGTGAGCGTCGCCGTCAGTGGCAAGGACTGCCAGGGGCCGGAGCTGGATTCCCCCGGGAACATCCTCTTCACGGACTCGGGTGAACCCTCGGCCACACCGCAGCTCGTGAAGCCGAATGGCGAACTGTCCGGGACGCTCCCCATGGGGGACTCCATCTTCAGTTGGACGTTGCAGCCGCAGATCGAACCCTGAGCCGGAGGGTTGCCGCAGGAGTCCAGGGCTCCTGCGGTCTGGTCGTCCTCTCAGGGCTCGGGGACGAAGCCGTAGAGGGCGCTCTCGATGTCGGGCGTCAGGTAGACGGTGCCCGAGCGCCCCTGGGCGACGCCCGTGGGCAGGTCGCGCGGCGGGAAGGAGCGCTCTCGGGCAGACCGATGCGCAGCCTGCTCGCGACCACCGTCGACCTGCCCGTGACTGGATCGCTGCGCACCGTGTGCCGCGCTTCGAACGTGTTCTGCGCGGGTGAGCGGCTTCAGCCGAAGCGCTCGCGCAGCCCCGCGGCGTGGCTTCGACTCAGTGGAAGGGGCTCGGGTAGGCCGCGGAGGTGCACGTCACCGCCGCCGCTCAGGCTGCGGTCCACCCGCTCGACGAAGGCGAGGTTGACCAGCGCCGAACGGTGGATGCGCGCGAACATCTGCTCTGGCAGTCGCGCCTCCCATTCCTTCAGGGGACGTGGAGACAAGGTGTGTGTGCCGTCCGCGGTGACGACCTCCGCGTAGTCTCCGGCGCCGCAAACACAGACAATCTGGTCCACGCGCACGAAGCGCGAGCGGGCGCTGTTCTCGAGGAAGAGCATGTCGTGCTCGGCGAGCTTCTGGCGCACGGGCCCCAGGGGTGGCGCGGGCTTGGGTCGCTCGCCGGTCTCCAGTCGCGCCAGCGTTCGCGCGAGGCGCTCCGGGTGCACGGGCTTGAGCAGGTAGTCCAGCGCGTTGACCTCGAAGGCCCGTAGCGCGTGAGCGTCATAGGCCGTCACGAAGATGACCTCGAAGGGGCACTCGGGTAGGCGCGCGAGCAGGTCGAAGCCGCTCTCTCCCGGCATCTGCACGTCGAGGAAGAGCAGGTCGGGCTGTAGTGCCTGGATGCGCTCCAGTGCGGAGGCGACGCCGTCGGCCTCGCCCACCACCTTCACGAGCGGGTGAGGGGCCAAGAGCTCGCGCAGCTCGACTCTCGCGAGCCGCTCGTCATCCACCAGCAACGCGCGCAGTGGCGACGTCATGGGCATCCTCGGTGAAGGGGGCGGTCCACTCCCGCGCGGGTAGCTCGACGACGACGTGGACCCATCCGTCCGTCTCCGAGTGCTCCAGCGTCGCGCGGTCCGCGAAGAGCTGGGCCAGGCGCTCGCGCACGTTGCGCAGCCCCGTGCCGGTGCCGTGGGCTCCGGGCCCTCGGCTGGGCGGCGCCCACTGGCCCGTGTTGTCGACCTGGATGCGCAGCACCGGGCCCTCGCGTGTCACGCGGAGGCGCACTCGAACAGGCAATACGCCCGAGGCCATCCCGTGCTTCACCGCGTTGTCCAGCAGGGGCTGGATGAGGAACGCGGGGACGGTGAGCTGCTCCAAGCCCTTCGCGACAGAGATGGTCGCGTCCAGCTTCTCTTCGAAGCGCACGGACTCGATGCTCAGGTAGCTGCGCACCATGGCCAGCTCTTCCTCCAGCGGCACGTTGGGCGCGTCGCCTTTCTGGAGGGAGAAGCGCAGGAAGTCCGCCATCTCCGTCACCATGCGACGCGCTCTCGAGGGGTCTTCTCCTATGAGTGCCCGCACGGAGGTGAGCGCATTGAAGAGGAAGTGCGGATGCATCTGGTGCCGCAGGGACGTGAGCCTCGCCTCTTGTGCGAGGGCGTCCGCGCGAAGGGCTCGCTCTCGTTCGGCCTGCAAGGCGCGCGCGTGCTTGATGCCGAAATAGAGCGCGCTCCAGCCCAAGAGCGTGATGGCGTAGTCGTAGGCGAAGCGAGGCAGTCGGACGCTGTTGCCCGGCCAGTCGTAGGGCTGGGGGTAGAACCACGCGGCCCAGGCCTCGCCCAAGGCCATCCAGACGGTGCCGAGCAGGGCGCTGCCGACCATGGACGCCAGGGCCTGGCGCTTGAAGGTGCCCGGGAAGAGGGGCCGGTAGCCCAGGCGCAACACGCTGCTGAGGCTCAGTCCGAACAGCGCGCGCACGACCTTCACCACCACGAGGTTCAGGGCGCCGCCCTCGGCGGAGAGGATGGGCAGGAAGGTGATGATGAGCAGGCCCGCGTACAGCCCCCATCCTCCGAGCTGGAGGGTCCAGAAGGAAGGCGCGGAGGCTGGACGCTGAGACATGCGCGCAAGCTACCAGATGCACTGGGTCAGGCCTTCAGGGCGGCTCTCAGGAGGGGCGCGAGCGTGCGCATCTCCTCCACTGTTCCGAGGGTCAGTCGCAGCGCCGCGACGTCCGCGGGGATGGGCCGGGTGGGCACGGTGGTGAGCGAGAAGCCGTGCGGGATGAAGCGCGCGGGGAGGTCCAGCTGGTGGGCGCGGAGGGGGAACCACAGGAAGTTGCCGTGGCTCATGGGGTACTTGATGCCTGCGTCATCCAGCACGGTGGTGATGAGCTTGCGCGACTCCGCGTTGAGCTTGCGCATGCGAGGGACGAACTCCGTGTCCTCCAGGCTGGCATACGCCGCGGCGAGCCCCGTGGAGTTGATGAGCCCCATGCGCAGCTCGAGCAGGCGCTTCACCACGGCGGGCGGGGCCAGCGCGTAGCCGATGCGCATGCCGGCCAGGCCATAAATCTTGGAGAAGGTCCGCGAGATGATGACGTTCTTCCCCGCGCGCACCAGGTCCACCATGGAGAGGCCAGGAGCGGGCTCGACGTAGTGCAGGTAGGCCTCGTCCACCAACACGGTGGTGCGCGCCGACACCGTCTCGCAGAAGGCGCGCAGGCGGGCCGAGTCGAGGAGCGTCCCCGTGGGGTTGTTGGGATTGCACACCAGGACGAGCCGCGTGTCCGCGTCCACCGCGGCTTCCATGGCCGCGAGGTCGTGGACCTCATGCGCGTCGAGCGGCACGCGGTGCACCTTGCCGCCGATGCGCTCGGCGTAGGTGGGCAGCACGTCAAAAGTGGTCTTCGCGCACACGATGCGACCGCCTCCCGCGGCGTACTCGGCGGCGGCGCAGGTCAGCACTTCGACGGACCCGGAGGTGAGCAGGACATGGTCCGGCGTCAGCCCCTCCAGGTCGGCGATCCGCTGCTTCATCGCGTTGAGGACGTCGAGCGAGGAGTAGCGGCTGCTGAGGTAGAGCGACTCGCGAATGGCGCGCTGCGCGCCCTCGCACGGGCCATAGCGGTTCTCGTTGGAGAAGAGGCGGATGAGCGCCGAGCCGGTGCGAGGACGCGGTGGGGCCGCGGCCAGGGCGAGCCGAGGCCGGAGCACGAGGCTCGCGGTGGCTGCGGCAGCCCCGGTGAGGAGCGTTCTGCGGGTGGCAACGAAGTCGGACACGGCGAGCCTCCGTGCGCCGAGGGGATGGGCTCGGCGCCGAAGGAACGCTAGGGGCGACGTGCGTGGCGCGAGGGCCCGCATCGGTGACGGGAGGCGGGCATCGGTGAGTGGTGCGAACCCGCCGGTGAGGGCGTGGAGCTATGGCTTCCGGACGGCGTAGCGCAGGTGCGAGACGCTGGGGGAGGGCAGGGTGTCCACGAGTTCGAGCGAGACGCGGCTCGCGTCGAGGCCGTCGAACAGGCGGAGGCCCGTGCCCAAGAAGCACGGCGCCACCGTGAGGTTGAACTCATCGACCAGCCCGGCGTTGAGGGCCTCGACGATGGTGTGCGCGCCTCCCGAGATGCGGACGTCCTTGTCTCCCGCCGCCTCGCGTGCCCGACGCACCGCCTGCTCGAGGCCGTCGTTGACGAAGTGGAAGGTGGTTCCGCCCTTGCGCTCCCAGGGCGCGCGGACTTCGTGCGTCACGACGAAGACCGGCGTGTGGAAGGGGGCCTCCTCGGGCCAGTGGCGTTCACCCTCCTCGAACATCCGCTTGCCCATGACGTTGGCGCCGATGCGCTGAATCGTCTCTTCGATCCGCTGGTTGTCCACGCCCGTCTCTCCCCCGTCACCGAGTTGCAACATTCGCCGGAAGGCCCTCTGCGAGAAGAGCCACGCGTGCAGCATCGGGCCTCGGCCTCCAATGGGATTGTCCGGGCCTCGGTCGGGGCCCGCCAGGTAGCCATCGAGGGAGACGGTCACATCGAAGAACACTCGGGTCATGGGCATTGCTCCTGGTGTCCCAAGGGCACGCTTCACTTCGCGCCCCGGGTTTTCTTGAGAGACTCCCCGTGGGCGCGAAACTCATCGGTCGAGCCTGAAATAGTCGCAGGGGTTGCCGGGACCCGGGGCTGTTCGCATGCTGCACCCATGGCGGTCTCTCGTGGTGGGCCCACACAGGGCCCTCTGTCGGTTCAGCGCGCGGTCATCGCGCCGGGGGCGGGGCTCGCGCTCGCCCGGGTGACGGGGCACCGCGACGAGCCCTCGCATGCGCATCCGGTGGCGCACCTGGGCTTGCTCCTGGGCGGACACTACGAGGAGCGCCATGGTCGGGCTCCGGGACCCCGTGCCCCCCTGAGCGTGAGCTTCCATGCGCCGGGTGAGCGGCACGGTGGACGTTATGGCGACGCACCCGCGCACTTCCTGCTCGTGGAGCTGAGTCCGGCCTGGGCGCTCGCGCAGGGCCTTTCGCTGGAGCGCTGGGAGCCCGCGGCCGTGGAGCGGACCCGTGCGCTTCCTCGGCTCCTGGCGCGCATGGGGCGGGAGCTGAGGCTGGGGGACTCGGTCAGTCCGCTGGCCCTGCATGCCCTGCTGTTGGAAGCGATGGTGGAGGTTTCGCGCGCGCAGCGTTCACGGCGAGGAGCGCCACCTGTCTGGTTCGTGCGGGCACGAGAGCAGGTGGAGGCGCGCTACCGCGAACCCTTGTCCGTTCCAGCCGTGGCCGCCGTGGCGGGAGTGAGTCCTGCCGAACTGGCGGGAGGGTTCCGTCGCTGGTGTGGCGTGGGGATGGGCGCCTATGTCCGGAGGCTCCGCGTGGAGTTCGCGGCGCGCGCCCTGGTCGAAGGCGAGGCGAGCCTGACGGACATCGCGCTGGACGCGGGCTTCTGCGACCACAGTCACCTGACTCGCGCGTTCAAGGCGCTGATGGGCCGGACTCCCTCGGCCTACCGTGCCGAGCGACGCCGCGCCTGAGTCCGCGCACGTTTGTCCAAGGGGGCACATCCGTCCAAGCGCGCGGGTTCGCGGGCACGGCAGTCTGTCCGCATGATTCCAAGGCATCGAAGCGCGGGCCGCGCCACGCGGACGAGACGGTCAGGCGAAGCCGCGGGGCTCGGGTGGTTGACCGCATGTCTGGCGTTGGGGCTGATGGCCTGCGCACCCGCCACGGTGGGACCGAGGGCCTTCGCGAGCGCAGGAGGACGCATGGAGCGGATGGCGACCCAGGATGAAGGCACGGGCGGTACGCCGGTGGTGTTCGTGCACTCCCTGGGAGGCAGCGCGCGACAGTGGGCGGCGCAGGTGCGTCACCTGCGCGACTCGCGCCGAGTCATCGCGGTGGACTTGTGCGGGCACGGGCGCTCGCCCGCTCCTCCGGAGGGACGCTACGACATCGAGGTGCTGGGTGAAGAGCTCGCGCGCACGCTGGAGGGATTGGGCGTGCGGCGCGCGGTGCTGGTAGGCCACAGCTTCGGCGCGGACGTGGTGCTCGCCTGCGCCGCGGCGCATCCCGAGCGGGTCGCGGGAGTGTTGTTGGTGGACCCCGTGCCGGATGTGCAGGGGCTCGAGGACGCGAAGGCCTTCGTGGCGGCGCTCGATTCCGCCGAGTCCTCTCAGGTCCTGGAGGCGTATTGGGAGCAAGCCCTGGCGGGCGCGCGTCCGGAGGTGGCTCGGGAGGTGATGGCGCAGCTTCGCGCGACCCCGCGCGAGAGCGTGGTGGGCGGCTTCCGGGCCATGCTCACCTTCGACCCGGTGGCGGCGCTTCGGCGCTACGCCGGTCCCGCGCTGTCGGTGGTCACCCCGCCCAACGCCTCCCCGCGCAGCTTGCACGTGCTGTCATCGACGCTGGCGCACCACGTCGTACCGGGGACGAGTCACTGGCTTCAGATGGACGCGCCGGAGTCCTTCCACGCCAGCCTCGACCGCTTCCTGGCATCCCTGGCGAAATGAAACATGGATGCAATCTTTTCGATGATACGGAATGACAAGGGCTGACGTCGCACGACAGCCTCGCGTGATAGCGTGAATGCGTTGTCAGACAGCCATTCATTGGCCGGGGGCATTCATGCAAACAGGCTTCATCCGAGGAGCGTTGTGGCTCGCGTGCGCGTGGGTGGTGGGCTGCGGTGGTGCCGTCGCCGTCGATGACCAGGGGGAGCTGGGCACGACGGGTCAGGCGGAGATCCAGAACTGTGGGACGAATCTCCCGCCCTGTCCCTCGGGCTACCACTGCAGCACCACCGGAGTCCGTGGCACGTGTGAGCTGGACAATCCCCCGGCGTGCGGCCCGGCGCTGCCGCCGTGCCCCACCGGTTTCTATTGCTACGCCTATCCTCGAGGCTACTGCCGCCCCAGCCCCTGAGCGGAGCTGGAGGAGATGCCAGACGGGCCCGCTCCTCTCAGGACGGAGCGGCTCGTCTGTTTCACTTCACCTTCCACAGACGGAGGGCTTCCTCGGCGATGATGTCGGGGTTCTCCTCCTGGAAGAACAGCTTGCCGTTCGGCACGAAGCGGATGCCCTGGGAGCCGGGGAACGTGCGGTCGAGGTACTGCGCATCCGCGACCGGGAAGATGGTGTCGCTCGCGCCCCAGACCATGCGGACCGGGACGTGCGTGCGCTTGAGCTTCGCCTCGATTCCCGCGAGCGGGTTGGGGGCCAGCGCCCGGTGGAAGGCGTGATACTGCTCCCTGCGCAGCGGCGAGCTCACCATGGGTGCGGCGTAGAACTCGACGATCTCGTTGGTGAGCTGACTGGGATGCTCGAACACGCCCGCGCCGAACGTCGCGCGAGCCTTGTCCGGGTTGGTGAGCCACTCCGCGGTCGAGTCCGCGAGCGTCCCCGCGCGAGACATCTCGATGATTGGCATGACGCTGGGCGGCGGGCTGTTGGGCTCGGTGTCGCAGTTCGTCAAGAGCATCGACTTGACCCGCTGCGGGTACTTCACGAGGAAGAGCTGGGCGACCGCGCCGCCGCTGTCACTGGCCACGATGTCGACCTGGGAGACGCCGAGCGAGTCAAGGAAGGCCGCGAGCATGTCCACCTGGTCGGAAGCGGCCACCGGCTGGGACGCGGGGACCTCCGAGTAGCCCAGGCCCATGAAATCGGGCGCGATGCAGCGCCGGACGTTGCACAACCGGTCGAAGGCGCCGCGCCACTGGAAGCCGTTGAGAGGGGCGCCGTGGAGGAAAACGGCCGCGTCGCCCGTGCCTCGCTCCACGTAGGCAATCTTTCCGAACGAGAGCGGGGCGAAGCGCCGCGCCGCGCGCCAGGCCGCCGCGTCCGTCACCTGGGCCGCGCTGACGCCGGCCGGGGTAGAGTGCGACTCCGGGTGTGATGCGCAGGCGCCGAGCGTGCTGACCGCCAAGGCGATACCCGCGAACTTGAGGAAGAATCGGTGGTTCATGAGGCGTGCTCCAGGGGGGAGAGAACGCGCCAATAGTTGCAGCGAGGTTATTTCGGCGCGCGCATATCTGGCTGTTCGCGGGCACAAACGGATGATCTTCCGTGTTGCAGCCCGGCAGCCCGATGAGGAAGGTTCCTGCGATGACCGATCGACCCTCGTGCTACCCGAGCCTGCCAGCCACGTTGCTGAAGAGCCTTGGACCGGGGCGCATGCCATTGCTCGACGTGCTCACGTCACCGGTTCCGTCCGGCCGATTCGACTCGCCGGTGGATGACCGCCATGTGCTCTGCCTGCACGTGGGCGACCCGGTCCCGGTGACGTATCGCGTGGGGACCGCGGAGCGCCAGGGGGCGCGCCTCCACGGTCAGTTCTGCGTGGTGCCGGCGGGGTCGAGCACGCGGTGGACGTTGTCGGCGCCGGCGCGCTCGTTGCTCCTGCGGCTGACGCCTGAGCTGATGCGCGAGGTCGCGGAGGCCACGGGGGTGGGGGGGCAGGGGGCGGCGTTGGATCCCGCCATCCACATCCGGGACCCGCAGGTCGAGCGCATCGGCTGGATGATGCAGGCCGAGGACCACGACGGATATCCGGGTGGGAGACTCTTCGTGGACAGCCTGGCGACGGCGCTGGCCGCGCGGCTGTTCGCGTTGCAGTCCCACACGGAGGCCTCGGAGCCCAAGCGTCGTCACGCCTTGCCAGCGTGGCGGCTGCGCCAGGTGGTCGAGTACATCGAGGCGCACCTGGACGAGGACCTGACGCTGGTGGAGCTGGCGGGGGTGGCGGGGTTCAGCGTGTCTCACTTCAAGCCGCTGTTCAAACAGGCCACGGGGATGCCGGTGCATCGCTTCGTGCTGGAGCGTCGCGTGGAGCGAGCGCGGCTGCGTTTGATGGAAGGGCGCCTGAGCCTGACGGAGATCGCGCTGGAGGCGGGCTTCTCGCACTCGAGTCACATGGCCCGCTGCTTGCGCCGCTTCCTGGGCATGAGCCCCACGGAGATTGCTCGGGCGTCGCAGTGAACCTGCGGGCGTGAGGGCCTTGCGGACAGGGCAAGGCCCCGCATCTCGGGTGAGTGTCGGCTGAGCGACACCCAGGTTTGAGGGCCGCTGGGCACTGGTGAGAAGTGAGTAGGGTGGCAATCGCAGACAGGTCATGGCTTGTCGACGGGAGTCATCATGCCAGCGATTCCAGCCCCTGCGTTCCTGTTCAGCCTGTGCGTCGGATACTTCGCGCCCCGGTGTCTGCACCTCGTGACGCAGCTCGGGGTGGCGGACGTCCTGGGAAACACCCCCATGAGCTCCGAGGAGTTGGCGCGGGCCACGGGCGCCCATGCGGACTCGCTCCATCGGATGATGCGGATGCTGGCCTCGAATGGGGTGTTCGAGCGGCGCGGCAACGGGTGGGCGCACACGGACGCCTCCGAGCACCTGAAGGAGAACCACCCTCAATCCCAGCGGTCCCTCGTGTTGATGATGGGCAATGACATCAACTGGAGCGCGGCGGGGGTGTTGGGGGGCACGCTCCGGACGGGGCACACCGCATGCGACGTGGTGTCGCCGGGAGGGCTCTGGCCGTACCTGCGGGCCCGTCCGGAGGAGGCGCGCATCTTCGACGCGGCGATGAACAGCAAGTCCCACATGGCCATCGGCGCGGTGCTCCAGGGGATGGACTTCCACCGCTACGAGCACATCGCGGATATTGCCGGAGGCCGGGGTCACATCCTCTCGGCGATTCTGGATGCCACGCCTCGCGCGCGCGGCACGCTGTTCGATTTGCCGGACGTGGTGGCGAACGCGCTGACGCATCCGCGCATGAAGGGCCAATCCGGGGACTTCTTCGTGGGGCCACTGCCTCGCGCCGACGTGTACCTGTTGAGCAACGTCCTCCACGACTGGCTGGACCCGCAAGCCATCTCCATCTTCCGGCGCATCCGGGAGGTGGCCCCGCCCCACGCGGAGGTGCTGGTGCTGGAGATGATGCTGCCCGAGAGCCCCGAGCCCCACCCGGCCGTGGCGATGGACCTCATCATGCTCTCGCTGACGGGAGGCCGGGAGCGGACACAGGGCGAGTACGGTGTGCTGCTCGCCGAAGGGGGCTTCAAGCTGGACCGCATCATCTCCACGGACAGCCCCTACTCCATCCTGGTGGGCAAGGTGGCGTGATGGAGAGGGCGCGCTCCTGAATCAAGTTGGCAGCGGGCTCATCGCGCTGGTTCACTCGATAGCTCCGCAGCTCGGAGCCTTTCCGTGCTCGCTGCGGAGCTGCCTTCCGCTGCGCTTTGCCGGAGCCCGGAGCGGTGAATGGCGCAGATGGACGGAAGTGGAAACTACGGATCGAGTGCGAGGACCCAGTCACCGCAATACCTCTCGGCCATGGGCAGTCGCGCGAGGGGTGGGCAGTAGAGGAAGGCCTCGTCGAAGGTGGGAATCCCCGCGCGCTCCGCGAGTCGCAGCAGTGCGAGTCCCTCCATCCAGATGGAGCGGTGAGGGGCGAAGCGAGTAACGGGAGTCGTGAAGAGCTTGGCCTTCTTTTCTACGTCTTCGCTATGGACGAGCAAGGCCGCGCGAAAGGCTGTCACGAACGCTTCCGAATCAGCATCCAGCAGGGCTTTGGCACAAGCGGCGCGCTGCTCGTTTCCTGGGCCGCCCAGCGCCTCAAGGGACTCGGCGCACGCGAGGGCTGAGTCACGCGTTCCGGGGCCGACGAGTGCGCAGAGGAGCTGGGCTTGGGCGTGCTCCGTTCTGTACTCCTCGTCAGGAATCCAGCGCGTTTCGGAGAGTGCTGCCAGTTGTTCCGCGAGCGCCCAGTCTCCTGCGGTGAGGGCGCCCGCGAGTGGCGCGGTGTGTCGTGACGCAGGCATCGGAAGTCCCCTCGCACGCAGGGTCTTCAGCAGCCGTCGCCAGTTCTCTCCTGCCCGGCACAAGTTGAGGAAGAAACCCTGGGGGTTCCCATCCACCAGTAAGGTGGCAACCGCAATGACGTGGAAATGGACGCACAGTTCCTCCACGTCACGAATGAGGGACTCCCGGTTGGCGAGAGGATCAAATGAACGCAGCACCCGTTGGACGGCTCGCCCCGAGTCATTCCGCAGTGCAGCAAGTCGAGTCACCTCATTCTCCTCCGTGACCAGAGTGACTCTTATCCCACGGCCATTTCATTGTAGCCGTTGGCTGGAAGTGCCTTGAGCCCAGTCACGCCCGCCTTCTCGAGTGCTTCGAGGACGCGACCCGAGACGAGGATGAGTTCCATCATGTGCTTGGCGCGGAAGATGTCTGCCTTGGGGTCGATCTGGTTCTCGGTCAGCACCAAGTTTTTCATCCTCGCGATGTCCGTCTTCACGAGGTTGCTCATCCGATACTTCGACTTCTCCATGTCAATGGCGTCCTGGGCTCCGAGGACATTGAGAAGGCCATATCCGTCTGCGACGGGGTTCCATTGGTGGTCGCACAGTGTGACGGGGAGAAACTCCACGTTCTCCACCCTCAATTCGTCGAGCACCTGCTTCACACGGGGGGAGACGAGCAGCACTCCGACCGTATTGCGGACGAAGTCGTAGACCTTGCGTCGATCCGGGAAGTGGTCGGAGAAAGAGACCTTGCCGCCGGCCGGGAACTGCCGGCCCAGTGGCTCTCCGGTGCTGAACTTCCAGTGGGTTGGACTGTCCTTGGGAAGCGCATCAATGATGCCGCCGTCCGCTGACTCTGCTTTCAGGATCCAGTAATTCATGGGTGTTCGCTTCCTACCAGAGACTGCCCCAGTCGTATTGGGTCGTGCCGTCCTTGTTCGCGTAGCGGACGTGTTCGGAGCCGGCTCCGGTAAAGCGCACACCCGCGACCTTGGCCGCGACAATGGCCCGACTCAGCTCAACGAGAAATTCCCAGGAGTCCTCTTCAAGCGCCTTCAGCTCCTCGAACATCAATTCGGGGAGATTGCCATGGTCCTTGATGCTGTCGATGGTCTGTTGGAGCTTGGCGGATAACTTTCGCATTTCGTCCATGATCCGCATGGTGTAGGCGGCATGGTCGCTGGGGTGGCAGATGAGTGCGTGGACTGGCACGGCCCAGTCCTCGGACGGCAGGTTGATGACGTTGTGGCCGTGATTGATGTTGTACTCGGATACGAGAATCAGCCGAATCTGCTTGTAAGTGAAGGCGGGTTTCCCATCCTTCATCTCGTAATAGAATGCTGAACCCGGCAGCATGTGATGTGCTTCCCAGGGGTAGGGATGCTGCTGGGTATATGTCGGATTGAAGTTCTCCTTCGGCCCCCCGGGAAACTCCGCCCGCTCCTTCACCATGTCCCGGATTTCCTCCAGGTGGGCATGGCTGAAGTCGCGATATACGCCTCGCCCATTCTGCGCCTTGAGGTACAGATAACCCCGCCGCGCGTAGTTGTCCCCCTTGGCCAGGAGGCCCTTGAGCGGAGCATTCGGGTCGATGTGCCCATCCGCGGGCGCCGGAGGCTCATCCTTCTTTTTCTTCTTCTTCTCCTCTTTGGCCTTCGAACGCTTCTCGTCCTTGCGCTTGGCGTTGCGCTTGTAGATGTCGTTGAGCCGCTTGGCCAATTCCGAATTGGGTTCGTGACGAACTTCACCCGTACTCATGACTTTGCTCCCTTGTTGAGAGGGTGAGGCTCCGCCGACAGAAGGAATGCTGCGCGGCCAGCGTCGTCTGCACAAGACAGGACGAGGCAGGAGGTCGCGGGGGCATACCCGCGCTCCAGCCCACGTATGGCCAGGCAAGCTCCTACCGCGCCGGAGGCTGCTCCTACTTCGCCAAAACCGATGGCCGGATACCAAGTGGGGGGCGCGTCGAAGGCCGGCCCCAGCGCTCGCAATTGAAGCAATGCCATTCCCCACTCCCTCGCGCGCCACTCCTCACCATTGTGGTCACTCACCAGCAGAGGAGTTCCCTGGATGTGGCCGTCCACAGCTAGCGCATCGCGCGCGCATCCTGCCAGTGCTCGTCCATCAGAGGGTTTGTCTGCGCCACGTGAGAACGCCTCAACCCCCAAGCGGATCGCGCGAAGTTCCACGGCGGGCTTGTTGCGAGAGTCATTCACCGGGGGTTCCGTCGTGAGCAGGAGGGCCGCGCCTGCCTCGCCAGGGATAAGTCCGGTAGGGCGTGCGGGAGACTTCAGTCGCTGGTCGATGGCGAGCGACTGAATCGTGTCCTCCTCCACAAGGCAGTCGAGCCCCATGACCACGCAGGCCTTCATGCTCCGACGCATCAGTTCGACCTGTGCTGCGTGGAGGGCTTGAGTGAATGCGATGTGTCCTCCGCCAAAGAAGCGCAAGGGTCCCTTCCAGGAGAGTCCCAGGTTCCGCAGGCTCTGCGTCAGCACTCGCGTTCCCAGTCCATTCAAGCGGTCCTGGAGCGACTCGTCCAAGTCGCCGAGTTCAAGTCCTCGCTCGGACGGATCCGGGAGTGCGATGAAGAAGCCTGTGCTTGGTTCAATTGTCGCGAGGTCCACGCGCGAGCACAGATCCTTGAGTGTTTCACAGGTCAGCGCGACGAGTCTCCCGACGCCACTGAACCCGAACGTGGATATCGGCGCGCTGCAGATCGTGACCGGCTGCGGTGTATCGTCTCCTGGCTCCGCGACCTCTGCGTCGGGCGACTGCGATGGTTGAAAGAGATTGGCGCGAAACGCAGCGCAGGCGGGTGTGGCAGCACCGAGACACGAGACCATGCCCAATGCTTGGACGCGGACTCTCATGATCCTCGTCCCTCAACTACTCCTCGATAAGGTACCTCAACCATGGAGCACTTCCAGTGAGCGAAGGAACCGTGTCGTAGGAAGCCTCCGTGCGGTCTCCCATTGTGCGTGCTGGTCGCGCACCCAGACATCGAGATCGAGCACGCATTCACCCCGCGTCCGCAACGCGAGGGCCAGTGCCAATGGACGGCGGCGATACATGGAGCTCTCTCGAAGTGCGCCGAGGAGAGTCTCCTGCCCAAAGGGGCGTCCGAGCACATACCGAGTTGTGCGCTCGAAACGGCGGCTTTGAGTTCGCCACCAATGATCCGCCTGGGCTGCATCTGGATGGGGGAGATCATCCTCGGGGCTCGGTTCAGCGGGCTCTCTCGAGGTGCTCATTGCCTGTGGGTCCGGTTCGATCTCGGATGGCGCCACCTTCCATCCGGTCACCGTAGAGAATGCTTCGGCTGCCAGGGGCGCGAGCTCATCCGTCCGCATGAGGGCCAGTGCAGCCTCCGCAGCCTCTACGGTTCCTAGTAGCCCGAGTGCACGTAGGGCATGCCTCTGGAGCCCTGTGTCTTTCAGGGCATTGAGCACGGAGGCTTGCCCCGTTGGTCCTCCCATGATGGCCAGGGCATACAGTGCGAGTTCAGGGGAACTGTCGCGGGTCTCCACCCTGTGTCGACACTCATGCCAAGCGAGTTGCATGCCCGCGACGAGTCCCGCCTCCAGGGCAGAGTTTCTCACTTCGGGAAGTGAAGAACGTAGCCCCAACCTCAAGGACTCGTCCGACAATCGCGAAGGACATGTCCGCACGCAGCGGAAGGCTGAAGCTCGGATTCCCGGCTCCTCATGCGTCAACAGGGTGCGCAGTACGGGGCCGGGGTCTACTCGCCATGCTGCGAAGAGGTCGAGCACGGACATTGTCAGAAGAGCTGGCGTTGTCGCGGAATCCAGCAAAGGAAGCAGCCGCTGCTTCATGGACTCTGTGCCGATGAGTCTCAGCGCTGGGCGGAGCGCCATGCATGTCGCCTCGTCCCCCTCCAAGACTTGTTGAAGCACTGACTCGATGGATGCAGCCGGTGCGTCTTCCTGCATCAGCATCGCGAGGGTGGCAACCTCCACCACACCCGTTTCGTCGTGCAGGTCCAAGGCTGGCACCAGCAATCGGGCGGCGACCTTTCTACCTCCGAGTACCAGGGCGTCGACATGAGCGAGCAGTCTCCCTTCCAGCTCGGCCACCTCGTCGAGCACGTAGTCCGGACCCACGAGCGCGCGCGAACGCTGGCGCCACAGGAAGGAGCCCTCGTCGAGATGGGCTGCGTAGGTGTCCCAGGCGATAGGGAGCGCAAGATAGGGAGGCAGTGGCGCCATGATGCAAATCGAGGATGGGGGCTCGGTGGAAGAGCTGGTTGAAGGAGTTCCTGCTCGCTAGTTGATTTGAGTCTTGCCTCCCCGCAGGCGAAGTACTCGTCCAGCATCAATCTTCACGTCGTCCCCGCGGATGAGTACCTGGCCATTGCGTCGCAAGACCAGGCTCGCCTTGCCACAACGCAGGGAGATCTCGTCGGCGGTTTCGCCCACCATCTCGTCCAGAGAGAATCGTTTGCCATTGACGACCAGCTCGGACGTGCCCGTCTGAGGCTCGCTGAGCAGTTCATCCAGCAGGGGAGTCTCCGAAGGCTCCTGGACAAAGCCGAGGATGAGCGGGCGTGCGGGAAGTCCTCGCTCGAAGCAGAGGACGACCCCTTGGCGCTGCTGCACGGCCAGGCGCAGCGTGGCTGAATTCGCGGGCGTCGCCAATCGCGCATCAATCGGGCCTCGGTGGTTGCCCTCGAAGTCAACCTGCACGGCTCCTCTGGCTCCAAGTCCTGTGACCCAGCCCACGAGGTTCCCGAGAATGGGTTCATCCGTGTCGAGCGTGGCCTGCTGATTTTCCTGCTCACGTGAATGCATGTCCCCCTCCATCAGGATGCTGCAGGCGCCGCCTAGATTTCCTTGTCGCAGATCAGGCAGTTACACTTCCCCGACCCTTGGCCTACGGCGACCACGGGAGGTTGCATGACCGGCGACGGGGGCGTGTTCTTGTCGTTGTGTAGCATCAGGTCCATGGCGCGAGCGACGTTCTTTCCTTCGAATTGCACGTCGAAAGAGAAGTTGACGAACTCGGCTTTGCCTTGGGTCTTGGCTGAAACGACGCCGCCACCTGCGGTCCCCGCTTCATCGCCTGTGCTCGTGCTGAAGTTCGAGTCCTTCACGCACACGGGGTTGCCATCCACCGATACCTTCTTCGTGCCCTTGGCCGTATCCGACGACTTCGCGATGTTCGGATAAGGGAGGGGGATGGGCCCAGCTGGACTCGGTGTCTTGCAGACGTCTGGGAATGCGACGGAGACCCCACTTGAGTCTTGAGTGATGACGGAGAGCTTGTTGACTCCCACCGAGTTTGCCATGGCGGCTCCGGCGTTCTGTGGCTGGACAGGAATTTGAGTCTCGCATGAGGCCTCTCGGACGGGCAATCTGATGGTTCGGCTGGTCGTGTTTCATGGGCCGCGGTCGCGGGGTGGGTGCGCCGCGACATCTGCGATACGAAAGACTGCTTGGGGGGGGCGATGCTCAGTGCCGAAGCGCGAGCTCAGAGGCTTGTTCGGATCTTCTCCCGAACCGGTGGGGAGGGGCCGTCGACACGCGAGTTCGGTCACTTCCCGGAGGATGTGCGCACCCGGTTGGTCGAGAGTGCCTCTGTGCATGCTGGAGAGCTGCCTGTCATTGCGTTCTGCCGGAGCCCGGGGGAGTGGCTGCTCGTCACCACCGAGCGCGTCGTGCTGGACCGGGGACATGGCGTCACCTCCATCCGCTGGGAAGAGGTCGAGGATGCGACGACGGACGCCGCGCATGTCGGTGTCGCGCTGGGTTCGGGTGCTCAGGGGAAACTCGCCCTGAGCTGGCTGCGGATTCAGCGCCGCACGGGCGAGGACATCGTGATGGAGGTGGAGTCTGGGCCCGCGTTCTTTGGGCTCTGGAACGTCCTGAAGACCGTTGCCGCTCTGCGCAAGGCTTGAGCGGGCGGTGGCTCGGAATCCCTTGAGATTCCGGGGGCTTCTCCCAGGTGGGTTGCCAGGAGCGGCCGGGCTGGCGCTTGATTGAAATGCGACCGGCGCCCCGGGAGCTTATCAACTCAGGAAGGATGCCCCCGATGACCGCCCAGGAACGCGTCGAGCGCGCTGCCCGTGCCTCGCTCAAGGTCTTCCCCCTGCCCTCCGCTGTCTTGTTCCCCCACACCGTCATCCCCCTCCATATCTTCGAGCCTCGCTATCGCGCGCTCGTGAAGGAGGCCCTCGCCACCGACCGCGTCATGGCCATGGCGCAGCTCGTCCCCGGCTGGGAGGGCAACTACGAGGGAAAACCCTCGCTCCAGCCCATGCTCTGCGCCGGCGTCATCCTCTGGGATGAACAGGTCGAGGACGGGCGCTACAACATCCTCCTTCAAGGCATCAGCCGCGTGCGCTGCCTCGAGGAGCTGACCACCGAGCACCTCTATCGCGAGGTCCGCGGCGAGGTCCTCCCCGAGATGCCCTACTCGGGCCCCGAGGAAGAGCAGCTCCGTCAGGCCGTGTTCGAACTCGCCGGACGCGTGCCGCCGTCCTTCGCCGAGAACCTCCTGCCCGTGGCCGCGCGCGCCACCGGCGGCATGCTCGCGGACGTGGTCGCCTCCGCCGTCATTCCCGAGGCCGAACGCCGCCAGGAATTGTTGGAAGAGTTGAACGTGCGCCGCCGACTGGAGATGGTCCTCGAGGACGTGGGCGAACTCATCGGCCGCCTCCAGCCCATGCGGCCCAGCGGCCCGCTCAACTGACGGGGCGTGCCTCGGGGCTTGCCTCCGCGCCCGTCCCGGGCATTGCTGGGGCCCTCAACGTCAGCGACCGCCCGCTCCCTCGCGCGGCGGCATGAAGGAATCGACGCACCATGCGGCTCGTGAAGATTGGCATCGCCAGCGTCAACACCACCGTGGGCGCCTTCGCCCAGAACGTGGACCGGGCCCTCGCGCTCGCCCGACGGATGGCGGATGAGCAGGTGACGGTGGGCGTCTTCCAGGAGCAGCTCATCTCTGGCTACCCCGCCGAGGACCTGGTCCAGTGGCAGGGCTTCATGGACCACCAGTGGCCCGAGCTGGAGCGCTTCGCCAAGGAGACCGCCGCGTTCCCCACGGCGTTCGTGCTCGGCGTGGGCGTGCCTCACCAGGGCGTGCGCCTCAACTGCGCGGCCGTGGTCGCGGGCGGCAAGGTGCTGGGCCTCGTGCCCAAGGAGAAGCTGCCCACCTACAACATCTTCTACGAGGGCCGCACCTACGGCCGAGGCCAGCCGGGCATGGCGGAGGTCCATCGCGGCATCCCGCTGGGCGACTACGTCTTCCGCTTCGACTTCGGCGTGCTCGCCCCCGAAGTCTGCGAGGACATCTGGAGCGCGGATGGCCCCATGCGCCGCCGCACCTACTCGGGCGGCGAGCTGGTGGTGAACATCTCCGCCTCGCCCTTCCGCATCGGCTACGTGGAGACGCGCCGCGAACTCATCGCCACGCGCGCCTCCGACCATCAGTGCACCATCGCCTACGCCAACGCCGTGGGCAGCAACGACGGGCTCATCTTCGACGGCGGCGGCTTCCTCAACCAGAACGGCCGGCACGTGCTGGAGACGCCGCGCTTCCAGGAGGGCTACGCCTCCGCGGTGGTGGACCTGGACCGCACCGTGCGCCTGCGCGCCGAGGCCACCACGTGGCGCGTGGACCGCGAGGCCTGGTTGGCCTCGGGCAAGTCCCAGGTGCCCACGGTGGACTGCACGGGCGCGGTGCGTTCGCGCCGAGAGTCACTCACCTATCCCGTGCCGCCTCACCGCAGCTTCTTCTTGCCCGGCCCCGACACCCGCCGCTCGGCGCGCGTGGCCTTGTGTGAGGACGTGCTCGACGCGCTCGCCCTGGGCGTGGGCGACTACTTCGAGAAGACGCGCGCCTTCAAGTTGCTAGGCATTGCGTTGTCCGGCGGACGTGACTCGCTGCTGACCCTGCTCATCGCGCATCGCTACGCGAAGCGGGTGCGGCCCCAGAACCCGGGCTCGCTGCTCCAGGCCTTCTACATGCCCAGCCCGTACTCCAGTCAGCAGACGCGCGACGCGGCGGAGACCATCGCGCGCGAGCTGGGCGTGCCGTTCCAGGTGGTGTCCATCGAAGAGGCCTTCGCGCGCGAGCTCGCCGTCACGAAGACGATGCTCGGCGACACGCCCATCAGCCCCCTCACCGAGCAGAACATCCAGGCCCGCCTGCGCGCGCAGCGCATGTGGAACTGGAGCAACTCCAGCGGCGGCCTCTTCCTCCAGACGGGCAACATGAGTGAGAAGTCCGTGGGCTACACCACCATTGGCGGTGACCTCATGGGCGCGCTCGCCGTCATCGCCAACGTCCCCAAGACGGTGGTGATGTACCTCTTGGACTACCTGCTGGAGACGACGGGCCTGGAGGGCATCCGCAAGGTGTTGGCGAAGCCGGCCGGTCCGGAGCTGGCGCACAACCAGATGGGCGAGGAGGAGCTGATGCCCTTCCCCATCCTCGACGCGTGCTTCTACCTGTACGCGGGCGAGAAGCTGACGCCCTCGGAGATGCGCACGGCGCTCGCGGCCATGTTCCCGGAGGTCGAGGCCTCGCGCGCCGCGGCCTATGTGGAGAAGTTCGTCCGACTGTTCCAGCAGTCCATCTACAAGTGGGTGCAGTCGCCGCTGTCGCTGCACATTGGCAACCTGGACCTGGACCGCGAGCGCGCTCTGCAATTGCCTGTCGTCACCGGCAGCGGGTGGCTGAAAGACGCCTAGTTTTCGGCCCCGCCGTGCGCCCGCTCGCTGTGATGTCGGTCCCGCGCCACGTCTGACCGCCCGCCCCTCGGGCGAGCGGCCAGCGCTCATCCCTCGGGGCTGGGTGTGCCTTGTCGGATGTTCCGCCGGCAACAACCTTCTCGTCAGTCATTCGACGATGGAGGTCGGGATGAAAGCAGCGATTCTGTCGGGCGTGCTGGCGGCGCTCATGTATGGGTCGGGAGCGGTGGCCGCGGATTGTCCTCCGGGGCAGGTGAAAGCGGACCGCGCGAAGGATGCCGACAAGGTCGTGGCGCAGGCGCCCGATGTGGATGTCCAAGAGGACAGCCTCATCATCGAGCCGCAGGCGCAGGACCCATCCATGCAGCAGGACTCGGGCGTGGGTGGCAGTGGCAGCAGCGACTCGCAAGGGAGCAGCACCAGCAGTGCTTCCTCCAGCGCGATGCCGAGCGGCGCGAGCCAGGGCTCGCCGGGCACGATGTATATGAACGTGCCCTACCGGTGCGAGCCCGTGAACCAGAACTCGGGCGCTGGCGTGGGTGGCAGCGGCACGGGAGGCAGCGGCTCGGAGTTCCAGGGGAACAGTGGGTCCATTGCCCCCGCCCAGCCGATGATGCAGGCGCCGCCGCCGACGCCCCCGCCCCCGCCGCCGCAAGGCCAGTCGGAGAGCTACCCGAAGTCGCAGCAGGGGAGCCTCTCCGGTGAGAGCGGCACGGGCGGCAGTGGCTTGGCCCAGCCGCCTCCGGACTACCGGCCTTCGAACACGCAGGTCGTGAACGTGGAGCCGCCCAAGCCGGAGAAGGAGAAGAAGAACAAGGAGACCGGCGTCACGGTGCTCCTGGGCGCTGGTGTGGAGGGCTACACGGGCGCGCTGGCGCCGCAAATCCAGCCGGGCGCGACGGCGGGCGTGTCCGCGGCCATCCGTCCCAACTCGGTGCTGGGGGTGGAGGTCGGCTACACGGGCGCGCTCAACGACGTGAAGTCGCGTGACAACACCAACGTGGGCGTCAGCGGCCCGGACCTGGTCCGCAACGGTGGCCAGGCCGCGCTGACCCTGGCGGTGACTCCGGGCGCGTGGCAGCCGTATGTGCTGGGAGGGATTGGCGTGAGCAACTACCACTTCCGTGGCGGCCAGTCGCTGGGCTTCAAGGACGACACGGTGGGCAACGTGCCGGTGGGCGTGGGTCTGCGAGGCCATGTGGGCCACTTCACCGCGGACGCGCGCGTCAATTACAACCTCCTGTTCGACAAGCAGTTCGCCCCGGATATCTCCTCGGGCGGCGGTGACTTGAGCGGGGGTGGCAGCTACGCGGGCACGCTCAACCTGGGCGGTACGTTCTAGGCGCCAGCCCCGGCGAGTTCCCTGGTAGAGACAGCGGCGCGGTGCCCGGAATCCAACGGGGCCGCGTCGCTGCTCGCTTGGGAGCGGCGGCCGCCGAGACTCCGCGTTAGAGTGGGCCTTTCGGCGTTGAATCCAGAGGAGCCGCGAGCATGACGTTGAAGCTGGAAGACGTGAAGGTGGGCACGGGGACCGAGGCGACGGCGGGCAAGTCCGTCACGGTGCACTACGTGGGGACGCTGACCAATGGCTCCAAGTTCGACAGCAGCCGGGACCGCGGTCAGGGCTTCACGTTCAAGCTCGGTGCGGGTCAGGTCATCCAGGGCTGGGACAAGGGCGTGGCCGGGATGAAGGTGGGCGGTGTGCGCAAGCTCACCATTCCTCCTGAGATGGGCTACGGCGCTCGCGGCTACCCGCCCGTCATCCCGCCCAACTCGACGCTCCTGTTCGAGGTGGAGCTGCTCGAGGTCCGCTAGCACAGCCCCCGGGTTCCCCGGGAAGGAAGGTCCGTCATGGCGACGGTGGAAATCACGAAGGATAACTTCAAGGAGACGGTGTCGAAGGGCATCGTCATCCTGGACTGGTGGGCGGCCTGGTGTGGCCCGTGTCGCGCGTTCGCGCCCACCTTCGAGGCTGCGTCCGGCAAGCACGCGGACATCGTCTTCGGGAAGATTGATACGGACGCGCAGCCGGATTTGTCGGGCGCGTTCGCGATTCGCTCCATCCCGACGCTGATGATGTTCCGCGACGGCATCCTCCTGTTCGAGCAGCCGGGAGCGCTCCCGGCCGCGGCGCTGGAGGACCTGATTGGTCAGGTCCGCGCCCTGGACATGGATGAAGTCCGCCGCGAGATGGCCGAGCGACGCGCGAACGAGCCCCCCAAGGCCTGACGCGCTCCGAGACTCCCGCGGGCCCGGACGGTCGCGGGAGACTCTCCCTCTGACGCAACGCGCACCGCCGCTCCGGCCCTTCTTGTCTGGCCGCTATTGCGTGTTGTTGCGAGAAAGAGGATTGCTGGCCGAGCAGGGGATTCAGAAGATGGGTGCCGATGTCCTGGGCCCATCGGATGAGGTTCCTGTTCATGCGACTGCCGTCGTGGGTGTTGTGCGCCGTGGTGTCGGCTGTGTTCGTGGTACCCACGCTCGCGCACGCGGGCTCGTACCTGCGGGTGGTGAGCTGGAACCTGCGGCACGAGGGGTGGGCCGCGGAGCAGACCTATCTGGATGATGCCCAGCAGATCTGGAACCAGTTCGGCTCCACGAGCACGTCCAGCGCGGGTTGCGACGTCGTGTTCCTGCAAGAGGTGATGTACGCCTCGGCGGCGCAGGGCATCGCGCAATCGCTGACCCAGGTGTCGGGGGTGGCGTGGACGGCGGTGGTGACGCCGGCGCTGGGGCGCTCGTCCTACAAGGAGTCCTACGCGGTGCTGTACCGCGCGGACACGGTGGAGCTGCTGTCCTCCACGGTCTGGGATGACGTGGACGACGTGTTCGAGCGCGAGCCTCAAATCGTCAAGGTCCGTCACGTGCCCACGGGCGAGGACTACACGTTCCTCAACTGGCACACCGTGTTCGGCACGACAGCGGACCGCAAGGCGGAGGCCATGGCCATCCAGCCGGTGTTCGAGGCCGTGCAGTCCGAGAGCGGCACGGACCAGGATGTCATCCTCGTGGGCGACCACAACCAGGCGGGCACCGCGGCGGCCTGGGCTCCGCTGAAGGCCACGGTCCCGGCCGTGTCGTGCAAGCTGAACACGCCCACCACGCTCAACTCCTCGGGCGGCTTCGCGAGCGCGTATGACCACTTCTGGTTGCAGGACGCGTACGTGACGGAGTTCTCCAGCGCCGGTCGCGATTACGTCGAAGACACCTTGGACTTCGTGACGCGTGTCTCGGACCACGCGCCGGTGTGGATGTCTTTGTATTCCACCGGCGACACGGATTGAGGCGCGGTCGTCTCATCGCGCTGCTGAGTGTGGGGGTGGGCTTCCTGCTGCTCGCGGGATGGCTCGCCCTGCCTGTTGCTCGTCGCGCCGAGGGTGTCTTTCCGAGCGAGCCCTCGGCCCCGCCGGTCGCGACCGCGCCTTCGCCGCGCGTCGATGCGTCCGTGCCTTCGGGACTTCGCCTGCGCGCGACGTTGGCCGGAGACCATCCGTTCCGAGGTGAGGCGCGCTTGGGCGTGGCCTTCATCTCCGAGGCGGACCGGCTCACCTGGGAGCGCGCTCAGCGCGAGGGGGAGCGCGCGGGCCCGTCGCGGTTGGAGGAGCTGGCCAATGTCTCGACGTGGTCGCCCGTCGCGGTGGCGCCCACGGCGGGCGGTGGTCAGGTGGGGCCCGTGGACGTGCCTTCCGCGCCGCGCTACCGCGTGCTCGCGTGGGAAGAGGATGGGACTTCCTGGTCCGGGGACTGGATGTCGGGGGAGCCGCCGCGCTCGGGTGAGGTGGACCTGGGCGTGCTGCGCGCGACGCCGCCCACGGGTGTGCGGGTGCGGCTCTTGAGCACCCACGCCGACGCAGGGCCCTTCTCCCTCCGCGTGGAGCGCGGCGTGGATCCCCTGCCGGCCGAGGCTGAGCGGGCCAGCGCGTGGCTGTCTTTCGTGCGGTTGGCGGCGCCCGCGCTGGCGGCGGCGATGCGGGATGGCTCGCCGCTGCCTGTCTCGTCAGGGCAGGACGCGGTGCTCGCGCCGCTGCCCCCGGATCGACGGGTGCGCTTGTGGTTGCGGGCCCGCTCGGGACAGGAGGCGGGGCCCGTGGAGGTGCCGCTGCGCGAGGGCCGCATCGAGCCCGTGACGCTGGACGCGGACCGCCTGTTTCCCGGGGGCGTGGCGGGCACGGTGACGTTGCATGGCCGGGTGCTGCTGGGGGACTCGTCGCGCGCGCCGCCCGACGCGGTGGTGGAGCTGCCTGGAGGACGTACCCTGGCGGTGGCGTCGGATGGGCGCTTCCTCGCGCCGGAGCTGCCCGCGTGGCGGCCCACTCGCTTCACGCTGCGGGTGCCCGAGCCCTCGCGAGGCCGACCCGTGGCGCCCGCGCGCTGGGCCTTCACCTTCACCCCGACCGCTGGCCGCACGGAGGCGGAGGAGGTGTGGAAGGTGCCTGTGTATCGCTGGTTGCTCTTGCAACTGGATGGCTTCACGCAAGGACAGCTCGCGACGCGGACGCAGGCGCCCTTTCCCGTGTACGCGTTGCAGCGCCGAGACGAAGCGGGGGCGTGGCGTGACGTGGCGGCGGAGGCGTTTCTCCCGGAGCCCGAGGGCCTCGCGGTGTCGCTCACTTCGCCGGGGACATACCGAGTGCTCATCGCGACCTCGCCCGTGGCGGTGAGTCCGAGCCCGGCTGTCGCGCTCAACGAAGGGGACTCGGAGGTCGCGGTCTCACCTCGACTGGGAGAGGAGGGCGTGCCCTGCGAGGTGCAGGTCACCGAAGGAGGGCGGCCGGTGTACGGCGCCGAGGTGACCGCGGTGGGAGAGGTGGCCTCGCTGCCGCCGCTGCGCGGACACACCGACGCGGAGGGCCGATGGCGACTGGGCCGGGTGAAGGGGGGCGCGCTTCACGTGGAGGTGGGCGCGAGTGGACACGCGCCATGGGAGCGCGAGGCCGCGGCGGAGTGCCTGCGGTCCGGGCGCATCGAGGTGCGGTGGTAGAGGACCGGACTCGCGGTCCTCAGGCGGGGCTGGCAGCCAGCTCCACGCCGTCCGTCAACTCCACGGGGGCGGGAGGGGCCTCTTCGCACTCGGCGTTCTCGTTGGCGGCAAGCTCGTCCGCGCGAATCTTGTGTCCGAGCGCCTCCACCCACAGCTCCAGCATGTCCACCAGCGCGCTGCGCACCTCTCCGCCGAGGGGCGACAGCAGCTTGGCCATGCGCTCCTGGACGACGGAGTCTGCCTCGTCCGCGAGGGCGCGGCCCTTGTCGGTGAGCCGCACGCGCACGCGGCGCCGGTCGTAGCGCACCGAGCGCTCACGGCGCACGAGCTCGGCATCCTCCAGCCGGTCGAGCAGCCGGCTCAGGCGAGGCATGGCCATGCCTCCCAGGCGGTCCGCGAGGACGTTGACGGGCAGCAGGCTCTCCGCTCGGAGCCACCACAGGGCCTGCAGCTCCAAGGGCTCTACGTCTGCATGGGGCAGGGACGAGAGCGGACTGGCCAGCGCACCACAGCGGGCAACATCCACCAGCAGGTTGCGCAGCCGCGCCACCTGCACCCGCACTTCCGCCGAGAGTTCCGACATCTTCATGTCTCCATCTCTCGGGGGCCTGGGCTCCCCGCCGGCCCGCGGATGCCCTGGCGACCCGTATCGCGGGACTGGATGTCCCGCCCCTCCACAACGCCACATTCAAGGTGGCATATCGGTCCGACGGCCCAGGGGAGGGCCTCGGTGCCGCGTCAGCTTCCTGTCGCCTTCTTCTGCTGATGGACCTTCGCCTTGGCGTGAGCCTTGTCGAAGCCCTCGTAGAAGCGCAGCGCCTGCTCTCCCACCATCTGGATGTGCTGGTTGTTGAAGTAGGCGGTGATGGGCGCCGCGACGAGGGGCATGGCGCGTCCCAGCGTGGCCATGCCGCCGCGCTCCAGCATGATGGCCGCCAGCTTGCCCATCACCTTGGGTCCGGTGCGATGCAGCGGGCCCAGGCCGTTGGCGTAGCCGAACAGGTCCAACAGCTCGCCGCGCGCTCGCTCCGTCTTGAGGTTCGCCTTGTAGAGCGTGGCGACGTCCGTCAGGAGGACGAGCTGGAGGTAGGCCATGAACAGCAGGTCCGCGGGCAGCGACACGAGGCCGAAGACGCCGCTGATGCCGCCCACCATGCTGGCCAGGTTCTTCTTCTCGTCGATGAGGCGCTGCGCCAGCTCGCGCGTGGCCGCGGAGGGGTAGCGCTTCTCCAGGTTCGCCACGCGCACCTTGGCGCGCGCGACCTCCTGTTGGACCAGGTCCGACAGCCGCATCGACGCGAGCTTCTTCAGCTCAGCGGGCGACAGCTTCTTCATGAAGCGGAGTCGCTCGGTCACGGAATCGTAGATTGCCATGTGCCTCTCCTCGGAGCGCGGACGGTCCTTCTAGTAACCCCGCTCGGCCAGATAGAGGTCCACCAACGCGCCTTCTTCGTACCAGGCGTGCCGCATCTCCGCGTTGAACCAACGCGAGTCCGGCTTGGCGCTCCGCACCTCGAGCTTCACCATGTTGGTGTCAGTGTCGATGATGGCCGCGCGCGCCTTGCAGGCGGGGCCCACCTGCTCGCCATAGCCACCCTCGAGGCACACCTCGTCACCCACGGCGAGCCGGCGGGTGTACTCGGTTCCCAGATAGAGGGCTTCGTCACACGAAGCGCGCACGGAGGACTTGCCGTGCGCGGCACAGCGACTCGAGGCGGGCGCCTTCACGACGGGGATGTTCGTGGTGAGGGCATCCTCGTCGTTGGGGTCTCGTCGGAAGGACGAATCGTGAGTGCAGGCCGACAGCCACAGCGCGCCAGCGCCGACGCCCATCCACATCCGCCTCATCGAATCAGTGCCTCCGGGCCCGCGCCTGACGCGCGCCCTTCTGGAAGAAGAGAACGGCGAGGAGCATGGCAGACCCCTCGGGCCCGGCAAAGCACACAGGTTTTCAGGCGCTACGGCGGGCAGGACCGGGGACTTCCTCGGTGATGCCGTTGACCTGACGGTTCTTCGCGTCCACGAAGACGACGGTGGGCTTCCAACCGGCCAGCTCCGACTCCTCGACCTCCGCGAAGGTGGCGATGATGACGAGGTCGCCCGGCTGGTTCAGGTGGGCAGCGGCACCGTTGATACAGATAACACCGGAGCCCGCCTCACCTTCGAGTGCGTAGGTCTCCAGTCGTGTCCCGCGCGTGACATTCCAGATGGCAACCTTCTCGTACGGAAGGATGTCGGAGGCGCGCAGCAGGTTCCGGTCAATGGTGACCGAGCCCTCGTAGTCCAGGTCCGCCTGGGTCACGGTTGCTCGGTGAATCTTGGACTTGAAGAGGATTCGTCTCATGGTTGACACCCCGGTGGGCGCCGCAACGCTAACGGCTCCTGAAGCCGAGGACAACTCCGCAAGCGGGGGACTCCCCGCTCGCCTCGTCTCAGGTCGGGCTTTCTATTTAATGAAGTTGACCAGCTGGGTGAGGTTCAGGGGCACGGACTGGGCGTCGGAGGTCAGCCGGCCGTCCAGACGCACCTGTGTATTGCCGCCGGCTCGGACCGCCAGGGCGGCGGCCGCGGCGCGGGTCAGGTTGATGGTGAGGGGCAGGCGGACCTGGCGCGTCCCGCTGCCGTCGAGGGTGCCCAGGTTCCCGGTGGACAGGGTGCCGACGTCCGCGCCGGCGACTTTCAGGGCGCCGGTGATACCCGCGATGGGCAGCGCGAAACTGTTTCGGTTGGTGATGGCCAGGGGGAACTCGACCGTGGCGCTGGTGAGGCCCACCTGGGTGATGTGTGGCGCCTGGAATTCAACGTGCGGAATCTTGGGCACCTCGAAGGTGCCTTCCTTCTCCAAGGGGAAGGTCAGCACGCCGATGGGCGTCTGGATGCCCACGCTGCCCTGCGCCTTGTACGCGGCTTGATCCTTGTTGAGGAACGTCTCCACCACCGGGACGATGTCCGCGAACTTCACGTTGGCGGGGAAGACCAGCTCGCTCTTGCCGTGGGCCTTGAGGTCCAGGCCCTTGGGCGGCGAGCCCGCCACCACCTGCTTGCCCTCGACGAAGAAGGCGTAGCTCACCGAGGCGAGCTCCAGGCCGAAGCTGTTGGGGTTCTCCACCTCGTACACCAGGTTGACGGTGGCGTTGGACAGCGAGGCGTCCGCGAGCCGCGCGGTCTTGAAGCTGATGCGCGGCTTCTTGAACGCGTTCTTCATCAGGTTCTGGAGCGATGCGCAGCCGGCGAGCGTCGTGACGGCCAGAACGAACAGGACCAGGAGCGAGCGTTTCTTCATGGGCATGGGCGTACCACCGACGGACCGCGGTGGCTCGGGATTCAAGGGCAGGAGGCGGGGGCGGCAGGTGCGCGAGACGTGGGGCGATGCTATGCGGCGTGTCCCCGCTCCGCGATGGAGGTCGACGCCCGTGTCAGGTGGCATCAATTCGCACCCCCGCTTGCATCCACCTCGCGCCGCGCCCTTGGGTGTCTCGCATCGCCGGGGTGGAGGGCTGTGGGCGTTGGGGCTCCTCGTCCTGGGGGCCTTGGCGGTGGCCGCGTGCGCGCGCCCGTCGGGCAGCGTGGAGGGCGAGCGCCGGGTGCGGTTGACCCCGTGCCGACTGGAGGGCACCTCGGCGCCGGCCCAGTGTGGGACCTATGAGGTCTTCGAGGACCGGGCCGCGCGGACGGGGCGGAAGATTCCCCTGCACGTGGTGGTGGTGCCCGCGCTGTCCGCGGAGGCGGAGGCGGATCCGCTGTTCGTGTTGGCGGGAGGTCCGGGGCAGGCGGCCTCGCGCTCCGGTGTGTTGCCGGTGCTGGAGCAGATCCGCCGCCATCGCGACATCGTGCTCGTGGACCAGCGCGGCACGGGGGACTCGAACCCGCTGCGGTGTGACGCGCTCAGCGGCTCGCAGTCCTCGCTGGCCGCGCGCTTCGATGACCGCGGTGACGCCGAGGCCATGCAGCGCTGCCGCGCGAAGTGGGACGCGGACGTGCGCCTGTACACGACCTCCATCGCCATGGATGACCTGGACGACGTGCGCCAGGCGCTCGGCTATGCGCGGGTGAATCTCTGGGGAGTGTCTTACGGCACGCGGGCCGCGCTTGTTTACATGCGCCAGCATCCGGACCGCGTGCGCACGGCCATCCTCGATGGCGTGGCGCCCATGGGGCTGTATCTGCCGCTGTATGCCGCGCGCGATGGGCAGCATGCGCTGGACGCGCTGCTGTCTCAGTGTGAGCAGGATGTGACGTGCTCGGCGGCGTATCCATCGCTGCGTGCTCGCACGGAGGCGCTGCTCGCGCGCTTGGAGGCCGCGCCCGCGAAGGCCCGCGTCGCGCACCCGCTCACGGGTGTTCCCGAGGACTTCACCCTCACGCGCCGCGCCTTCCTCGCGGAGGTGTTCTCGCTCTTGTACAGCCCGGACCAGGCCGCGCTGGTGCCGCTGATGCTGGACCGCGCGACGCGCGAGGACTGGGCGCCGCTGGTCGCGCTGGCGCTGGGCGGCGGGCGCGCGTTGGAGAAGTCGATGAGCCCCGGTCTCTTCTTCGCGGTGGTCTGCGCCGAGGACGCGCCCTTCTTCACCGTGGCGGACGCCGAGCGCGAGGCGCGGGGCACGTGGTTCGGCGCGGACTCGCCGCGCTCGGTGCTGGAGGTCTGCTCGCGCTGGCCGAAGGCGACGCTGGTGCCGGGCTATCGCGAGCCGGTGGTGTCGGCTGTTCCCACGCTGCTGCTCTCGGGTGAGTTGGACCCCGTGACGCCGCCCGCGTGGGCCGAGGAGGCGAAGCGCACGCTGAGCCACTCGCTGCACGTGGTGGTGCCGGGCGTGGGCCACAACACGGTGGCCGCGGCTTGCGCGCGCACGCTCATGTCGGAGGTGCTGTCGCGGGGGAGCGTGGAGGGGCTGACCTCCACCTGCGGCGCGAATCTGAAGCGGCCTCCCTTCTTCACCTCGTTCGCGGGTCCCGTGCCCTGAGAACCGCTCGCCATGATTGAAGCCATCCATCTGCACAAGCGCTTCGGCGCCGTCACCGCCGTGGAGGACGTGTCCTTCACCGCGGCGGATGGCGTCATCACCGGATTGCTGGGGCCCAACGGCGCGGGCAAGACGACGACGATGCGCATGCTCTACACGCTGGTGCGGCCCGACAGCGGGACGGCGCAGGTGGACGGCGTGGACGTGGTGCGCGACCCCGAGGCGGCTCGGCGCGCGCTGGGCGTGCTTCCGGACGCGCGCGGTCTCTATCCGCGCCTCACCGCCCGCGAGCACGCGCGCTACTACGGCGAGCTGCACGGCCTGCGTGGCGCGGCGCTCGATGCGCGCGTGGCGGAGTTGGTGGAGCTGCTGGACATGAAGGACATCGCGGACCGGCGCACGGAGGGCTTCAGCCAGGGCGAGCGCGTGAAGGTGGCGCTGGCTCGCGCGCTGGTGCACGGCCCGCGCAACGTGCTCCTGGACGAGCCCACCAATGGGCTGGACGTGATGAGCACCCGCGCGGTGCGCGCGCTGCTGCGGCGCTTGAAGGCCCAGGGCTGCTGCGTGGTGTTCTCCAGCCACGTCATGCAGGAGGTGGCCGCGCTGTGTGACCGCATCGTCGTGGTGGCGCGGGGCCGCGTGGTCGCGGATGGCACGGCGGACGCGCTGCGGGCTCGCACGGGCAAGGACAGCTTGGAGGAAGCCTTCGTGTCCATCATCGGCAGCGAGCAGGGGTTGATGGAATGAGACGCCTGATCGGCACGGTCTTCCGCAAGGAGCTGCGGGACCACTTCCGCGACACGCGCGCGCTGGGGACCGCGGTGCTCTGGCCCTTGCTGGGCCCCGCCGTCTTCCTGGTGATGTTCAACCTCATGGCCTCCTGGTATCGCCAGGACCGTCCGCTGGAGCTGCCGGTGGTGGGCCGCGCGCACGCGCCGAGCCTCATGGCCTTCCTGGAGCGCTACGGCGCGCATCTGTCCGAAGCGCCCGCGGACTACGAGGAGCGGATCCGCGCGGGCTCGCTGGACGCGGTGCTGGTGGTGCCCGAGGACTACGCCCAGGACTTCTCGGCGGGCCACACCGCGTCGGTGAATCTGGTGGTGGACAGCTCGCGCAATCAGGCGCGCCACACCATCGAGCGCGCCCATCGTTTGCTTCAGGCCTATGGGCAACAGCTCGGCGGACAACGACTGTCCGCGCGCGGCGTGGTGCCCGAGCTGGCCGTGCCCGTGCAGGTGGAGGAGCTGGACTTGTCCACGCCCGAGCGCTCGGCGGCGAGCGTCCTCAACATGGTGCCGCTGTTCCTGGTGCTGGCCACGTTCGCGGGCGGCATGTCGCTGGCCAGCGACACCATGGCGGGAGAGCGCGAGCGCGGTTCGCTGGAGCCGCTGCTGCTCAACCCCGTGCCCCGAGGCGCGCTGGTGGCGGGCAAGTGGCTGGCCACGGTGTCGATGGCGTGTGGCGCGGTGCTGCTCAGTCTGGTGGCGTACATGCTCGTGGTGCGGCGGGTGCCCTTGGAAGACCTGGGCCTGAAGGCTCGCTTCGATGGGCCCGCCGCGCTGGGCATGCTGGCCGCGGTGTTGCCGTTGGCGCTGGCGGCGTCGGCGGTGCAGATGTGGGTGTCCACGTATGCGCGCTCCTACAAGGAGGCGCAGACGTACCTGTCCCTGCTGATGGTGTTGCCCATGCTGCCCGGCATGGTGCTGGCGCTGTCGCCGATGCAGAGCCAGACGTGGATGTTCGCGGTGCCCGTCTTGGGGCAGGAGCTGCTCGCGGGCGAGGTGATGCGCGGTGAGTGGCTGGGGCCTGTGCCCTTCCTCCTGGCGGCGCTTTCGAGCGGGGTGGCTGCATTCGTATGCCTGCGCTTCACGACGCGGCTCTTGTCGCGCGAGCGCATCATCTTCGGGCGCAGTTGAGGGAATTCGCGTCCGGCGCCGCACATTCTTGGGGAAGCGGCCGGGCGAGGAGGACTGTCCGGGCACATGCCCGAGCAGTAACTCCACGTGACAGGGTCAGGTGACTGGCCTCCAATGGTGGACAGATGACACTCGAATCCCACGCCATCCTTCCCGCTGCTCCCGCGTCCGTGGCCACGTCGCAGGGCGAGCCTCGGTTCGGCACGTACCAGGGCGAGCTTCCCGAGGTGGACCTCCCGCGACTGCTGGGCCCGTGGGCGCCCGCGCGCGTGAAGCGATTGCTCCGGCAGAAGCGGTGGCACTACGCCTTCGCGGCCACGCCCGAGGTGGCCGTGCTCTTCGCGGTGGTGGACCTGAGCTACTCGTCCAGCGCGTTCGCGGTGGCCGTGGACCTGAAGGAGCGCAAGCCGCTGTGTGACGTCAGCTTCCTGGGCGTGCCCGGCCCGCTGACGGTGGTGGGAGACAAGCCCGGCGCGGGCCTGGAGGCTTCCTTCCGGACGCTCGGGGGGCGCATGGCGGTGCGTCGGGGCGTGGACGATGAGCACTACCGCGTGGACCTGGACGTCAGCCGCCTGCGCACGAAGGGCATGCAGGCGTTCCGATGGACGGGCGAGCTGGCCGTGGCCGGTGGTCCTCCAGCGCTCACCGTGATTGCTCCCGTCGAGGGGGACGGGTTGGTGAACGTCACGCAGAAGCGCGGCGGGCTGTTGTCCTCCGGAACGTTGGAGGTGGCCGGGCGGCGCTTCTCGATGGACGGGGGCGTGGGCGGCATGGACTACACGCAGGGCTACCTCGCGCGACACACGTCGTGGCGCTGGGCCTTCGCGGCGGGAAAGCTGGAGGACGGGACGCCCCTGAGCCTCAACCTGGTGGAGGGCTTCAACGAGAGTTCCACCGAGGCCAACGAGAACGCGCTGTGGCTGGGTGACAAGCTGTATCCGCTGGGCCGCGCGCGCTTCGAATACAACGCGAAGGAGCTGTTGGACCCATGGCGTCTCACGACGGTGGATGGTGCGGTGGACCTGCGCTTCAGGCCGTTCTACGCGCACCGCGAGGACCGGAACCTGCGCCTCGTGGTGAGCCGCTTCGCGCAGCCGGTGGGCTCCTTCGAGGGCACCGTGCGCGTGGGCAATCGCACCCTCACGTTGTCCGGCGTTCCTGGCGTGACCGAAGACCAGGACATGCTGTGGTGAGCCCTCGGCTCAGGGCGCGCTGACCTCCACGGGGAAGAGCCGCTCGGAGGCGCGCAGTCCCTGGGCCGTGCGGGCCTCCTCTCGCTGGAGGTGGCCCGAGGTGTCCACAATGGCGCGCGTGGTTGTCTCGTGCGTGGTCGTGGTGAGCGCACGGGGGCCGCGGGGTGCGTCCTTGCGCAGCGTGAGCTGCACGGCGGCGGCGAGCGAGCCCTCCGGGCGATACACGTCGAGCACGCGCTCCGCGTCGCGCGAGGACTCGGCGAGCAGCTGTCGGGTGGCGAGGTCGGCGGGTTCGGCGGTGAGGCCTCGCTGGGTGGCGATGCTTCCCTGCACGGACTTCGCGCCCTGGCGTGCCTCGTACTTGTAGCCCTGCTTGGGGTCCTTGCGCAGCGTCACTTGAAGCGCGAGGACTCCGTTCTCCGCGCGGGCGGAGCGGTACTCGAGGAGCTGTCCCTGCGCATCCGCGAGCGCGGTGGTGGTGGTGTCCTCCGCGCGCAGGTCGCCCTCGGCGGCAGGCCAGAGGAGGCTGGTGGTGGACTGCGTGCGGTGTGGTGCGGCGGGCAGCGTGGGGAGGTCATCGCGGGTCCGCCACACGAAGCCCACGAGCTGGCCTTCGAGGCGCACGGCTTGGATCTCCTCCCACGGCTCGGGAGGACGACGCGGGCCGGGCACCTGGAGGGACGCGGCGAGGGCGGTGGTGATGCGGTGGAACGTGCGCGCATAGCCGGGCTCGTCGTGCGCGCAGAGCAGCGGGAGGTCCTTGTCCGCGTGCACCATCAGCTTGAGCTGTCCCGCGCCGCGCTCGCCTCCCTTCGTGGGGGCTTCGTAGTCCACGTCCAAAAAGAGCGCGGGCGTGTGCGCGACCTCCACCAGCTCCGTGAGTTCCATGTGCTTCACGGTGACGCCCGGGCCCTTCTTCACGGTGTCCGCCAGCGCGAGCAGGGCGCTGGCCGCGTCCAGGGGGCGCTCGTAGACGAAGCACACGAGGGGCGCGCTGGTGCCCAGCGGCACGGTGACCCGGACCACGCCTTCGCCGCGCGACAGGGTGGGAGGTGCCTTGCCTTCGACCTCCGCGATGAAGGTGCCCTCGGGCGAGGCGACGCGCTGGTGTGGCAGGTCGGGAAGCTCGCGCGCGGCGGGGCCCGTGGGCTCTGGTTTCGCGGGCGGGGTGGGGGACGTGGCTTCGACGACGGGCGCGGGTGTCGGCGCGGCGCTCGGCGCAGGAGCTTGCGTGGACGCGACGGTCATCCGCGTGGGCGCGGCGCAACCCGCGATGAGTCCCAACAGGAGAAGGGCACGCCACAGGCCGAAGTGAAAGGGGGCGCCAAGTCGCTCGCGATTCATCCGGGATAGCCCCTGTTCCCGCCCGTGGCGGAGGTGAGTGGTGAGGTCTCGGCGTTCGTGCCGGGGGGCGCAAGCTAACGCGGGAAGGCGTCAGCGTCATCGCGACGCCGCGTGCAGTCGCGGAGAGTGCGGGGGAGCAAGGAACCACGCGGGCATGGCGGCGGGATTGCCTGGCCCGAGGTCGGCGACGATGCGCCCGCGTGTTCAATGGGTGTGCTCGGGAAAGAGGAGCGGTGCTCATGGCACGGCCACACGACGGTGAGCGCGCGTGCTCGACGCGAGACCTCGCGAGGAACCGCGTGCTCAGCGCGCGGCGATGGGATGGGGCGTGAGCGAGGCTTGATGGCGAGCCCGCTGGGTCGTCACTCGTGACGAATGGACATGGGGTGCCGTGCTCTTCTTCGCGCCGCGACAGGCATCGTGAGAAGGGGTGAATGAATCCGCCGACACTGTGCCTGCTGTGCTCATGGCGTGGCGTCATGATGGCCACTGGGGGTGATGCGTGGTCCTGTCGCCGCGAAACGGTAGGCTGGCACCGCGCTCGCTGCTACGAGGCTTTCATGTCCTGTCCGTCTTGTGGTCAATCCTTGCCGTCGACGCCGAGCGAGGCGTGTCCCCACTGTGGTCATCCACTCGCTCCCGCGACGGGCATCGATGCCGTGGCGCCCATCGTCCAGGACGTGACCGAGGGCGCGCGTCAGGCAGCGGAGGCCACGGGGCGCGTGGTGGAGCGGGTGCTCGATGATCCGCGCCTTCGCGAGCGACTCCCGGGGGGGTCACTGCCATTGCTCGGCGCGGGGTTGGTGTCCACCGCGGTCGTGCTGCCGTGGGTGTTCGGACTGGCGTATGCCGTCCCCGCGCCCTGGGCCTTCGTCATGCTCGTGGGCAGCGCGATGCTCGTGGCTCGTGAGCTGCGCGCCTCGGGCCGTGCCTTGCCGGAAGCCATCGTTCGCATCGTGGACGTGGCGGAACACCGCGCCTTTCTTCCGCTCTTCACCGCGCTCACGCTCACGCATGCGTTCGTGCAGCTTGGGATGAGTCTGGCGTCGCTGTTGTGGCTCCTCGCCGCGGTCGTCCTCGGCTTCGTGCAGTGGCGCGCTTTCCGTGCCTCGCCCGCGTGGGCAGAGGAGGCTTCTCGCTCGCCCGAGGAAGTGCGCTTGCTGCGATGGGGGCTCGCGGGCGTCGCGGTGTGTGTCATGGCCTTGCTGCTCCCGTGGGGCACGGGCGTGGGCGTTCCCATCCCCGGCCTGCAGTTGCACAAGGAGCGCACCCTCTACGTGGGCCAGGACTTCAGCCACGACGTGGAGGACAAGGCCACGTGGAAGTGGGAGTCGGGCGCGGGGGGCTCGTGGCAGATCGCCATCCCGGGGCGGACGCGCCCCGGTGGTCAGTGGGTGGTGCTGAGCCTGCTGGCGCTCGCGATGCTGGTGTCCCTGCGCCGCGCTCGCGCCGCCGTGCCACCGCTCGTGCCGCTCCTGGTCGCGGGGGGCATCACCGTGTGGGGCCTGTTGGGAATGGCCTCACTGGTGGGCCCCTGGCTGTTCCTCGCGGGCGCGGTGCTCCTCAACGTCGCCGTGTGGCGTGACCGTCGCTAACCCGCGGCGAGGCGCGCGCGCCGTGACTCGACGATGGCTCGGAAGGAGCGACCGCGCAGCTCGTCCAGCGTGAGGCCGGTGCCGAGCACCTCCTCCTGCGTGAGCGCGCCGCAGCTCAGGCCCCGCAGGAAGAAGTTGAGCAGCCCCTGTCCGGTGGCCGCGTCGTCGAACACGTCTCCCAGCAGCGTCGCCTGGGCCGCCTTGTCCACGAAGGCCTTCAGGCGATGCGAGGCGGCGTCCAGTCCCTCCAGGAAGAAGGCATACACCGCCGCGTAGCGCACCGGGAGCTGCGCGGGATGCAGGTCCCACCCCTGGTAGTACGCGCGCTCCAGCGAGTGACGCGTGTGGCGATAGGCGAGCTGCCACGCGCGATGGACGGCCTCCGTGTTCTCTCGCTTCTGGGTGGCCAGCAGCTCGCCCTCGGCGGGCTTCTTGTGCGGACCCACGGGCAGGACGTTGGTGGCGCCGTCGGCCACCGCGACGCCCGTGCCCGCGAGCGAGACCTGCACCACGTCCCGCAAGAAGTTGCAGGCCGGGTGCAGCATGCCCTGGACGTGCGCGCTCACGCTGAGCGCCGCCGTGTAGTCATACACGCCCAGGTGCACGCTGGTGCATCGCCCCTTGGCGGCGGACACCAGCCGAGGCAGGTGCAGTCGCCCCGCGTGGTCGTACAGCGCCTGCGGGGTCTCCACCATCAGCTCCACGCCCAGCGCTCCGGGCGTGAGGTGGTGCGCGGACTCCAGCGCCTCCAGCAGCTCCGTCAGCGCTGCCACCTGCTCGGGCAGCGTCACCTTGGGCAGCGTGACGACGAAGGACGGCGGCACGCGTCCGGAGGTCCTCGTCACCAGCGTGGTGATGAACAGGTCGAGCGTGCGGGAGGCGCGCGCGAACAGCTCCTCGGTGAACGACTTCACCCGGATGCCGATGAAGGGCGGCAGGGTGCCTTGCATGAGTCCGCGCGCCATCTCCTCGGCGGCGGACACCGCGTGGCCGTCCTCCTCCGTGTCCGGGCGGTGCCCGTACCCGTCCTCGAAGTCGATGCGGAAGTCCTCGACCGGCTCGCGCTCGAGCTTGTCCACCACGCGCTCGTAGACGCGCTGGGCGAAGCGGCCCCGCTGCGGGAGGCCCAGGCTGTGGGCCAGCTCGGCGGCGTCGGGCGCGTACTCGCGCAGCGTCGCGAGCGCCAGGTCTCCCATCTTCCGCGCGGTCTCCGCGCGGAAGAGATGAGCGCCGCCATAGACGGAGTGCACCGGCTGGCGACGCGGCGAGTCCCCCGGATACGCGAGCGCGCTGGCGCGGTTGGCCTGGCGCAGTGCTTCGCGAGAGGGGACAGGGTGAGCAGGGTCGAGGGTGGTCTTCATGGGCGAGGAGCGGAGTGGCGCATCACGGCTGGCGCTTCAGCCACGCGGACACCTCGGTCGCCGCGCGCTCGCGCAGGGCCACGTCCTGGGCGAGGCGCTCCAGCGTCTGGCGCGTGGCCTGGTGGGCCTCGGTGATGGGCTGTGCGTCCAGCAGGGCGCGGGCCTGGTCGAGCTGCGTGCGCGTGCGCAAGAGGCCCAGGGCCTCCACCACGCGTCGCAGCAGCATGGGCGCGCCTCCCGCGCGGCCCACCACGTCCTTCCACTGCTGCTGCATGCGCTGCCACCACGCGTCGCGGCCGGTGCGGTTGGCCAGCAGCCCGGAGATGTAGCCCGCCGAGTCCTGCGTCTTCACCGTCTCCGTGAAGAGGAGCCCCTGCGCGCGCGAGGCCAGCGTGGCGTCCTCGAAGGCGGTGAGCGCCATCAGGTAGCGGCGCTGCGTCGCGGGGTCGGGCTCGGTCGGAACGCGCGCGAGGAGCTGCTCGAACAGCGCGGTGTCTCCGGCGCGGGCCACCATGCTGACCGCGGTGTCCAACAGGTTGGGCTCCAGCGCGTCCTTCTCGCCTTGGAGCATCCGCGCCACGCGGCCTCGGGCCTCGGCCACGGTCTCGGGGCTGCGAGCCAGTCCACCCACGGCGCGCACCAGCGCCGCGCGACGCAGCCGGTCCCGGTCGGACTCTCCGGCCGCGGGCTGCCACCCCAGCTTCTTCAGGCCGTCGCCCAGCAGGCGCTCCACCCAGCGGCGGAAGCGCTCCTGGTCGTCGCCTTCCACCAGCCGTCCCTCGACGTAGGCGAGCCGCCCCACCAGCTCGTCGAGGACCGCGTCGTCCTGCTCGCCGTGGTAGCGCCCCGCCAGGTCCAGGAAGTCCGACACGGACGCCTCACCCGCGCGCACGCGCGCCCACTGATCCGCGAGCAGCGAGATGCGCTCGGACGGAGCCAGCGCGGAGAGGTTCGCCGCCAGCCCCTTCATCGCGTTCGCGTCGTAGGCCACGCGGTAGAAGCCCGTGGCGCCCGCGTTGGCGCACAGCCAGCGCACCGGAGTCGCAGCGCCCTCCAGCGTCACCGTGGCCTGGGCGTCGCGCAGCAGCACGCGCTGCTCATGCACGCCCGCGGCATCCGCGAACCGCAGCACCACCGGCACCGGCCAGCGCTCGTCGCTGCGCATGCCGGGCTCCGAGTAGAAGCGCCGCTGCGTCAGCGTCAGCGTGCGACCCTCCACGCTCACGGACACGAGCGGATAGCCGCTCTGGCCAATCCACGCGTTGGCCAGCTCCACCACGGGCTGCTTCGCCGCGTCGCCCAGCGCGCTCCACAGGTCATTGGCCACCGCGTTGGCCCGCGCGTGCTTGCGCATGTACTGACGGATGCCGTCGCGGAAGGCGTCCTCGCCGAGGAAGCCTTCAATCATGCGCAGCACCGCGCCGCCCTTCTCGTAGGTGATGGCGTCGAAGTTCTCGCCCGCCTCGCCCGCGTTGCGCACCTCACCACGAATGGGGTGCGTGGAGCTGAGCGCGTCCAGGTGCAGGGCGCTGGCCTTGTGCGCGTCGAAGTCCAGCCACATGCGCCAGTCGGGGCGCCACTGGTCGACAATCTTGAACGCCATCCACGTGGCGAACGCCTCGTTGAGCCAGAGGTCGTCCCACCACACCATCGTCACCCAGTTGCCGAACCACTGGTGCGCCAGCTCGTGCGTCACCACCTCCGCCACGCGCTTCTGCACGGACAGCGGCGCGGTGGCCGGGTCCAACAGCAGCGCCACCTCGCGGTACGTGATGAGGCCCGCGTTCTCCATGGCGCCCGCCTCGAAGTCCGGGATGCCCACCTGGTCCACCTTGCCGTAGGCATAGGGCAGCCCGAAGTAGTCCTGGAGCCGAGGCAGCACGTGGAGCGCCACGTCCTGTCCGAAGCGCGTCAGGTGCGCCTTCTCCGTGAGGGCCCACGTGCGCACCGGCACGCCCTGCGCGCTCTCCGCGACAGTGCCCGACAGCGGGCCCACCACCAGCGCGATGAGGTACGAGCTGAGCACCTCCGTCTCCTGGAACGTCACGCGGCGCAGCGCCCCGTCCTGCTCTTCCTTCACCAGGGAGCCGTTGCTCAGCACCGTGTTGCCCGGGGGCACGCGCACGGTGAGCGCCCAGCGCGCCTTGAAGGCCGGCTCGTCGAAGCAGGGGAAGACGCGGCGCGCGTCGGCGGCCTCGAACTGGGTGGCCGCCACCTTGCCCGCCAGGTACAGGCCGCGCAGTCCCTCGGTGAAGCGCCCCGTCCACGCGACGTCCAGCGAGCCCGAGCCCGCGGGCAGCGCGTCCGTGAAGCGCAGCACCACCGTCTCGCTCTGCGGCATGACGTCGATGGAGGCGGGCTTGTGGGTCGCACCGCCGGCGCGGAAGGTGGCCTCGCTCACCTGCAGCGCGATGGCGTGCAGGATGATCTCGCGCGTGGGCTGCGCCAGCTCCAGGTCCACGGTCTGCTGCCCGCTGAGTGCCCGGGCCTCCAGGTCCAGCGTCAGGGTCGCCGCGTAGCGACGCGGGCGAACGGTGGTGGGCAGGCGGAAGTTCTTGTCTTCGGTCGGATGCGCCATAGGGAGGGGCAATCTAGCGCTGGCCGTGCCGGCTGCTCACCTCGCAAAGCGCGCCGGATGCAAAACACGCGTCCGGGGCCACCGAGGTGTCCGGCGCTACACGGCGCACCATCCCCTCGGGGCCCTGGGGTGGGACCTACCGGCGGCGTCGGGGGGACCGGCGCTCGCGCAGGAGCAGGCGCTGCTCGGCGGACGCGATGTGTCGCCGGGTGGCGGCCACGGCGTCGGGCGTGACGGAGATGGAGTCGATGCCCCAGTCCACCAGCGCCTCGGCGTAGTCGGGGTGGACCGAGGGGGCCTGCCCGCAGATGGAGGCCGTCATCCCCGCGCGCTGGGCGGCGCGGATGATGCGACGCAGGGCGTCCAACACGGCCGGATCCCGCTCGTCGTAGAGGGGGGCGCACCTCGAGCTGTCCCGGTCCACGCCGAGGATGAGCTGGGTCAAGTCATTGGAGCCAATGGACACCCCCGTGGCGCCCAGGCGCGCGTATTCGGGAATCCAATGCACCACGGAGGGGACCTCGGCCATCACCCAGAGCTGGAAGTGATGCCCGGGGCGCAGGCCGCTCTGGAGCACGAGGTCGCGGCACGCCTCCAACTCCCAGGCGGTGCGCACGAAGGGAATCATCAGGTGGAGGTTGTCCGAGCGCGAGCGCACGTCGCGCAGCGCCTCCAGCTCCAGCTTGAAGAGGTCCGGCTCGCTCACGTAGCGGAAGCAGCCCCGATACCCGATCATCGGGTTGGCCTCGGCGGGCTCGAAGCGCTCGCCGCCCTCCAGTCCTCGGAACTCGTTGGTGCGAAAGTCCGTGCTTCGGTAGATGACGGGGCGCGGGTGGAAGGCGCGGGCGATGGTGTCCAGCCCGTGCGACAGCCGCTCCACGAAGGCCCGTGACTGGCCGCGCTCCAGCAGCAGGCGCGGGTGTTTGCCTTCCAATGCTTCCAGCAGCAGGAACTCGGCGCGCAGCAGCCCCACGCCGTCCACGGGCAGCGCGCTCACCTCTTCGGCGCGCGAGGCCTCGCCCAGGTTGACGTACAGGCGCGTGCCGGTGACGGGCTCGACGCCGGAGGAGACCGGGGCTGTGCGCGGGGCCTTCGATGCCTCGGTGGCGCCCGCGCGGATGGTGCCCGTGCGCCCGTCCACCGTCACCACCGTGCCGTCGCGCAGCGCCGACGTGGCGGAGTGCGTGCCCACCACGCAGGGCAGGCCCAGCTCGCGCGACACGATGGCCGCGTGGCTCGTCATGCCGCCGCTGTCGGTGACGATGGCCGACGCGCGCCGCATGAAGGGCACCCAGTCCGGCGTCGTCATGCCCGTCACCAGCACCTCGCCGGGCTCCAGCTTCGGGCCCTCGTCGGGCGTGCGCAGCACGCGCACGCGTCCGCTGCCCACGCTGGGACTGGCCCCGAGTCCGCGCAGCAGCACCTCGCCCCCGCTCGACTTCGCGTCGGTGGGGCGTGCTTCCCCTTCCGCGGGAGCGCGCGGGCCCTTCGTGGTGACGGGCCGCGTCTGCACCAGATAGGTGTGGCCCTCCTCGATGGCGAACTCCAGGTCCTGCGGCCGGCCGTAGTGCTTCTCGGCGCGCAGACCCAGTCGGGCGAGGGCGCGCGCTTCATCCTCGGAGAGGCACGCCGCGTCGGCGCGCTCGGGCGGCACGGGGCGCATGCGCGTGACGCCGCTGTCCCGGTCGCGCACCAGCTCCCGCTCCTTGTGGGATACGACGCGCTCCTTCACGGAGAGGTCGCGCTTGTCGAGCACGATGCGGTCCGGCTCCACCTGTCCCGACACCACCGTCTCGCCCAGGCCCCACGCGGTCTCGATGACGACGCGCCCGGTGTCGCCCGAGGTGGGGTCCAGCGTGAACATGACGCCGGACTTCTCCGACGCCACCATCTTCTGGACGACGACGGCCACGAGCTGCTCGGTGGCGGCGAGCCCCTGCTTCGCGCGGTAGAAGAGGACGCGCGCGCCGAAGGCCGAGGCCCAGCAGTCCTGCACGCGGCGCAGCAGCTCCTCCGCGCCGCGCACGTTGAGGTGGCTGCGGAACATGCCCGCGAACGAGGACTGGGCCGCGTCCTCCACCGTGGCGGAGGAGCGCGCCGCGACCCAGGGAGAGGCACCCGAGTCCACCTTGCGACCCAGCTCGGCGTAGGCCTCCACGATGGCCGTGCGCACGGCGGGTGGCAGGGGCGCGCGACGCACGCGCGCTTGGAGCGTCTCCGCGGCGGAGTGGAGCGCGGCGGCATCATCCACGGGCAGCGTGTTCAGCTCCGAGCCGAGCGCCTCGCCCAGGCCGTTGTCGTGCACGAAGGTGCGGAAGGCCTCCACGGTGACGACGAAGCCCGGGGGGACGGGCAGGCCCGCGTGGGTCATCTCTCCCAGGTTGGCGCCCTTGCCTCCCACGGTGGGGGTGTCCCGGCGTCCCAGCGCTTCGAACCAGGCGATGAACCTCATGGTGGACCTCCCCAGCTGATGTCGCCAGCAAGGGATGGGGATGCGCGCGGCGCGCCACAAGCGAGGCGGCGCCCGAGGTGGGGGTGGGCTGCCGGCCTGCTCTGACAAAGCCTCCCAGGCGGACGGAGCATAGGTTGGAGCGGAGGAGGTGGCATGGAGGTCTTGCCCGGCGCATCCCGCGTGAGGGCCGCGCTGGGAGCGACCTGGGGACGCGCCCTCGCCCTGGGAGTCGCCTTTCTCGCTTTGCAGCGCATCAGCGCGCGCTTCCTCTTCGAGCCCCTGCGCGGCTCGGCGGTGTGGCTGCCCGCCGGCGTGAGCCTCGCCTTCCTGCTGCGCTCGCCCCTCCGCATGTGGCCGGCGCTCCTGACCGCCGTGCTGGGGGTGGAGTTCGGCATCGCCGTGGCGCAGGGCTTCCCCTCGCAGGTGGGCCTCTTGTGGGGACTGGGCAACGCGCTGCGCATGGGCCTGGGCGCGGTGCTGATGCGTCAGGTGCTGGGGACGCCCGTGCTGCTCATCCGGGTGCGGGAGGTCGCGGGCCTGCTGGTGCTGGGCTCGCTCGTCGCGGCGTTGCCGAGCGCGACGCTGGGCGCGCTCGCGTCCGTGCAGTGGTTGCAGTCTCCCTCGTTCTGGCGTGAGTGGGTGAGCTGGTGGCTCAGTGACGCCCTGGGCACCGTGCTGGTCGCGCCCGTGCTGCTGACGTGGTGGCCGCTGCGCTCGCGCGTGCCGCGGCTGGCCTCGGGGCTGGAGGTGGGGCTGGTGGTCGCGGTCGCGGTGCTCGTGACGGCGTTCCTCTTCCGTCAGCCCGCGAACGAGTCCTCGCCGGGCATCCTCGCCACGCTGCCCTACGCGGCGTTCCCCGTGGTCATCACCGCCGCGCTGCGCATGGGGCCGCGAGGCGCGGCGACGGTGGCCGCGATGATGGGCTCCGTCGCCATCTGGTACACGAGCCTGGGGCTGGGTCCCTTTGGCACGTTGAGCGTGGACAGCAATGAACAGGTGTTGTCCGTCCAGACGTTCCTCGCGGTGCTGACCTTGTCCGGGCTGACGCTCGCGGCGGTCGCGGCCGAGCGCAGTCGGGCCGAGAAGGCCCAGCGCGTCCTGGCCCAGGCCGGCGCGGTGTTGGGCGAGTCACTCGACTGGCGGGGCACGCTGCCGCGCGTGTTGGAGTTGCTGGTGCCGGAGCTGTGTGACGGCGCCGCCCTCTGGTTGATGCGACCGGACCGGACGATGGAGCCCCTGGCGAGCGCGGGCACGTGCTCCGCGCGCCCGCTGGATCCATCGCTGTCGGAGTTCAATCGTTCGTGGCGGGGACCGGGTGGCTCGGGGTTGGTGGCGCCGATGTGGACGGGAGGGCAGGTGGTGGGCGCGCTGACGGTGTGCACGGGGCCCGCGTCTCCGCCGTTGGGGCAAGGCGCGCAGGCGCTGGCGGAGGACCTGGCGCGCCGCTGCGCCCAGGCATTGGAGCGGGCGCGGTTGTTCGACGAGGCTCGCGAGGCCATCGCCGCGCGAGACGAGTTCATCGCCATCGCCGCGCACGAGATGCGCACGCCGTTGGCCGCGCTGACGCTGCGGGTGCACGGGCTGGAGGCTCGGCTGCGGCGGCCAGACGTTCCGGACGAGGTGCGGGACAAGGTGCAGCTGCTGGCGCGGCAGGTGTCGCGGCTCACGCAGTTGGTGGAGAACCTGCTGGACGTGGGGCGCATCAACACCGGTCGGCTGGAGCTGCGACGCGAGTCGATGGACCTGTCCGAGCTGGTGCTGGAGGTGGTGGAGCGCTTCCGCGACGCGGCGGCCCGCGCCGGCTGCGAGCTGCGCGCGTCGGTGGCGCCTCGGCTCATGGGGACGTGGGACCGGGCCCGGCTGGAGCAGGCGCTCACCAACCTGCTGGCCAACGCCATCAAGTTCGGCGCGGGTCAGCCCGTGGAGGTGTCCCTGGCGCGCGAGGGCGAGCGCCGGGTGCGGCTTCAGGTGTGCGACCACGGCATCGGCGTGCCGGAGGACGCGCTGGAGCGCATCTTCGGGCGGTTCGAGCGGGCCGTCTCCTCGCGGCGATATGGCGGGCTGGGGCTGGGCCTCTTCCTCACCCGGCAGATCGCCGAGGCGCATGGCGGCACGGTGTCAGCGAGCAGCCAGCCGGGCCAGGGCGCGTGTTTTGTCCTCGAGCTGCCGCTCGAATCGTGACGAGGCGGGAGGGAGGCGCTAGAGACAGGCCCCGATGGCCACCTCGCCGCCGGCGCGCCGGTCCAAGCCGGATTCTCGCCCCCCTTCCCAGGTCACCACCCGCAAGACGCGGACGGTGCGCCGTCGCTCGCAGACGCGCTGGGGACGCTGGCTGATGCTGGCGCTCGTGGTGCTGTTGGGCTTCGGGGCGCACGCCTACCTCACGTTGCCCGACGCGACGTGGCTGGCCGCGCAGAATCCGAAGACGACGGCGCTCATCGAGCAGCGCGCGGAGGAGGCTCGCGAGGAAGGGAAGAAGGCGCGCCGCCGCCAGCAGTGGGTGCCCCTGTCCTCCATCGCGAAGCACGCGGTGGACGCGGTGGTCATCTCCGAGGACGCCAGCTTCTACCTGCACGATGGCGTGGACACGGTGGAGCTGGCCCGCGCCGTGGAGGAGTCGGTGCGCAAGCACAAGCTGGGTCGCGGCGCGTCCACCATCACGCAGCAGCTCGCCAAGAACCTCTGGCTGTCCACGGACCGCAGCCTCTGGCGCAAGGGCAAGGAGCTGGTGCTGGCGCGTCGGCTGGAGGACGCGCTCACCAAGAAGCGAATCCTCACGCTGTACCTGAACGTCGTCGAGTGGGGCAACGGCGTCTACGGCATCGACGCGGGCGCGCGCGAGCACTTCGGCGTGCCCGCGGCCCAGGTCTCCGTGGCCCAGGGCGCCATCCTCGCCGCCATGCTGCCCGCGCCGCGCAAGCGCTCGCCCACCTCGGGCTCGCCCGCGCTGTGGCGCCACGCGCATCGCATCGTGACGCAGCTGGAGACGGTCCACCGCATCACCCACGCGCAGGCCGAAGAGGCGCACGGCGAGGTGGATCGCCTCCTGGGCCGCGCCCCGGCCGGAGCGGGTGACGCGGAAGAGCCTGTCGAGGAAGAGGGCTGAGCGCCTAGAGCCCGCCGACCTCCAGCGCGCCGCCGAGCCCGGGGAACTGCTTGGTGACGGTGGCGTGGAAGACGATGTCCTGGAGCTGGACGTTGACCGGCAGCGGCTCGAGCGGAAGTCCTCCCGCGCGCGCCACGGTGTTGTCGAGGATGAGCCACACCCGAGGCTTGCCCAGGGCCTGCGCGAGCGCGGGGCTCTCCAGGGTGAGCGGCGTGCGGGTGTTGGCCGCGAAGTCACGCGTGGGCAACAGCACCGTGGCCTGGTCGAAGTACGCGGGGCGGTTGATGTCCGTGTAGAGCACGGGCTCCGTGGGCGTGGCCTTGCCGGTGAAGGACAAGCGAGCCCCCAGTCGCAGCGTCAAGGTCTGGGTGGGGTTCACCACGGTGAGGGTGGAGGACACCGCGTTGACGGTGACGTCCACGCTGCGCGTCTCCTCGGGCAGGTCGATGGCCACCTCCGCGTAGACCGGGGCCAGCAATGACGTGACGGGCACCGATTGGTTGATCGGATCCGTCTGGACCTCGATCTCCGCGGAGCACGCGGACAGCATCAAGCACATCAGGGCGAGCGCGCGGGTCGTCATCGGAAGATCCAGGAGAGATCGATTACGGGGAGCACGGGTAGGTCCTTGCCCGGAAGCGCTGGGTCGCTGAGGTCCACGTAGGCCAGCCCCACGCCCAATCCCAGGTGCTCGCCGCCATACCGCACGCCGAGCGCGCCACGCGGCGTGTCGCCTCCCTTGATGCGCACGCCGCCCTCGGCGACGAGCGACCAGTGCCCCAGGAAGTTCCACGCGGCGGTGGCCGTGAGCGACAGGTAGTCCGTGTCAAAGGTGGCGTAGCGCGCCTCGCCTTGAATCAGCACCGAGCCCAGGCTCACGCCATAGACCGCGTAGAAGCTGGGGCCGGACAGCTCCGGAGAGAAGCGCTCGAGGGCCGGCTCCTTGGATGTGACGATGCTCGAGTACACCGAGCGGCCCACCAGGTGCGTGTAGCGCGCGCCGAGCACGAGCCGGTGCGGTCCGACCGCTCCTGACCAGCGCAGCCCCGCGTTGAGCGCGAGCAGCGCGTCGCCGTACACCGACGTGTCCACCGCGAGCCCCGCGACAAGCGGCAAGGCCGAGCGTTGGAGGCCGAGCACCGGCGCATCCAGCCCCTCGGCGGCGTCGGTGGTAAGCCAGCGCCCCACGTTGGTGCGCGGCTCCGCGAGCGCCTCGGTCGGGAGCCACAGCGCGCACCCGATGCACCACGACAGCACGGCCGCGCCACGCGCGCCGGTCATCCGGAAATGTCTCAAACCCCTCGCTCCTGGCTGGAGAGCCCTGGGTGTCCATACTGCGAGGCCCGGCGCGCCGGAGTCGTGCCCCCACCCTTTTGTTCATTGCCCAGCGCTGCGGGGAGCCAGCAGGTGGCCTAACGCCGCGCTGTCCGGAAGCCCTGCTTCAGGCCGAGCGCGCCCGCACTCCCGCTTGCGACGCGTGGAGCCGGCGCGTACCTTCCGCGCAAATATATGGGCTCCCATACAAAGCGAACGGAAGACCCAGCCGAGGTGCGCGCGGTGATGGATGGCGTGCGGCGGCTGGTGAGGCTGCTGCGCGTCTCCGCTCGGGCGTCGGAGCGGCTGGTGGGCATCAGCGGCGCGCAGCTCTTCGTGCTCCAGCAGTTGGCGGAGGGCGGGCCGTGCTCCATCAACGAGCTGGCCGCGCGCACGCTCACGCACCAGAGCAGCGTGTCCGTGGTGGTGACGAAGCTCATCGAGCGAGGACTCGTGAGCCGCGGAGCCTCCGCCGAGGACGGCCGTCGGGTGGAGGTGTCCCTGACGCCGGATGGACGCGCCGTGGTGCGGGATGCCCCGCCGATGGCGCAAGCCCGCCTCATCACCGGGCTGCGCGCCCTGGACCCCGCCACGCGCGCGGGGCTGGCGCGTGGGCTCACGGCATGGGTTTCCGAGCTGGGCCTGGAGGGTGACGAGGCCCCGCTCTTTTTTGAAGACGAGCCCCGTGCGCGGGGCAAGAGGACACGAGGTTCATCCCATGAAGAGGCCTGAGCTGGAGCGGGTAGAGGAAGGTCACGGAGAAGGGCCCGAGGCGCGGGCGCGCTTGCCGGTCGCGCCCTCCATGGGGCCCACGCTGGCGGATCAGCGCTGGCCTCGGGCCGTGGAGCCCGTGGATGGCCGCGTGGTGTTCATCAGCGGCATGGCGGTGCTGTTGGCGATCGCCGCGGGGCTGGTGGCCCAGGGCCTGGGGGCCCTCATCCACCTGTTCACCAACATCGCCTTCTTCGGGCGCTTGTCGACGGAGAACCTGTCTCCCGCGGACCACGCGCTCGGCCCGTGGGTCATCGGCGTGCCGGTGGTGGGCGCGGTGGTGGTGGGCTTCATGGCCCGCTACGGCTCGCGCGCCATCCGAGGCCACGGCATCCCCGAGGCCATGGAGCAGGTGCTCTACAACCAGAGCCGCATCCCGCCGCGCATGACGTTCCTCAAGCCGCTGTCCGCCGCCGTGGCCATCGGCACGGGCGGGCCGTTCGGCGCCGAGGGACCCATCATCGCCACGGGCGGCGCGCTGGGCTCGCTCTTGGGGCAGCTGCTGCGCGTGACGGCGGATGAGCGCAAGGCCCTGCTGGCCGCGGGCGCGGCGGCGGGCATGGCGGCGACGTTCGGCGCGCCGGTGTCGGCCGTGCTGCTGGCGGTCGAGTTGCTGCTGTTCGAGTACCGGCCGCGCTCGGTCATCCCCGTGGCGCTGGCCACGGCGACGGCCACGGGCGTACGCATGGCCTTCGTGGGCGGCGCGCCGGCCTTCGCCATGCCGGACCTGGTGGCGCCGTCGGGTCCCGCGCTGGCGTTCTACATCGTCATGGGCGCGGTGGTGGGCCTGGCCTCCATGGGCGCCACCAAGGCCGTGTATGCCATTGAGGACGCGTTCGAGAAGCTGCCGCTGCACTGGATGTGGTGGCCGGCGCTGGGCGCGGTGGTGGTGGGCGGGGTGGGCTGGTTCTCTCCGCGCACGTTGGGCGTGGGCTACACCAACATCGAGGACATCCTCTCTGGCCGCTTCGTGGGCTCGGCCATGTTGCTGTTCTGCGTGATGAAGTTCGTGTCCTGGTCCATCGCGCTGGGCAGCGGCACGTCCGGTGGCACCCTGGCGCCGCTCTTCACCCTGGGCGGCGGACTGGGCTCGGGGCTGGGGCTCCTGGCCACGCTGCTGGCGCCGCAGCTGGGCGTGGACGTGCGCATCGCCGCGCTGGTGGGCATGGCGGCCATCTTCGCGGGCGCCTCGCGCGCGCTGTTGGCCTCCGTCGTCTTCGCCTTCGAGACCACGCGTCAGCCCATGGGCCTCTTGCCGCTCCTGGGCGGGTGCTCGGCGGCGTACCTCGTGTCGTCGTTGCTGATGCGCCACTCCATCATGACGGAGAAGCTGGCGCGGCGGGGTGGGCGCGTCCTCACCGAGTACGGCGTGGATCCGCTGAGCCAGGCGCTGGTGAAGGACCATGCCGCGCGCCAGGTGGTGACGCTGGCCTCCGAGCGCACCTTGGAGGACGTGCGCGCGTGGTTCGGCTCGGGCGCGGAGGGCACCCGGCACCAGGGCTTCCCCGTGGTGGCGCCCGACGGCGCGCTGATGGGCGTCCTCACACGCAGGGACTTGCTGGATGGCGCGGTGCCCGGAGGCAGGCGGGTGGCCGAGCTGCTGAAGCGCCCGCTGGCGGTGGCCTTCGAGGACAGCTCGCTGCGCGAGGCAGCGGACCTGATGGTGGAGGAGGGCGTGGGCCGCCTGCCCGTGGTGCGCCGAGACGCCCCCACGCGCGTGGTGGGCATCGTCACCCGCAGCGACTTGTTGTCCGCGCATCGGCAGCGATTGGACAATGCGCGGCGGGTGGAGCAAGGCCTGAAGCCCACGCGCCCGTTGACGCCGCGCGCGACGCACGCGGGCTGAGGAGTCGCACCTCGTGGAGGACGCCATTCCATCCCGGCCGGACGTCGAGCGCGCCCGGGTGTTGTCGCTGCTGCGCCAGTACGGCTGGAACGCCACGTCGTTCCAGGTGCTCCAGCCCGGCTTCGCGTATTGGTTCGACGCGGCGGGCGACGGATGTGTCGCCTACGTGGACACGGGCGGCGCGTGGGTGGCGGCGGGCGCGCCCATCGCCGCGCACGAGCGGGTGCGCGAGGTGACGCTCGAGTTCCAGCAAGCCGCGCGAGACGCGGGCCGGCGCGTGTGCTTCTTCGCCACCGAGCCTCGCTTCGCCGAGCTGACCCAGGTGGAGCAGCTCTCCGTGGGCGAGCAGCCCGTATGGGACCCGGCGCGGTGGGAAGCGGTGGTGCGGGGCAGCCGGAGCCTCCGCGAGCAACTGCGCCGCGCCCGAGCCCACCGCGTCATCGTGCGTGAGGTCTCCGCCGAGGTGATGGAGGACGCGGCGCATCCCACGCATCGCGCGGTGGGGGCGTTGATGGAGCGCTGGTTGGCGGCGCGGCGCATGGCCCCCATGGGCTTCCTGGTGCGGCTGGCGCCTTCGGCCTTCGCACGAGAGCGGCGCGCCTTCGTGGCGGAGGTGGAGGGGCAGGTCCGAGGCTTCCTGTCCGTGTCGCCCGTGTACGCGCGCGACGGCTGGTTCCTCCAGGACCTGCTGCGGGACCCGAGCGCGCCCAACGGCACGGTGGAGCTGCTGGTGGACGCGGCGATGCGCGCGGCGGCATCCGAGGGACGTCGCTACGTGACGCTGGGCCTCGCACCCCTGGCGGGGCCGGTGCGGCCGTGGCTGCGATTGGCGCGGGCCTGCGGCCGTCCCCTGTTCGACTTCGAGGGGCTGCACGCGTTCAAGGCGAAGTTCCGACCGGACGCGTGGGTGCCCATCTCCTTGTCCTATCCACCCGGTGGGAGCGGGCCGCTGGCGGTGTACGACGCGCTGCGAGCCTTCGCCCAGGGCAGCCTCGTGCTCTTCGGGTTGGCCACGCTGGTGCGCCGGCCGCGCCTCCTCGTGCACCTGTTGGCCGTGCTGCTCGTGCCCTGGACGGCGCTGCTGGCCCTGCCGTTGAGTGCGCGTTGGTTCCCCTCCGCGTCCGTGCAGTGGGGTTGGGTGCTCTTCGATGTCGGGCTGGCCGCGGGGCTGTTCGCGCTCGTGCGTCGGTGGAGTGACCGGCTGGCGACCGCGCTGGGTGGGCTCACGGCGGCGGATGCGTGCCTGACCTTTCTCCAGGCCGCGGCCTTCAACGCCGCCCGCGCGCGAGGGCCCGGGGACTGGGCGGTCATCGTCGCGTCGGTGCTCGCGCCCGCCACCGCGTCCGGGCTGCTCTTCCGCTCGCGCGACCTGCGTTTGCCCGGCCGCTAGCGTCCCGGACGAGGGCCTGTAACAAGGCGTGATACAGGCCCGCATGGGATTGAGACGGGCCGCGCCACACGCGCCCGAGACACCTGTGCCTGTCTCACTCGGAAGCGCATGTCTCGCCGGGTGTTTCACGGCTTGGCGCGAACAGTGCAGTGAAGAGCCGCGACCGCCTGAAGAGAAACGCGAGCCACTGGGGGGCAGGGCTCACGGTTCTTGGAGGGCGGGGACGCTGGTTCTTCTCTCACCAAGAGGTATGACATGCAGTGGAAGCTGACCGGCCGCCTCATGACCGCGGCCATCCTGTCTCTGGCTGCGGGTTGTCAGGCTGGCCCCGACGATGCCAACACCAACCCTGAGATCGCGAACCAGGAGGCGAAGGCCGAGTCCTCCTGCGTCCAGCGGTTCGATGGTGTCTCTCATTGCGCGCTGGGCAAGGCGAGCGTGACCGCGTCCGAGAAGGGCGTGCTGGTCCAGGGGCTCGCGAGCGCGAAGTCCGACGGCGTTTCCAGCAACTTCGCCAAGGCCGTGCGTTGGTCGCAGACGTCCCAGGTTCGCCTCGAGGGCGACCAGGCCGCGCTGACCCTGGCTGCCCGCTCGGGTGACCAGGTGGTCAGCAGCCTCCAGGTCCTCCAGGGCAAGACGAAGGGCGAGGCGGTGCTGAAGCCTTCCTTCACGGGCGGCCCGGGCGGCTCGGGCTACATCATGAATGTCTATCACAACGGCACGCTGACGGGCTCGACCAGCCAGCCGGCGGGCATGGTCATCACCTTCACCAACTGGCGGGACTTCCTCAAGTGGATGGCCCTCCAGACGGACTTCTACCAGTTCGACGTGGACTTCCACTCCATCTCCAACCACGGCAAGGGCGCAATCGGCGCCTGCGCTTGGAGCGTGAAGACGGCCGAGCAGCCCTTCACGGTGAACATCGACGGCAAGGACATCGTCGGTGACGAGGTCGAGTTCATCGAGACCATCGCCCTGGGTGCGTATCCCTACCAGAGCTTCACGGGCATCGACGTGCGCGGCTCGGCCGGTGACATGAACATCACCAGCGAGTACGTCACGGCGGCTCGGTAATCCCAGTCATCGCGGTCTGAAGTCTCCGAGGTGCCGGGCAGGGGGGAGTCCTGCCCGGTGCCTCATGTCTGTTCATTCCCGGGAGGAACGCCGTGATGCGCGCCGCGTGGTGTGTGGGATTGCTCGCGCTGCTGGGGAGCGGGGCGGGCTGCCGGTCCGACGTGCTCGACCTGGGAGATATCCGCGCCTCGGTCGAGGAGGATGAAGCCCTCCTGGGCGGCGCCACCACGGTGGCGGACACGGGCATCAATTCCTTCGGGCGCTCGCCCATGAACCTGGACCCGTCCCGGTGGCCCTCGTTCTACGTGGGCAAGGGTGTCTTCGAGCGGGATTGGAGCGAGCCCCGCTTCGCGCCCATCCCCGTGGGGCCACTCTTCAGCGCCTCCTCCTGCATGACATGCCACGTGAAGGACGGCCGTGGACGTCCTCCGGCAGAGGCCACCGAGCGGCCTGTCTCACTGGTGTTTCAATTGAGCGCGCCCATGGGGGCGCTGCCTCACGAGCGATACGGCGGACAGCTCGATTCGCACGCCGTGGAGGGACAGGTCGCGGAGGGCTGGGTCGAGGTGACCTGGAACACGCGCACCGGTGCGTTCGCCACGGGCGAGTCCTATTCCCTGACCTCGCCGCGCTATCGCTTCATGGACGTGTCTCAGGGCGAGCTGGAAGAGGGCGCGCGTTTCTCGCCCCGGGTCGCGCCCGCCAATCCTGGATTGGGATTGCTGGAGGCCATCCCCGAGGAGATGCTCCTGGCGCGAGCGGACCCCGACGACGCGGATGGAGACGGAATCTCGGGGCGGCCCAACTGGGTGGAGGACGTCACCGAGCATCGGCCGCGCCTGGGTCGCTTCGGCTGGAAGGCGAACCAGCCGACGCTGCGTCAGCAGGTGGCGCACGCGCTCCTGGCGGACATGGGGATGACCACGACGCTCTATCCGCGCGAGCAGGGACACCGGGACGGCGTGGACGCGGAGGGCCCCGAGGTGTCCTCCGAGGACCTGGAGCGCCTGCTCTTCTACACGCGCCTCCTGGCGGTCCCGAGGCGCCGGGACGAAGGCGCGCCGAACATCCTGCGAGGCAAGGCCGTGTTCCGCGCGCTGCGATGCTCGGGCTGTCATGTGGACACGCCGATGGTGACCGGCGACGTGGATGGCTTTCCCGAGGTGTCGAAGCAGTCCATCCGCCCGTTCACGGACCTGTTGCTGCACGACATGGGCGAGGGGCTCGCGGATGGACGTCCGGATGGCGCGGCCACGGGCAGTGAGTGGCGCACGCCGCCGCTGTGGGGCATCGGGCTCACGGAGGCGGTGAGTGGGCATACGCGCTTCCTGCACGATGGTCGGGCGCGAAACCTGGAGGAGGCCGTGCTCTGGCATGGCGGTGAGGCGGCGAAGTCGCGAGACATGTATGTCCGTCTGTCTCGAGAGGACCGGAGCGCGCTGTTGGCATTCCTGGGCTCGCTCTGACCGTTCGATATGCCCTGTGCATCGGGCCGTTCATTCCTTGGGGCCCCGCATCCACTTCAGTGGGTCCTGGGAGCAAGGACATGACGCGAAGGCTCGTGGTGCTTGGGGGACTGGTGTTGGCGCTGGGGCTGGTGGGGTGCGCCAATGACCGGAAGATGCTCAAGGAGCGCACGAGCAGCTTCGTCGTGTATCACCAGGAACCCACCCAGGTGATGCACGCGGCGGAGAAGGTCCTGTCGGAGCAAGGCTATTCCTTGCTGCCGAGCACGGATCCGTACCTGCTCCACACGCCCTGGAAGATGAGCGGGAGCCACGACATGGGCGTGCGCTGGTCGAAGGCCATCATCCAGGGGTATCCGCTGCCGCGGGGCGGGATGGTGGTGCGGGCCTACAACATCACCGCGTTCTCCTTCGCTCGCCAGCAGTCCCTGCCCACCTTCCCGAGTTCCGGTCTGAACACGTCAACCGACGTGGCGAACCTGGGGCCGCGGGAACTCATCGCGGTGGAGCCTGGCATTCCGCGCTCGGCACACCCCACGCTCAATCGCTCCCTGGAGACCGAGTGGGAGATTCTCGAGGAGCTGGAGCCTCGGTTCACCGCGGCCGTGGACCGCGAGGTGGATCGCTACGTCGCCGCGCGAGAGCATTGAGGGTGCATGTAGCAAGTCTGGAGAGAGGGACTGTCGAGTTGATGACAGACAGATTCGAGACTGGGGTCTGAGGGTCCCACTCTGAGTCGAGGCTGACGTTCTCGACATACCTCTCCGAGGGGATTGGCCTTCGTGGTTCGACATGGCTGACTGTCTTCAGCGCGGGAGGGCGCATGAAGAACCGTCAGCCAGACACGGGGGCAGGGGAGGCACCGCGAGCGAAGCCGCCGGAGGAGCCGCTCGCGCACGCGACGCGGGATGGGCGCTTCCATTCGTTGTGGGAGCATCTCGAGGCGGTGGGGAAGTTGGCGGCGAGCCTGGCGCCTCGGCCGGACCTTGCGGGCGCAGCGCGAGCGGCGGGCCTCTGGCATGACCTGGGGAAGTACCTCCGGGACTTCCAGTTCCGCATCCGAAGCGAGAACGGCTTCGAGGCGCACCTGGAGAAAGAGGGAGAGCTGGAGCGCGACCACTCGACCGCGGGTGGCTTGTGGGCGCTGCGTCGGGATGCGCGGTGGCTGCCGCTCGCGCTGGCGATTCTGGGGCACCACTCCGGGTTGTCGGACCTGGCGAAGTTCAAGGCGCGCATCTCCAATCCGGAGAAGAAGGCACTGTTGGAGGAGGTGCTGAAGCAGGGGGTTCCCGCCGACCTGCTCGACACCCCGGTCGCTCTCGACATCCAGAAGTTGCTGTCGCTCAACAAGCTCCAATTGGAGATGTGGACGCGGATGCTGTTCTCCGTCCTCTGCGACGCGGACTTCCTGGACTCGGAATCGTTCTTCGACCCGGACAAGCACAAGAAGCGCAAGGTGGAGGTGACCCTCGCGCAGCTCGCGGGCCGGCTGCGCGCGTACCTGGACGAAAAGCAGAGCGGGGCACGGGACACCGAGGTCAACCGCGTGCGGCGCGAGGTGCTGAGTGCCTCGCTCTCGGCGGCGGCGCAGGCTCCGGGCGTCTTCAGCCTCACCGTGCCCACGGGGGGCGGGAAGACCCTCACGTCCATGGCCTTCGCGTTGGAGCACGCGCTGGCGCATGGCCATCCGCGCGTCATCGTCGCCATCCCCTACACCTCCATCATCGAGCAGAGCGCGGAGGTCTACCGGCAGGCCTTCGCAGGGCTGGAGTCCGGGCTCATCGAGCACCACTCCGCGATCGACCCCGAGCGCGAGACAGCGCTCAATCGCGTGGCGAGCGAGAACTGGGATGCGCCCGTGGTGGTGACGACCACGGTCCAGCTCCTGGAGAGTCTGTTCGCGAATCGCCCAGGAGCCTGTCGGAAGCTGCACCGCATTGCCCGCAGCGTCATCGTGCTCGATGAGGCGCAGACCCTGCCGCCGGGACTGCTGGATCCGATCCTGAGTGGGCTCCAGGCGCTCGTTGCGGACTACGGGTGCTCGGTCGTCATCTCCACCGCGACCCAGCCGGCACTGGGGCAACGGGCGGGATTGCCGCTCGGATTCCCTCACGTGAGGGAGCTGGTGCCCACGGAGCTGCGCGCCTTCGAGCGGCTGCGGCGCGTGAAGGTCTCCTGGCCGAAGCCCGAGGCCGCGCCCATGTCCTACGAGGCCCTGGCTGAGTCCATGGCGGGGGAGCGGGACGTCCTGGCCATCGTGCACCGTCGAGATGATGCGCGGAAGCTCTGTGAACTCGTGGACGCGCGATTGGGGAGCGCGGACACCGTGCACTTGTCCGCGCTCATGTGCCCCGCGCATCGCTCCGCGGTGATCGCGGACATCAAGGCCTGCAAGGCGCGCGGAGAGCCCGTGCGCGTCGTGGCGACCCAGTTGGTGGAGGCCGGAGTCGACCTGGACTTCGCCATCGTCTATCGCGCGCTAGGTGGACTCGACTCGATTGCCCAAGCAGCGGGGCGGTGCAATCGCGAAGGGCTCCTCGACGGGGTGGGAGAGCTGCGCGTCTTCGAGGCGGTGACTCGACCGCCCCGAGGTGTTCCCCAGGCGGCCCAGGATGTCACCCGCTCGTTGCTCGCGCAGCGGCCGGACCTGGACCTGTCTTCCCCTGAGAACTTCCGCCTCTACTTCGAGCGGCTCTTCGCGAACCAGAAGCTCGATGCCAAGGGCATCCAGGAGTTGAGAGCGAATCTCTCCTTCAAGGAGGTGGCGCAGCGATTCCAACTCGTCGAGAACGACTGGAGCGCCGCGCTGGTGGTACCCCATGAGGGCGTCGAGCCACACATCCAGGCCCTGCGCGAGTGGGGACCGTCCCGAGAGCGGCTGCGTGCCTTGCAGCGCTTCACGGTGACCGTGCCGCGCAAGGTCCGTGAGGAATGGCTGGCGGGCGGCATGGCTGAACTCATTCATGACACGGTGACGTTCCTGGGAACGGCGCACCGGTCTGCTTATGGCGAGCGCTTCGGCCTGGTCCCGGACCAGGTCGGTCTGCGCGACCCGTCATCCCTCATTCCCGCTTGAGAACACTTCAGGAGGCAGTGATGAGACCCGCTGCAAGCAAGCGGTTTCGTGTGCGCGCTGGAGGACCCATCGCGTGCTTCACGAGACCCGAGATGAAAGCCGAGCGCGTCAGCTACGAAGTCATGACGCCCTCGGCGGCCCGAGGTGTCCTGGAGGCCATCCTGTGGAAGCCAGCGATTCGCTGGCACATCCATGAGATCGCCGTCCTGGCGCCAGTGAAGTGGACCACCTTCCGACGCAACGAGGTGAACAGCCGAGCCACGGTGGGGAAGTTCGACTACGCGGCGGATGAAGACCGTGCCCAGCGCAACACCGTGGCGCTGAGCAACGTGGACTACGTCATCACCGCGTCGCTGACGATGGTCCCGGGCAAGGCAGGCCCCGAGGACAACGTCCGCAAGTTCGAGGAGATGTTCGAGCGGCGCCTGGAGAAGGGGCAGTACTTCCACGCGCCCTACTTGGGCTGCCGCGAGTTCGCCGCCCGCGTCGAGCCGGCGCCAGCGGACTTGCGCCCCGCCGAGTCCGAGCCGAAGCGCCCACTGGGGCTGATGTTCTACGACTTCGATTTCGGTGACGGCGAAGCCGCCGTGCGCCCGGTCTTCTTCGAGGCGTACCTGGAGCACGGCGTCCTGAAGGTGCCGCCCCGAGAGCAGGTGCTGGCGCTCGAAGGGAGTCACCCATGATGCTCGCGGCGCTCAATGCGTTCGCCCAGGCGCGCGGACTCGTGGATGACCCGCTGTACGAAACCAAGCCCGTGGACTTCCTCGTCCGCATCAACTCGAAGGGGAAGTTCATCAAGCTGGAGTCGCGACAGGATGAGGACGGACGTGGCGCCCCCATGTCCATTCCACGCTTGCCGATGCGTGCCGCCAACATCGCGGCGGGCTTCTTCGTGGACAACCCCAAATACGTCCTGGGCTTCGACAAGGATGATGGTGGCGCGGGGGCCAAGGCCAAGCGCGCGGAGAAGACCGCTGCTCGGCTGGCGGCGTTCCTGGTCCCTGTCCGGGCGGTGGCGGCCAGCACGGATGCTGCCGAGGTTCGGGCAGTCGCGGCCTTCCTTGAGAATGACGAAGCGCGAGCGGCGGTGCTCGCGGAGCGTCCCCTGGAAGAGTGGACGGGCTCGGAGCTTCTCGCCTTTGCCGTGGGGGATGCGACGGAGCCGGTCCATCAACTGTCCGCCGTCCGTGAGGAGTGGGCGCGCATCAACGATGAGAAGAAAGCCCAGGGGAGGACAGGGCGCTGCTTGGTGACGGGTCGGGAGGCTGTGCTCGCTCGACTCCACGAGAAGCTCAAGAATGTTCCCGAGGCTCAGGCAGCCGGCGCTTCGCTGGTGTCATTCAATGCCAAGGCCTTCGAGTCCCATGGCCTGGAGCAAGGGGACAACGCGCCCATCTCTCAGGACGCGGCGTTTGGCTATGCGATGGCGCTCAACTACCTCCTGAAGGGGACGGAGTCGCGCCGCTTCCGTCAGGGCATTCAGGTAGGGGATGACTCGGTGCTCGTGTTCTGGACGAACGCGTCCGAGAGCGCGGAGAGCCTTCTGCTCAGCTACATGGACCCCACCGAGGAAGACTTGAGGCGGGTCCTCGAATCGCCCCTCAAGGGCCTCGAGTCCATCGAACTGGATGACAAGCGCTTCTACGCGGTCACTCTCGCTGGCAACGCGGGCCGCGTGGTGGTGCGCGACTGGTTCGAGACATGCCTGGGGGACGTGGTCCGGAACATCCGGAAGTACTTCACGGACTTGCATATCGGTAACACGTCCGTGAAGCCGATCCCTGTCTGGAGGCTCCTCAGCGCGATCGAGGCGCCAGGAGGGCGTGGCCTCACGCCAGATGTAGCCACCCGCATGCTCGGGGCCGCGCTCCTGGGGCGTGCATTCCCCAGACAGGTTCTGGTCTCCGCGTTGGACCGCCTGCGACTGCCGCCAGGAAAACCCGAGCTGGAGCGCGAGCAACTGCGACTGCGCGTCTCGCTCATCAAGGCCTACCTGCTGCGCTTGCGAAAAGACAACCCCACTTCCCTGGAGGTCACCGTGTCATTGGACAAGACCCAAACGGCGCAGCCCTATGTCCTGGGCCGCCTCTTCGCCGTGCTGGAACGGCTGCAATCTGCCGCGCTGGGTAACGACCTGAACGCCACCATCCGAGACCGCTACTTCGGTGCGGCGTCGCGCAATCCCTTTACGGTATTCCCGCGCCTGTTGCAGTTGGCGGTGCATCATGCTGCCAAGGCGGACAACGGCAGGTGGCTGGAGCGAGTCCAGGGCGAGGTCATGGCGCTGCTTCCGGCTGAGCGCTTTCCGCGCATCCTTTCGCTGGAGGACCAGGGCCTGTTCGCGGTCGGCTACTACCACCAGCGCGAAGCCTTCTTCACCAAGCGCTCGCCCACCGAGGGCGGTGCGCCTCCCTCTGAATCCTGACATCCACTCGCTTCCCAAGGAATGACCATGAACGAGCTCAAGAACCGCTACGACTTCGTGCTGCTGTTCGATGTGCAGGATGGAAACCCGAATGGTGACCCGGACGCGGGGAACTTGCCGCGCATTGACCCGGAGACGGGCCATGGGCTGGTGACGGATGTCTGCCTCAAGCGCAAGGTGCGCAACTTCATCCAGCTCACCCAGGCGGGGAAGCCAGGGTTGGACATCTTCGTGAAGGAGAAGGCCATCCTCAATGTAACCATCGCGAAGGCCTACGAGGCACTGAAGGTCAACCTGAACGAGAAGCCGGAGAATGCCGAGGATGGCAAGAAGCGCAATGACAAGGGCACGGCTCAAGGCTCCGAGGTAGCCAAGGGCCGCGAGTGGATGTGCAAGACGTTCTTCGACGTGCGTGCCTTTGGCGCTGTGATGTCCACAGGAGCGAATGCCGGGCAGGTGCGGGGCCCAGTGCAAATCACCTTCGCTCGCTCGGTGGAGCCCATCGTCTCGCTGGAGCACTCCATCACTCGCATGGCCGTAGCCACTGAAGGAGAGGCGGAGAAGCAGGGCGGTGACAACCGCACCATGGGACGCAAGAACATCGTGCCCTACGGCCTCTATCGTGCCCACGGATTCATTTCACCGCACTTGGCGCGTCAGACGCGCTTCGAGATGCCGGACGTGGACCTGCTCTTCAAATCGTTTGAGCACATCTTCGAGCTGGATCGCAGCGCCGCGCGGGGACTCATGTCCATGCGGCAGGTCATCGTGTTCAAACACGCCTCCGATTTGGGCAATGCGCCAGCCCATGCGCTGTTCGACCGAGTAAGCGTGAAGCCCCTGCACGAGGGCCGGCCGGCACGCGCGTATTCCGACTATGCCGTCGCGGTGGACAAGGCGGGCCTTCCCGCGGGCATCGAAGTCATGAACTTGATGGGGTGAGTCATGGAGCGCGACACGTGGGTGACGCTGTCTGCGTTGCAGCACCTGCTGTTCTGTGAGCGGCAGGCGGCGCTCATCCACGTGGAGCGCATCTGGCTGGAGGACCTGCTGACTGCCTCAGGGCGGCTGCTGCACGAGCGTGTGGATCTGCCGGGGCACGACTCCCGGCGCACGAGTCGAGTGGAGCGCGCGGTGCTCCTGGGCTCGGATCGGCTGCGGGTGACGGGGCGCGCGGACCTCGTGGAGTACCTGCGCGATGCGACGACTCCCTCGGGATGGCGGCCGTATCCCGTGGAGGTCAAGCACGGCCGGAGGAAGTTGCTCGACGCGGACCGGGTGCAGCTCTGCGCACAGGCGCTGTGCCTGGAGGAGATGCACGGTGTGGAGGTTCCTGAAGGAGCCATCTTTTCGGGAGCGCAGCACCGGCGTCACGAGGTCCGCTTCGACGCGCCCCTGAGGCGCCTCACCGAGGAGTCCATCGAGCGGATGCATACCCTGCTGCGCACCCAGTCCGTGCCCACCGCCGTGCGAGCCCCGAAATGTGATGGCTGCTCCCTGGAGCCACGATGCTTGCCGCAAGTCACCGCGGGCCAGAAGCGAGTCCGCGATTACTTGAGGCAGCGAGTGACCGTGGAGACCTGATTCCTTTCCAGAAGGAGTGAGTGACCATGACGACCGCGCTCAACACCTTGTTCATCACTGTGGAAGGGACCCGACTGAATAAGGAGGGGGAGTGCGTGGTCGTCACCATCCAGGACGAGAAGAAGGCCGAGGTGCCCCTGCGGCATCTGCGCTCCGTGGTGTGTCTGTCGCGCGCCTGGCTCACGCCCGAGCTGATGGAGAGCTGCATCGAGTCGGGGATCCACGTGTCCTTCTTCGGGGTGACGGGGCGATTCCTGGCGAGGGTCGAGGGGGTGCCCGGAGGCAATGTCTTGCTGCGAAGGCAGCAGTTCCGAGCCGCGGACGATGCCGCGAGGACCCTGGAGCTGGCGCGGGCCCTCGTGATTGGAAAGGTGTCGAACGCGAGGCAGTTCATCCTCCATGCCCGGCGCGACGCGGAGGCCGCACACGCCTCGGAGCTTTCTGAGACAGCGAAACGACTGGCGATTCATCTGCGGACCCTGGAGTCGGTGTCGGACTTGGATGCGCTGCGCGGAGTGGAGGGCATCGCGGCGCGGGACTATTTCGAGGCGTTCCCCGCACTCCTCAAGAAGGGCGGCGCGGAGGGCTTCTCGTTCGAGGGACGGAACCGGCGTCCCCCGAGAGACCCCATGAACGCCTTGCTCTCATTTGGGTATGCGCTGCTGTTGCAGGACTGTGCGGGTGCCCTGTCGGGCGTCGGGTTGGATCCCGCCGTGGGGTTCTTGCATGAGGAGCGGCCCGGCCGTCTGTCACTGGCGCTGGACCTGATGGAGGAGTTCCGAGCGCCGGTGGTGGATCGACTCGTCTTCTCCTTGGTCAATCGTGGGCAGCTCAAGCCCGAGGACTTCCGGACAGAGTTCGCGGGGGCGGTGTTGCTGCGGGACGAGGCGCGCAAGGCGTTTCTGGTGGCATACCAGACCGCGAAGCAAGCGAAGGTGCGCCACGCGTTCCTGGAGCAGGAGACGACGTGGGGGATGGCGCCTCATCTTCAGGCGCTGTTGCTCGCGCGCACGGTGCGCGGCGAGTTGGATGCCTATCCACCGTTCGCCATGCACGGATGAAGAAGCTCACGGTCTTGATTTGCTATGACGTGCGCGTGTCGGACTCGGAGGGGCCGCGGCGCCTGAGGCGCATCGCGAGGGCCTGCCGAGACCATGGCGTACGAGTCCAGTTCTCCGTGTTCGAGTGCATCCTGGAGCCGAAGGACTGGGTGGTGCTCCGAGCGCGTCTGCTGAGCGAGTTCGACGCAGCCGGGGACAGCCTGCGGTTCTACTTCCTGGACGCGGATACGGCGAAGCGGACCGAGCACCACGGTGTCCGGCTGCCGCTGGATGTCGAGGGACCGCTCATCCTCTAGACTGCCCGGCGGCTCATGGAGCGCGCGCGAACCTCTGCCGGTGCGGGGTTCGTCGAGCGTTCGCGCTCATTGAAATCAACAATAGTCGTCAGGGGTTCCAAGAGAGTGGAGCCCTATTCCCGAGCGCCCGCAGCCTCAAAATTGGAGGTTCGCGGAAACCGGCCCAATTCGTCAGCAATCACGGTAAGTTGGTGAGGCAGAGTCGCTCCTCGTGTCCGCGAGGAGCGTGGGTTGAAACTCGAGATACCCGATGTTGTCGAAGAAGCTCGCACCGTCGCTCCTCGTGTCCGCGAGGAGCGTGGGTTGAAACGCGCCACGGCGGCAACGGACCTCGGCGCGGCGCTGTCGCTCCTCGTGTCCGCGAGGAGCGTGGGTTGAAACCTGGGCGGCCTCGCGCTCGGCGGGCGTCCGGATGGTCGCTCCTCGTGTCCGCGAGGAGCGTGGGTTGAAACACGAATGGCATCAATTGCCACTCACCACCGACCCAGTCGCTCCTCGTGTCCGCGAGGAGCGTGGGTTGAAACGACTTCGACGTGGACGAGCCGAAGTCACACAGCCCGTCGCTCCTCGTGTCCGCGAGGAGCGTGGGTTGAAACTCACCGTTCGGAACGCAGGTGATGGACACCGTCGTCGCTCCTCGTGTCCGCGAGGAGCGTGGGTTGAAACATGGATGGTTCCTTTCGTGATGGGTGAGGGGGGCTGTCGCTCCTCGTGTCCGCGAGGAGCGTGGGTTGAAACGAGTGACCTGTGACGGCGTGATGCTACGGATCAGGTCGCTCCTCGTGTCCGCGAGGAGCGTGGGTTGAAACGCGATGTAGTCCTGCGCCTTCGCCTGCAGCGCGGTCGCTCCTCGTGTCCGCGAGGAGCGTGGGTTGAAACGCCGCGCCGCAGCTCCAGCAGTCGCGCGCCGTAGCGTCGCTCCTCGTGTCCGCGAGGAGCGTGGGTTGAAACGCTCCCGCGTGCCCGGAGCTGCGCGAGCAGCAGGGTCGCTCCTCGTGTCCGCGAGGAGCGTGGGTTGAAACCGGCAAATGCCGGTGGGGTCGACCTTCGCCAGACGTCGCTCCTCGTGTCCGCGAGGAGCGTGGGTTGAAACAGCTCCAACGGCTCCATCATCCTGAAGCCGCACAGTCGCTCCTCGTGTCCGCGAGGAGCGTGGGTTGAAACCTGTGTTCGGAGGTCGCTCCGGGGCGCGTCGTGGTCGCTCCTCGTGTCCGCGAGGAGCGTGGGTTGAAACGGAACGTCGCAGATCAACGCGGAGGCAATGGCCAGTCGCTCCTCGTGTCCGCGAGGAGCGTGGGTTGAAACACACTGCGGGCACCCTCGGGGACAAGGGGGCTACGTCGCTCCTCGTGTCCGCGAGGAGCGTGGGTTGAAACTAGACCAAGTTGCATCCAGTCGTAAATTTCCCAGTCGCTCCTCGTGTCCGCGAGGAGCGTGGGTTGAAACTCGGCCGAGTACACGCTGAAGAAGCTGACCACCGTCGCTCCTCGTGTCCGCGAGGAGCGTGGGTTGAAACCAGCAGGTGCGCTCAAGAGCGTGCACGGGCTCAGTCGCTCCTCGTGTCCGCGAGGAGCGTGGGTTGAAACCCGATGGGCCGCCAGTTCGTCTCGGGGGGCCCGGTCGCTCCTCGTGTCCGCGAGGAGCGTGGGTTGAAACCTCGCCCGAGCGGGACGCGCATGGGGTCGTGGAAGTCGCTCCTCGTGTCCGCGAGGAGCGTGGGTTGAAACCCGATGGGCCGCCAGTTCGTCTCGGGGGGCCCGGTCGCTCGTCGTGTCCGCGAGGAGCGTGGGTTGAAACTCGGCCGAGTACACGCTGAAGAAGCTGACCACCGTCGCTCCTCGTGTCCGCGAGGAGCGTGGGTTGAAACCTCGCCCGAGCGGGACGAGCATGGGGTCGTGGAAGTCGCTCCTCGTGTCCGCGAGGAGCGTGGGTTGAAACGTAAGAACATGGCGAACATGGACATCACCGGCAGTCGCTCCTCGTGTCCGCGAGGAGCGTGGGTTGAAACTCCACGGGCTTGTAGCGCGCGTACTGGGCATCAGGTCGCTCCTCGTGTCCGCGAGGAGCGTGGGTTGAAACGCGGTCACGTTCGCTTCCACGAGGCTGGCGGTTGTCGCTCCTCGTGTCCGCGAGGAGCGTGGGTTGAAACGCGCGCCGCGGCACCGGGTTCGCCATCCTGCGGATGTCGCTCCTCGTGTCCGCGAGGAGCGTGGGTTGAAACGACAGCGCCTGACTCCCGCGCGGGAACAGCGACGGTCGCTCCTCGTGTCCGCGAGGAGCGTGGGTTGAAACTGCTCGAAGCACTGATGAATCAGGCCCTGATAGTCGCTCCTCGTGTCCGCGAGGAGCGTGGGTTGAAACCGGCAGAATGCTCAAGGACTTCCGAGCGACATGGTCGCTCCTCGTGTCCGCGAGGAGCGTGGGTTGAAACTGCTCGAAGCACTGATGAATCAGGCCCGGATAGTCGCTCCTCGTGTCCGCGAGGAGCGTGGGTTGAAACTGCTCGAAGCACTGATGAATCAGGCCCGGATAGTCGCTCCTCGTGTCCGCGAGGAGCGTGGGTTGAAACCGGCAGAATGCTCAAGGACTTCCGAGCGACATGGTCGCTCCTCGTGTCCGCGAGGAGCGTGGGTTGAAACTTGATATCGGCTGGCATCTTGGTTTGGCTCCATGTCGCTCCTCGTGTCCGCGAGGAGCGTGGGTTGAAACAGGAGGGGACCGAGGAGTAGTCCTTGACTCCATGGTCGCTCCTCGTGTCCGCGAGGAGCGTGGGTTGAAACTGATGAGTGGCTGCCAGTCGTGCGCGGAACTGGTCGCTCCTCGTGTCCGCGAGGAGCGTGGGTTGAAACTGGACTGGCTCCTTCACGGCCGATCGCCCGTGGATGTCGCTCCTCGTGTCCGCGAGGAGCGTGGGTTGAAACATCACCGAGGAAATGAGGCGACAGCTCCTCCAGGGTCGCTCCTCGTGTCCGCGAGGAGCGTGGGTTGAAACTTCGCCAGTCCCTCGTGCTGGTGAATGGCGCTAGTCGCTCCTCGTGTCCGCGAGGAGCGTGGGTTGAAACCGCGGAATATGCGGTGAGGCTCGCCAGAGGCCAGTCGCTCCTCGTGTCCGCGAGGAGCGTGGGTTGAAACCCACTGGCGACGTCCCCATCCCGTAGTCCTGGAGGTCGCTCCTCGTGTCCGCGAGGAGCGTGGGTTGAAACCTCGACATGCGCGGTGCGGTTGACGAGTTCATGTCGCTCCTCGTGTCCGCAAGGAGCGTGGGTTGAAACCAGGCTATCACCCAGGCGTTGGACTGGGCGGGGCGTCGCTCCGCGTGTCCGCGAGGAGCGTGGGTTGAAACCGCGGAATATGCGGTGAGGCTCGCCAGAGGCCCGTCGCTCCTCGTGTCCGCGAGGAGCGTGGGTTGAAACCTCGACATGCGCGGTGCGGTTGACGAGTTCATGTCGCTCCTCGTGTCCGCAAGGAGCGTGGGTTGAAACCAGGCTATCACCCAGGCGTTGGACTGGGCGGGGCGTCGCTCCTCGTGTCCGCGAGGAGCGTGGGTTGAAACCGTCGCGTCCAGGAGGAGCGAGACGAGGCGCGGCGTCGCTCCTCGTGTCCGCGAGGAGCGTGGGTTGAAACTCAACAAGTCATTCGCTCATTCCGCGCGACAACAAGTCGCTCCTCGTGTCCGCGAGGAGCGTGGGTTGAAACCTTGGCGAGTCGAATCTGCACGGCCAGCCACCCGGTCGCTCCTCGTGTCCGCGAGGAGCGTGGGTTGAAACAGTCCAAGAATCGTTGGGCGATGGGTGGTGGGAGTCGCTCCTCGTGTCCGCGAGGAGCGTGGGTTGAAACAAACCATGCGCCGGGCTGCGAATGAGCTGGGGCTGTCGCTCCTCGTGTCCGCGAGGAGCGTGGGTTGAAACCTGGACCGCGCCAAGGCCGACGGTATGACGGGAGTCGCTCCTCGTGTCCGCGAGGAGCGTGGGTTGAAACCGCCCGCTGCGTGGCGCGCATGAGCGGAAGAGTCGCTCCTCGTGTCCGCGAGGAGCGTGGGTTGAAACTTGGTCAGAACGCCTACGACCAAATTCAAAAGGGTCGCTCCTCGTGTCCGCGAGGAGCGTGGGTTGAAACCGCCCGGCGAGTAGCGCGAGCACCATCGGCGCGTCGCTCCTCGTGTCCGCGAGGAGCGTGGGTTGAAACGGGCTATGTTCCGGCTCTTGGTCGAGGATGGAGTGTCGCTCCTCGTGTCCGCGAGGAGCGTGGGTTGAAACCCCGATGCCTTGCGCCCGGAGGTGCTCATTGTGTCGCTCCTCGTGTCCGCGAGGAGCGTGAGTTGATACGTCAAGGCGCGACTGAGTGGTCGCTTTGTTCGTGGCTCCTGACGATGCGACTCAGGGCTTTGGGGCGGGTTGGGTCACCCGGTGGTACGTGATGGGCTTGTCTGGGGTGGCTTGCTGCAACTCTGCTGGCGTGGTGCCGTTCTTCACGTAGGTCTCGCTTCGGATGAACGAGTCCTTCCCGCCTAGGGACACCCAGAATGCGTGCTGGTGTGACTTGTCTTTGATCTGCAAGTTCGTCCCATCTCGGAAGACGAAGGACAGCTTGTCCGTGCTGCTTCCCTTCGCAAGCTGGAGGCGGGGTGTGTTGCCTTGCGGGCAATAGTGGTCCGCTACCAGGGCGTCGCCGTCCAGATGGTAGAGCGTCAGGGACTCGCGTCCGGGTCCGAGCGCCCAGGTCTCAACGAGCGTGGTGCCTCCCGCTGTGAGGCGGTACGTCACGCTGTGCGGTCGGCCGTCCTCGAACTTTCCTTCCCAGATCCCCACCAGGGTCGTCAGTTGGTGGAACGCCTGCTCCGCGTTCAATTGGGGCTCCGCGGCTTGCAGCCCCATCGGCGACAACAACGCCAGCATGGCGAACCAGGACCTTCGACTCGAACGCATCAGTTTCTCCTGGGCAGGACGGTTTGCCTGCGCTTCGCGGACCATAGGTTGAATGGCTTTCGTGTGCCTGTAGGTTCTTGCTTCAGATTGGGCCTGCGGGCTTGCTAGCGCTTTCGTCTCGGATTTGGGACGAGTGGTGGTTCCGGTTCGGTGAGGACTGTCAGGGCGTCTAGGAAGACTCGGACCTTGGCTGGGAGGTTTGTACGGCTTGGGTAGACGGCGTGAATGGCTCGCATCATCGCGGGCTTGGGGCCGAAGAGGACCTTCAGGCGGCCGTCTTGGACGGCTTCTCGGATGAGCGGGACTGGGACTCTCGCGATACCGACCCCGGCCAGCGCTGCCTCGCAGGCGAGTTCCAGGTCATTCAGCGTCAGGACCGGATCGATTCGAGTCTTCACTCCCGCGGCCTCCCATGTCTCGAACGCTCCGATGCCAATGCAGCGCGCGGAGCCGAGGTCCTTGGGGCTCGGGGTTCCGTACTTCGACAGGTAGCGGGGGCTCGCGACGAAGTGGAACGGAATCTCGGCGAGCTTCTTCGCCACGAGCGACGAATCGTCGAGTGGCCCGATATGAATCGCCAGGTCCAGTCCCTCTTCGATGAGGTGGATGCGCCGATTCGCCAGGACCAGCTCCACGCGCGCCTGCGGATGGCGGACCAGATAGTTCGCAATCACGGGCGTCAGAAAGCGCCGCCCGTAGAGCGACGGCGAAGCGATTCTCAGCAGTCCTGAAGGTTCATCCTGCCGCTGCTGTATTTCGCTGTTTGCTTCTTCGATCTGCGCGGCGATGGCGGAGCAGCGCTCGTAGTACGTCACTCCGGCTCCGGTGGGTCTCAGGCGTCGCGTCGTTCGTTCGAGGAGGCGCACCCCGAGCCGTTTCTCCAGATTGCCAATGCGCTCGCTGACGGTCTGTTTCGTGATGCCGAGCTGGCTCGCGGCTCGCGTGAAGCTCTCCGCTCGGACCACGGTGACGAAGAGCATCATGTCGGCGGGGGAGATCATGGTCGTCAAGTTTAACCTGACAATGTGTTCGGAGAAGGGCGCATTGTCAGGACGGCTCGGCCACGTCACCTTGGCGCTCGTTCAATCCCAGGAGCGTGCACATGAAGCTGTACTTTGCCCCTCGAAGCCGTGCGACCCGTGTCCGTTGGCTGCTCGAGGAGATTGGTGTGCCTTACGAATTGGCGCGCGTCGACCTTTCCCAGAAAGAGAACCTTGCTCCCGACTATCTGGCGGTCCACCCGCTGGGCGAACTCCCTGCCCTCGTGGATGGAGACCTCACGTTGCTGGGGCCCATGGCCTGCTGTCTCCATTTGACAGACATGTTCCCGGAGAAGGCCCTGTCCCCACGGTTGGGCACTCCAGAGCGTGCCCGCTATTACCAGTGGTTGGCGTTCGTGGACGGGGTCCTCGAACCCGTGGTGCTCGAGTTCTATTGGGACGCGCAATCGTCCGAGGACCCATCGGTAAGCCCGCGCTCGCCGGAGGAACTCGCGAGACACCGGGAGCGCTTGGTGAAGGTGCTCGACATGATCCTCGCGGGCCTGGGGGGGCGCGAGAACATCGTCGGAGCCTCGTTCACCACCGCGGACATCGCGCTCGCGTCCATTCTTCATCTCGCGAACAGGTTGATGCTGCTCACCCAGCATCCTCCTTTGGTGGAGTACGTCATGCGGCACGCCCAGCGCCCGGCTGTGCGGCGCGCGATTGTTTGAAGGCGCTGGCGAGATTCCTTACCGGGCTCCCTCCGCCGAGATTGTCTGTGCATGGGTCTCCAGCGCGAGGAGGCTCGCGGCGAGGTCCCAGCATGCGTAGCCCACGCTCTTGAAGACCACGGGCGCGTGCGGATGGTCGCGTAGGGGGGCGATGTCCTGGAGCGCACGCACTCGCTCCCAGTCCACATGGGCTTGGATCAGGTCCCCCGCTTCGTCCTTCACTCCGAAGAGCGTGTCCACGCGCAGGCGCTCGTGGTCCGCGGCGAGCCGCACCAAGCCTGAGGGCAGCTCTCGCATCTCCGGACGGAAGGCTCCGATGGCCGCGACGAAGTGCCGTCCTCGCCAGCAGCCCGCGTCCAGGTCCGGCAGCACGGGCGCATGGCTCGTGGTGGCGGTGACGACCAGCCCCACGCGCTCCAGGACCTCGGGGAGGGCGCTGGCTCGTGGCTCTACCTCCACGTGCGCCCCTTGCTCGCGCAGATGCCTCGCCAGGGCCTCCGCCGGGCCCGGTGAACGGGAGTGGATGACCACGCGCCTGGTGCTTCTCGCAGCGAGGAAGGCCTCCGCATGGGCTCGGGCCTGCACTCCGGCGCCCACGAGCAGCAGGTCATCGTCGGGCCTGGGTGCGAGGCGCTGGGCGGCCAGCAGCGTCACGGCGGCGGTGCGGCGCGCGGTGACCGTGGCGCCATCGAGCACCAGCCGGCGCGCTCCCGTGGCCGCATCCAATACGAGCACCTCGGCTTGGATGGCTTTGAGTCCTCGGGAGGGATTGTCCGCGTGCACCGTCACCAGCTTGGTGATGGCCACCCGCTCGTTCGTGGCGGGCATCACCAGCAACGTCCCGCCCGGCAGGTCCACCGCCAGCCTCGGCGGCGCGTGCGCGCGGCCCTCGCGCAGCTCCCCGAGCATCGCGTCGAGCGCGCGCACCAAGCCGGGATAAGGCAGACACGCAACGGTTTCAGCCGCGGAGAGCCAGGGCAGGGACATGCCCTTGAGTGTAGCGAACGCGCACTCAGGGAGAATGCCCGCAAAGACAATCGGCGCCGGCCTGCGAGGCCCGGCGCCGATGTTGTGCCACGACAGGGAAAGACTTCAGCCTGGCTGGCAGACCTGCCGGAGGATGTCGAGCGACTCGAGCGCCTTGCCCGCGCCAATCACGACGGCGGAGAGCGGATCCTCGGCGAGGAACACCGGGAGGCCCGTCTCCTCGCGCAGCAGCGTGTCCAGGTTCTTCAGGAGGGCGCCGCCACCCGCGAGCACGATGCCGCGGTCCGCGATGTCACCGGCCAGCTCGGGCGGGGTGCGCTCCAGGGTGAGCTTCACGGCCTCGACGATGCCGTTGACGGGCTCGGCGAGCGCGTCACGCACCTCGTCGCTGGAGACCGTCAGCGTGCGCGGCACGCCGGCCACGAGGTCGCGACCCTTGATCTCCATGGTCATGACTTCGTCGGTGGGGTACGCGGTGCCGATGCCCATCTTGATGAGCTCGGCGGTGCGCTCTCCGATGAGCAGGTTGTACTTGCGCTTCACGTACTGGATGATCGCCTCGTCCAGCTTGTCGCCGCCGATTCGCACGGACTTCGCGAACACGATGCCGGCGAGGCTGATGACCGCGACGTCGGACGTGCCGCCGCCGATGTCGACAATCATGTTGCCGCTCGGCTCCGTCACCGGCAGGCCCGCGCCAATGGCCGCGGCCATGGGCTGCTCGATGAGGTAGACCTCGCGGGCGCCCGCGTTCGCCGCAGCCTCACGCACCGCGCGCCGCTCCACCTCGGTGATGCCAGACGGGATGCCGATGATGATGCGCGGATTCACCAGCGTCTTGCGGTTGTGCGCGCTCTGGATGAAGTAGCGCAGCATCGCGGCGGTGATTTCGAAGTCCGCGATGACGCCGTCCTTCATGGGACGGATGGCCACGATGTTGCCCGGCGTCCTGCCGAGCATCTCCTTGGCCTCCTTGCCCACGGCGAGCACCTTCTTGCCCCCGCGCGAGTCCTGCTGCACGGCGACCACCGAGGGCTCATTGGACACGATGCCCTGGCCGCGGATGTAGATGAGCGTGTTCGCCGTCCCCAGGTCGATGGCGAGATCGCGCGAAAACAGGGTGTGAAGCCAGTCGAACATACGCGGGCGGAAACTTTCGAGGGGGCGGCGGAATTTCCCCTCAACGTGGGAAGAATGCGCGGGGCAAGGTACTACGCGCCGCAGCACGGAGGAAGAAAAGCCGAAACGCTCGGGGGATTCAGCCTGCTGGGCAACCAGGCCCGCCAGGGGCCGTGCTCCTTGTGGCTCTACAACGGGCGGCTCTACAGCAGGCGGCTCAGTGCATCACTGACGCGGCCTCGTCCCGAGCCGTGTCGCGCGTGCCCGCGACCTGCTCCAGGCACTCAGGCGGCGCTTCGGTCGGAGCCCACCCGGGCCCCGGGCCCAGCGGCAGCGCGGCGGGCGTGGGCCTCGCTGTCGAGCGGGTGGCGTAGAGCAGCGCGTCGCGCACGGGCTCGAACGCGAGCGCCGTGAGGTACCAGGCCGGGGCGTAGTCCAGACGCACCAGCCCGTTCACGTTCCAGCCGCTGTGGGAGTAGTCCCAGGGGCACCGGCCGAGCAGGCGGCGCAGCGTCCACCCGGTGCCGTACTCGGCCGCGTAGATGACGGCGGTGTAGGCGAGCGCCCTCACGGGCCGGGGCAGGTGCTTGAGCCGCTCGGAGACACCCTCCAGGGCCAGCGCCGTGAGGCCGTAGATGGGGTGCATCCACAGGTACGTCTTTGACGTGGCGCTCCGGTCCTTCTTCAGGGCCGCCCCCGCACCGGTGAAGAGGACCTCGAGCACCCAGCCTGCGCAGCCGTAGAGCAAGAATCGCGAGAGCACGGAGCAAACTAAGGCATCCCGTGTCTCGGGGCAGGCCTCCCTCGAAGCCATGGAGCCCGCCCCGGCGGTGTCGTCCAGTGGACGCTCGGGCGGGAGGGGCCCTCGCGACACCCGGGTGTCTAGCTTCGCTTCACCGAGTACTTCGCGATGGCGTAGAGGGCGCGCACGCCGTCCTTCCAGCCAATCTTCTTGCCCTCCTCGTAGGTGCGCCCGTGGTAGCTGATGGGCACCTCGAAGACGCGCCAGCCACCGCGAGCCACCTTGGCGGTGATTTCCGGCTCGAAGCCGAAGCGGTCCTCCTCCACGTTGACGTTGCGCAGGACCTCGGTGCGGAAGGCCTTGTAACAGGTCTCCATGTCCGTGAGGTTCAGCCCGCTCGTCATGTTGGAGAGCGTGGTGAGCAGGTTGTTGAGCACGGTGTGCCAGTAATACAGCACGCGCCGCGGCGAGCCGATGAAGCGGCTGCCAAAGACGACATCCGCTTCGCCGTCGATGATGGGCTGGATGACGCGGGGGATGTCGCGCGGGTCGTATTCCAGGTCCGCGTCCTGCACGAGGATGATGTCCCCGGTGGCTTCGGCGAAGCCCCGACGCAGCGCCGCGCCCTTGCCCTGGTTCTTCTCCTGGAACAGCACCCGCAGCTCGTTGCGGTTCTGCGGCGTGGCGCCCAGCATCCCCAGGCCCTGCTCGGACAGCTGCTGGAGGAACTCCCGGCTCCCGTCCTTGGAGCAGTCGTCCACGAGGACCAGCTCCTTGGGGAAGTCCACGGCAGCGCAGCGACGGAGGATTTCCGCCAGGGTGGGAATCTCGTTGTAAACGGGGATGACGAGTGACACGAGCATGATGTGCCGCCGTCTACCTGATTTCGCTACGGCGGGCGACTGTCCTGCGCTGGACCCGCGGATGGGGGGCTGGGCCTCGGGAGGGGGGCTGGGGGCGTCATGAATGTGGCGGTGGGCGCTGGATTTGCGTGGAATGTGCCCACGCTGGTGGCCGGTGGGCGGGGGCGAGGGGCCAGCCAGGGAGTGACCAGGGATGAGTCACCAGCTCGAACGCGCCAGCCAACTGCTGGGCCCCGGTGGAGGGGAGGGCGGGTTGGCCGAGGGAGGGGGGTTGTCCTGGCTGCTCGACGGCGCGTGGTTCATGCCTCACGGGCACTGCTACCTGTGGAAGCCCGAGCTGATGTGGCTGCACATCGCCTCGGACTCCCTCATCGCGGCCGCGTATCTGTTCATCGCGCTGTCGCTGTGGCGGTTGGTGCGCCGGGGGCGGTTGCCCTTCAGCGGAATGATTGTCTCGTTCGGGGTCTTCATCGGGGCGTGCGGCCTCACTCATGTGATGGAGGTCTGGAACGTCTGGCACTCCGCCTACTGGCTGTCGGGGAGCATCAAGCTGCTCACCGCGCTGGCCTCGGTGGCCACCGGTCTCTACCTGGTGCCGCTGCGCGGGCGCATCATGGATGTGGCACAGACTGCGCGCATGTCGGAGGACCGGCGCGCGCAGCTGGAGATTCGCAAGGCGGAGCTGGAGACGTTGTACGGGCGGCTGCAGGAGTCGGACGCGCACCGCACGGAGTTCTTCGCCAACATCAGCCATGAGCTGCGCACGCCGCTGGCGCTCATCCTGGGGCCGCTGGAGCGATTGATTCAGCGCGAGGGGTTGGCGGCGGCGGACCGCAAGGACCTGGAGGTGGTGCGGCGCAACGCGCGCGTGTTGCTGCGGCACGTGAACTCGCTCCTGGACGTGGCGAAGCTGGACGCGGGGATGATGCGGCCGGCCTATGCGGAGGCGGACCTGTCGACCCTGGTGCGCCTGTGCGCGGAGAACTTCCAGGGGCTCATCGCCGAGCGCGCGCTGAACTTCCAGCTGGACCTGCCGGAGGCGCTGCCGGGGCAGGTGGACCCGGACCAGGTCCAGCGCGTGGTGCTCAACCTGCTCTCCAACGCGGTGAAGTTCACCCCGCCCGGCGGCATCCTCCGGGTGGAGCTGACCGCGCGCGAGGGCGCCGCGCAGTTGGTGGTGGAGGACTCGGGGCCGGGCGTGCCGCCGGCGCTGCGGGAGATCATCTTCCAGCGCTTCCGCCAGGGCGCGCCGGTGGAGGCCAGCGTGCTGGGCGGCACGGGGCTGGGGCTCGCCATCGCGCGAGACTTCGTGGTGCTGCACGGGGGCCGCATCCTGGTGGAGGACCGGGCTGGAGGCGGTGCGCGCTTCGTGGTGACGCTGCCCTTGCGCGCGCCCGAGGGCGAGGACGTGCGCGGGCGCACGGAGCTGGATGCGAGGGCGCTGGGCGCGGTGGCGCGGGAGACGGCGGCGGCGACTCGGGAGCTGGGCGAGGATGCGCCGACCTCGCCCGAGACACCGGAGGATCCGCTCCGGCCCCGCGTGCTGGTGGTGGAGGACACGCGCGAGATGCGCCGCTTCGTGGCGGACACGCTGGCGGCGGACTTCCGCGTGGAGACCGCCGTGGATGGCGAGGAGGGGCTGAGCAAGGCTCGCGCCCTCAAGCCAGACGTCATCGTCAGCGACGTGATGATGCCGCGCATGGGCGGGGAGCGGCTGGTGCGCGAGGTGCGCGCGTTCGAGGAGCTGTCGGGCACGCCGGTGCTGCTGCTCACCGCGCGCGCCGACGATGCGATGCGCGTGGAACTCTTGCGTGCGGGGGCGCAGGACTACGTGGTGAAGCCCTTCGTCGCCGAGGAGCTGCTGGCGCGCGTGCACAACCTGGCGGTGATCAAGCGCACGCGCGAGGTGCTCCAGTCGGAGGTGTCCGAGCGCTCGGAGGACGTGGTGCAGCTGGCGCGCGAGGTGGGGTTGCGGCGCCGCCAGTTGGAGGTGGCGCTGGAGTCCACCAGCGCGGCGCGGGTGGTGGCCGAGCGCGCCAGCGAATCCAAGAGCACGCTCCTGCGGCTGGTGTCGCACGAGCTGCGCACGCCCTTGTCGGTGCTGCACCTGACGCAGCACGCGTTCCTGCGTGAGCTGGGGCCGCTGTCGCCCCGGGCCTCGGAGATGTTCGACCGCATGGGCCGCTCCGCCTCGCGTCTGCGGGACATGGTGGAGATGGTGCTCCAGTACACGCAACTGGAGGAGGGACAGCTCGTGGTGCGCCGCGGGCCGGTGGACCTGGTGGCGGTGGCCGAGGAGGTGCTCGAGGAGTGTCGCGCCGAGGCCGAGCGCAAGCAGCTCACCCTGGAGCTGGAGCGGCCTCCGGGGCCAGTGGTGCTGAGCACGGACGCGCGCATGGTGCAGCTCGTGCTGCACAACCTGGTGCTCAACGCGGTGAAGTATACGCAGCACGGCGGCGTCCGCGTCTCCGTGGAGGTCGTCCCCGATGTGCGCCGGTTGGTGGTGCGCGACACCGGGCCGGGGATTCCCGTGGAGGCCCAGACGCGCATCTTCGAGCCCTTCCAACACCTGGAGCCGCTCGACCACAAGTCCAAGCCCGGCGTGGGCCTGGGCCTGACGCTGGTGCGCGAGCTGACGGCGGTGCTGGGGGGCAAGGTGATGCTGCGCTCGCTGCCCGGTCACGGGAGCGTCTTCACCGTCGACCTGCCGTCGTGAGGGCGTCCCGGGCGTGCGCGCCCCGCGCTGGCCGCTGGTTCAACGCCCGATTGGAATCGTGGCGCGTGGGCCCCTGCATTCCTGCGTCTGTCGTGGAGTGAACGCGCGTCTGCTCGGCCTTCTTGGGTCAGCCGGGCGAGCGGGCCCCGGGAGGGGTGGCCTGGAGGAGGGGCGCGCTCCAGGTTGAGGGGGACGGAGGGGGTCCGATGGAACTGGAAGCATCGCCGTTCGAGCGTCGCTCCATCGTCCAGGGCATGCGCGTGCGGGACGAGGACGGCGCGTTGCTCGGGTACGTGGCCTTCATCGGGCAGGAGCACCTGTATGTGCGCCGCTGGCCGTTCTCGCGGCGGTGGGGCGAGGTGCCGCTGTCGGCGGTGCGTCAGGTGCTGGCGGGCACGGTGCGGGTGGAGGGGCGCGGCCCGGTGGTGATGACGCCCGCGCCCCCGGGGCTGCATGGGGAGATTCCCACCCAGACGTTCCCCGTGACGGTGGGACCGGACGCGTAGTCCGGGCGCGCACGCGGGTGCGGCGCGGGGGCCGGAAGTGTGATTCAAGAGGGCGACATGGCCTCCATTGAAGAGCTGTCGCAGAAGGTGTCCGCGGCATTCGCGGACCGCACGAAGCTGAAGGACCCGGAGTTCGTGGCCGCGGTCCGCGAGACCGTGGCGCGCCTGGACGCGGGCGAGCTGCGCGTGGCGGAGAAGGGCCCGGAGGGCTGGCGGGTCCACGCGTGGGTGAAGGAGGCCATCCTCCTGTTCTTCGCCGTGTCGGAGATGCGGGTGATGGAGATGGGCCCCTTCGAGTTCTACGACCGGGTGCCGCTCAAGAAGGGCCTGGAGCAGGCGGGCGTGCGCGTGGTGCCGCCGGGCACGGTGCGCTATGGCGCGTTCGTGGAGCGGGGCGCGGTGGTGATGCCCGGCTACGTGAACATCGGCGCGCGCGTGGGCGCGGGGACCATGGTGGACACCTGGGCCACGGTGGGGAGCTGCGCGCAGGTGGGCCGCCATGTCCACCTGTCCGGCGGCGTCGGGCTGGGCGGCGTGCTCGAGCCACCTACCGCGTCGCCTGTCATCATCGAGGACGGGGCGTTCCTGGGCAGCCGCAGCATCGTGGTGGAGGGCGTGGTGGTGGAGGAGGAGGCGGTGCTGGGCGCCAACGTGGTGCTCACCGCGTCCACGCAGATTATCGACGTCACGGGCCCCGAGGAGCGCGTCTACAAGGGCCGCGTCCCCGCTCGCAGCGTGGTGATTCCCGGCATGCGCGAGAAGCAGTTCCCCGCCGGCAAGTACATGGTGCCCTGCGCGCTCATCATCGGGCAGCGGACTGCCTCCACGGACCAGAAGACGAGTCTCAACGCCGCGCTGCGCGACTTCGGCGTGCAGGTGTGACGCGGAAATCCGCGGGCCCCCGCGCTCCCGTATAGCCCTCCGAGCGGGACGCCACCGGCCGAGACGATGATGCATCTGGACGACATGCTGCCCGGCTGGCTGCTCGGGACCCTGGAGCCGGAGGAGCGGCGGGCGGCCGAGCGTCACCTCGCGGGGTGTGGCGGGTGCCGCGCGGCGGCGGAGCGCCTGCGTCCCGTGGTGGACGCTCTCGGGGCGACGGTGGTGCCGGTGTCGCCGCCGTCTGGAGGGCTCGCGCGGTTGATGGGCGCCATGGAGGGGCCGGGCCGGCTGGCGCGCTTCGCTGGGCCCGTCGCGACCTTGTTCGACGTGACGCGGGAGCGAGCCACCGCGCTGCTCGCGTCGCTCGGTCAACCCGAGGCGTGGATGCCCGGCCCGGTGTCGGGTGTGGAGCTGGCGCCGGTCGAGCCAGGGCCGGGGCGCGAGGGGATGATGGCCGCCTTCGTGCGGTTGCATCCCGGCGCGCGCTACCCCCGGCATACGCACCTGGGGCGTGAGTGGAACCTGGTGCTGGAGGGGGGGCTGCGCGAGCAGGACGGGCGGGAGGTGTGGCCCGGCGAGGCGCTCGACAAGGCGGAGGGGTCCTCCCACGACTTCACCGCCCTCATGGGTCCTGCGTGCATCGCCGCCACGGTGCTGGACGGGGTGGTCCAGTTCGAGCCGGAGCCGTCCACGGCGCCCTGAGCCGCCGTTGCTCCTTCTGCGCCCGCGTCGGGTCGGGGTTATGGTCGGGGCCGCATGTCCCCCACCGACCTCGCCGCCCGCCTCGCCCACAAGACGCTCGAGTTGTGTCGCATCGCCAGCCCCATCACCCAGGAGGGGCCTCTGGCTGACCATGTCGAGCGCTGGGCCCTCGGGCACTTCCCGCGGGAGCAGGTGTTCCGGGTGGGCCACACGCTGCTGGTGGGAACGCTGGACGACCCGCGCCCCACGGTGGCGCTCATTGGACATCTGGACACGGTGCCGATGCACCCGAGCGACGCGGGCCGCGAGCCGCGCATCGAGGGCGAGCGCGTGTTCGGCCTGGGTGCGTCCGACATGAAGGGTGGGCTGGCCGTGATGATGGCGCTGGCCGAGGACCTGCGCCGCGACACGCTCCCGGTCAACATCGCCTTCCTCCTCTATGAGCGCGAGGAGGGGGCCTATGCGGAGAGCGGCCTCATCCCGCTCTATGAGAAGCGGCCGGACCTGGCGCGCGTGAAGTTCGGCATCGCGATGGAGCCCACCGACGGCGTCGTGCAGGTGGGGTGCGTGGGCTCGATGCAGGTGACGGTGCGCTTCACCGGGCGCAGCGCTCACTCCGCGCGGCCGTGGCAGGGCGAGAACGCCATCCACAAGGCGGGGCCGTTCCTCTCGGAGCTGCTCGCTCGCCCGCGCGTGGAGGTGGATGTGGCGGGCTTCCCCTTCTACGAAGTGATGAGCGCCACGCTCGCCAAGGGCGGCCGCGCGCGCAACGTCGTGCCGGACGTGTTCGAGCTGAACCTCAACTACCGCTTCGCGCCGGGCAAGAGCATCGCTCGGGCGCGCGAGGATGTGCTCGCGCTGGTGGCGGGCCGCGCCGAGGTGGAGGTCACGGATGCCTCGCCCAGCGGACCCGTGGCCGCGAGCAACCCGCTGTTCCAGAAGTTGATGGCCCTCACGGGGCTGCCCGCCGCGTCGAAGCAGGCCTGGACGGACGTGGCGCGCTTCGGTGAGTGGGGCGTGGACGCCATCAACTTCGGCCCGGGCGAGACGGCGCAAGCGCATCAAGTGAACGAGAGCGCGCCCATCCCTCCGCTCGCGGTTTCCTACGAGAAGCTGGCCGCGTTTCTGCGGGGCGCGACGTAGCGCGACGCGAGGAGCCGGAAACTCGGCCTCCGCGCGCGTTCGCCTTCTGACCTCCCGACGCGCGCGCATGGCGTGATTCGTCCGATGGTGTTCACCCGTGCGGGCTCACGTGCGCGAGTCGCGCGCGATGAGGCGTACCCTTCAGATGGTTTCACCCCTGGAGGATATGGATGACCGACGAGACGCGTTCCACGGATGCGAGCAGCACCTCTTCCACTGATGGCCTGGCGGGACTGCCGGGCGCGACGACTCCTTCTCGCCGTGGACGCGGCGCCACGCGGCGCAAGACGGGCGGCACGCGCCGCGCCACGAAGAAGACCTCCGCTCGGAAGAAGACGGGGGCTCGGGCCAAGCGCCCCGCGCGCAAGGCCACGGCGAAGCGCGGTGCCCCGGCGCGCAAGGCCAGCACTCGCAAGGCGACCACGCGCAAGGCCAGCACGCGTCGCGCCGCCGCGGGGAGGACGGCGCGCAAGGGCGCTCGCAAGAGCACGGCCAAGCGCGGGGCGCGCAAGAGCACGGCCCGCAAGTCCACGCGCCGCTGAGCGCGGGCGCGGCCTTGCCCCCTCGTGACGAGGCCCGCACGCACGGAGACGTGCTCACGTCACGAGGTCGGAGCCTCCGGCCTCTTGCCCATGCGACGAGCGCGGTGCACGCGGCCTCTTGCCCACGCGATGCGCGGCGCACCCGTCCTGATGCGCGGGGTGTCACGCGCCAGCGTGGCGGGTCGGGCTCAGTGCTTCACGCGCAGGAGGAACACGTCCGAGCGCGCGGGCGTCTGGTGGCCGGTGCCGAAGTCGGTGTCCCGGTCCGAGTGGCCAAAGAGGACCGCATCCCCATCGGCCAGCACCGCCATGGCTGGCACCGCCTCGAGTCCGAACAGCTCTCCACGCGCTATTGGCGGCTCCGCCAGATACAGGCGCGAGGCGAGTGACTGGCCCGTGGCGTCATAGCCGAGCGTGAACAGCTGCGCGGCGCCCAGGCCATCCTGGCTGGCCGCGCCGTTCTCCAGCATGGAGTACGTGAAGCCCGCCACCGTGGCCTCGCCCGTGGGCCTCACCGCGAGCGCGCCCACCTGGACGTCGCTGCCCAGGCTGTGTGCCCAGTGCTCGGTGCCGTCCGCGCCCACCGCGAGGACGAAGGCGCTGAGCCTCGGCGGCGGTCCCGACAGGTGGGCATCACCCCACGAGATGCCGCCGAGGAAGGCCCCCGCGGCGAGCACCTCGCCCGCGGCGCTCACGCCCACGCTGTCCACCGTGCCTCGCGCCGACTGGAGCACGCGGACCCACGCCAGCGTGCCGCTCGCGTCGTACACGGCGACGAAGGGACTGCCCTCCTTCTGCGCCACGGTGGACTGCGCACCGAAGTGCACCGGCCCTTGGCTGTTGCCCGCGACGATGGCGCGCCCGCTCGCGTCCAACGCCACCGTGGTCAGCGCGACGCCCGCGTCTCCTCGGTCCGGCTGTCCCACCATCACGGTGGCCGTGGCGTGACCGTCCGGGGTGTACGCCACCACGCCGGGACGCGAGGCGCGCGCCCCCCCGAAGTCCACTCCGCCCGAGGTGTTGAAGGCCACGCGAGCCTGTCCCCCGGCATCCACCGCGACGTCCACGAAGGTGACCGCCGCGCCTTGCGGCGTGCTCACCCACTGGAGCGTCCCCGTCGAGTCCAGCTTCGCGAGGAACGCGGTGTCGTGCAGGGGACCGGAGCCCAGGTCCACCGTGCCGTGCACGTTGCCCGCCATCAGCAGGTTGCCCGCGCCGTCCGCCGCCAGCCGCACGCGGATGTCCGCGCGAAGCGTGGGAGGTGTCGCGGGCACGCGCACCTCGAAGGTCTTCACCCAGCGGTTGGCGCCATCGGGTGAGCGTCGCGTGAGCACCAGTCGCACCGTGTCGTCCGACGGCTGGTGCGACTGGAGGCCATCCACGCCCTCCACGGACGCGGTGAGCAGGTCGCCCGAGGCATCCACCGCGAGGTCCTGGGCGAGGTCATCCTGCGGCGTGCCCTCGTGCACCAGCCACAGCGTGGTGCCGGAGGCGGGCAGCACGGGCGGCGGAGGCACGCCCACGGGCGGAGGCACCGACGGCGCGGGGGGGCCGTCCTGCGTGCCTCCCACGGGCGGTGGCGTCGTGGAGGGATCGCGGGTCGGCGGCGTGTCCGCGGGAGGTGTCTCGCAGCCCGAGCCCTCGCAGTCCTCCGCTCCGGGCGTGCTGGCCTGTCCGCCACATCCCCAGGTGGCCCCCACCATTCCGAGGATCGTCGCGCTCGCGACAGTCGTCCGCCATCGTCGGCCCAGGTGCATGGCATCCTCCTCGCTGCCCTGGACGTTCTCCACGCTGGAGGAGGCCCGCAACGCGAGGCCGCGCGGGTTGGCCGGCCGGTCGCCGATGGTGTGGCGACTCCCGGACTCCTGGGGCCTCGCGTCCCCCGCGAGGCAGGCACGCCACGAGGGCGGGGCGAGCGGCCCAGCGCGTCCGTCCGCCGTTACCGCCAGAACCCGATGGACAGGCCCACGTTGCTGTAGCGGCTGGCCATGTCGAACGAAGCGGTGAGGGACCAGTCCTCCCAGTATCGGAGGATGAACAGCTCGAAGCCGCCCGTCACATGGGGACGCGGATTGCGCCCCTCGAAGGGCGAGGGCTCCAGCCAGGTTCCCGCGCGCAGCCGCAGCAGCCCCACCAGCGCATCCCACTCCGCGCCCAGCCGCGGCTGGATGGTGGAGGTGGCGCCCACGCGCGAGGACTCCGCGGTGGAGGCGAAGGTGCGCACCGGCACCGCGTTGTCCACGCCGGAGATGAGGTCCACCTGCGCGGTGACGAGCCACCGGCCCGCGGGCGCGTTCGGAGACTCCTCATCCGGCACCGTCAGCGCATCTCCATCCACGAGCAACTGCCGCCGCGCCGCGGGGGCCAGCCGGTTGTAGTGGTGCGCGCCGTCGCCCAGTCGCCAGCTCGCGCCAATCGACAACACCGCGGGCGCCACCACGGCGGAGTAGAGCCTGCGTCCGGCGATGACCGGGAGCTGTCCCTCGTCGCGGCGCCAGTCCGCCACCACCTCTGGACGCACCGACACACCGATGCGGTACGGCCGCCCATGGGGCCGGTACAGCATGTCCACCGCCACGCCCGTGTCGCCGTAGCGCCAGGACTCATCGCCGAGCTGACTGAAGCTGGCCTGCGCGGAGAACAACCCGAGCGCGAGGATGAAGTCGTCCTGGCCAAAGGCCACCGAGCCCGCGAGCACCGACTGCGTGAGCGACACGCGCAGCCGCCCGCCCTCGCCCGCGCACGCGTCGGTGAGGCAATAGGCGGAGCGGGTGTTGCGCCACGAGAAGCCGATGCCGAAGCGCTTGTATTGCAGCGTCAGCGCGCCCAGAAGCTGCCGGCTCTCCACGGACTCGTCCGGCTGCCCGTCGTTGTCCACGTCGCGGCGCCGCGTGCCCGTGAAGGGCAGGTCCAACCAGGACAGCGTGACGCCTACGTCCCAGTCGCGGTCCAGCGCGGGCGCCCGTTGCGCCAGCGCCGTGAGGTTGCTGGGGAAGCCCGCGGCGCCCTCGGCGATGCCCACGTAGGCGCCGCCCAGGGCCACGACTCGCGCCGAGCCCAGCAGCGTGCCGGAGTTGAAGTACAGCCGCTCGGGGAGCGGCGTGGACGTGTCCTCTTGGGCCCACGCGGCGGAGCTGGCCGTGCACAACGCCAGCGCGCAGCCGAGCGCGCGCCATCCACCTGGGTGCCGACTCACTTCGAGCGCACCACCTCCGCGAAGAGGCGGTCCGCCTCGGCGGCGAGGTCCGTATCGCGGTGCGTGAGTCCTCCAGCATCATGCGTGACGAGCGCCAGCGTCACCTTGCGCCACCGGATGTCGATGTCCGGGTGGTGGTTCGCGGACTCGGCCGCGTGCGCGACGCGCTCCACGAAGGCGATGCCGGCGAGGAAGTCAGGCGCCTCGTAGGTGCGCCGGATCATCCCGCCCTCGTGCTTCCAGTCCGGATGCCGCGCGAGGAAGGACGCCAGCGCGGCGGGAGCAATCAACGAGAGGTCGTCGGTGGCCATGGGCGCTTTTTAGGGGAGCGTGTCCCGCGAGTACACCCACGTATCGCGTCTGCCGAGCGTGTCGAGGCCCCACACCCAGCGCGCATTGGCGTGCACGGACTCCGTGCGCAGGTCGGGGAGTGCCTCCAGCGAAAGTTCCGTGCGCGTTGCATCCCAACGGACCACCGCCGTCTGCGTGGGCCTGGAAGACGACGTGTCGTCGATGATGGGCGAGACGGGCCCGTTCTTCATGAGGGCCGGGTCTAACGAGAGCGCGAAGGGCAATGCGATGGAGGCCACCTCTACGAGCTGCCCCGCGCGAGCCTCCAACCGGCGCAGGGGGAAGGCCGAGCCGGACGAGTCCGGCACCGCATCGCGCAGCCACACCGCGCCCTCCTCGAAGCCCACCACCATCCCGCCGAAGCTCTGGCATGGACGCACCGAGCGGGACCAGTTGTCCCCGGTGCTCCGCTGGAACTCACACGCGAGCACGGTCTGCGTGCCCTGGTTCGGATTCCGCGACGGGCCCAATGCGAGGAGCTGGTCGTGGCCTGCGCGCAGCAGGAGCACTCCGGCTGGGGCCCCCGGGGGAGGGGTCTCGATGGGGTCCTGCCAGCGCGTGGTGGAGGTCTGCACCAGGCCCTGCGACTCCGTGAAGGTGATGCGGGAGAGGTTGGTGGAGACGAGCACCAGCAGTTCGTCCTCGCTCGCGAGCTGCATCGTGTCCGGTCCCAGCATCAGGGCCAGCGTGCCGGTGAGCTTCAGCTCCGTGCCCGTGTCCACGTAGCGCTTCACCTGGCGGTCATCCACCGTCCAGACCACGTCACCGGAGACGGACACGCGCAGGTCGTTGCCCAGCCGTTGATCCGTGCGGGTCCCCCGCAGCGCGAGCCCGTCGCAGAGCCAGGTGCCCTGGGTGGTTTGGGCGACGGTGTTGCACGCATCCGTCTCGCTGAGGCTCGCCACGGGATTGACCTGTGAGCGATCCGCCATCGCGAGCACGTCTTGTTGCAGCACTCCGCCCACGGGCGCGAACCGGATGATGACGTGGTAGTGCCCGGGCTTGGGCGGGACGAAGGAGACCTCCGCGTCAGGGCTGGGGATGATCAGCTTGGCCGTGGCGGGGACGGGTTGGTTGTCCGGCCCATACACCTGGATCTCCACGGACTCGGGGGACTGCGGAGCTCGGTCGGACCCGCAGTCGGCGGAGAGCGTTGCCTGGACGATGAAGGTGGTCTCGCGTCCCGTGCGGACCAGGGGCGAGTGCGCCGGCGGGCCGGGGGGCAACCCGAAGAAGCATGGGTCGGAGGGGTCGGGGCCCGTGCTGCATTCGCAGGCGGAGAGGGCCAGCAGCGTCAGCGCGGCGAGGCGCGCCCAGCCAAGGCGCTTCATGCGCGCTCCACCGCCTTGCGCCACTTGCTCAGATGCTGCTCACGCTGCGCGGCCTTCATCTTCGGCTTGAAGGTCTTGTCCGCCTTCCACGCGCGGCGGATGGCGTCCGGGCTGTCCCAGACCCCCGCGCCCAGTCCGCCGAGGAACGCCGCGCCCAGGCTCGTGGTCTCCAGGTTGCGCGGGCGCACCACCGGCGTGCCGAGCACGTCCGCCTGGTACTGCATGAGCAGGTTGTTGGCCGCCGCGCCGCCGTCCGCCTTCAGCACGGGGATGTCCCGGCCGCTGTCGCGCCGCATGGCGTCCGCCAGGTCATGAATCTGGAGCGCCACGCCTTCCAACGTCGCGCGCGCCAGATGCGCCACCGTGGTGGAGCGGTCGATGCCGGCGAAGAGCCCTCGCGCCTCGGGCCGCCAGTGCGGCGCGCCCAGACCCGCCAGCGCGGGGACGAACACCACGTCCCCCGTGTCCTTCACGCTGGCCGCGAGCGCCTCCACGTCCGGGGCCTTCTTGATGACGCGCAGGCCATCGCGCAGCCACTGCACGGCGGCGCCCGCGATGAACGAGCTGCCCTCCAGCGCGTAGTGCGTGGTGTTGCCCAGCTTCCACGCCACGGTGGTGATGAGGCCCGCGGTGGAGCGCACCGGCTGCGTGCCCGTGTTCATCAACAGGAAGGCGCCGGTGCCGTACGTGCACTTGGACTCGCCGGGCTCGAAGCAGGCTTGTCCGAAGAGGGCCGCCTGCTGGTCGCCCGCCATGCCCGCCACCGGCACGCCGTCCGGCAGGCTCCGCATGCCGCGCGTGGTGCCATACACCTCGGCCGAGGCGCGGATGCTCGGCAAGCACGCGGCGGGCACCCCGAGCAGCGAGCGCAGTTCGTCATCCCAGGTGAGCGAGCGCAGGTCCATCAACAGCGTGCGGCTGGCGTTGGACACGTCCGTCACGTGGGCCTTGCCGCCGGTGAGCTTGTAGACGAGCCACGTGTCGATGGTGCCGAAGGCCACGTCGCCCTTCTCGGCGCGGGCGCGCGCGCCCTTGATGTGCTCGAACATCCACGTGAGCTTCGTTCCGGAGAAGTACGGGTCCAGCACCAGCCCCGTCACCTCGCGCACGCGCGGCTCCACGCCCTTGGCCTTGAGCGCCTGGCAGATGTCGGCGGTGCGGCGGTCCTGCCAGACGATGGCGCGGCCCAGGGGCTTGCCGCTGTCGCGCATCCACAGGCCCGTCGTCTCGCGCTGGTTGGTGATGCCCACCGCGGCGATGTCCCGTCCCGTCAGGCCCGCGTCCTTCAGCGCCTTCGCGATGCACCACTCGCTCGTCGCCCAGATTTCATCCAGGTCGTGCTCCACCCAAGAGGGCTTGGGGAAGTGCTGGGTGAATTCCTTGTATGAGCGACCCACGACGCGCAACTGCTTGTCGAGGATGGAGACATGCGTTCCGGTGGTGCCCTGGTCCAGGGCCAGGACGTGGTGCTTTGCCTTCGCCATGCGGTGAACCTACTCCAAGCCACCGCCGGGCGGGACTCCCGGTGTGAGGACGTTCAGCGCGCGGGCACGAGCCCTTCCTGGCGCAGGAAGGCGACGGTGCGGGCCACGCCTTCGGTGAGCGACGTGGGCTGGAAGCCCAGCTCGCGGCGGGCCTTGCTGGCGTCCACGTGCGCATCCCAGAGCAGGAACGAGAGCTGTCCTGGCGCGATGAGCGGCGTGAAGCCGAAGCCTCGCGCGAGCGGCGCCGAGATGCCCGCGAGCGCATGCAAGAGGAACGCGGGCGCGGTGGGCGGAGGACGGCGTCCGGTGCCCGCGGCCTGGAGGATGGCCTCGGCGAACGCCGCGGGGCTCACGTGCGTGTCGGCCACGAGGTAGCGCTCGCCGTTCACGCCCCGCTCCGCCGCGGCGAGGTGCACGTCGGTGACGCCGTCCACGTAGACCACGGACACGCCGCCCGGAGGCAGCACCGGCGCCTGTCGGTTGAGGACCTGGAGGAACAGCGAGTTGATGGCGACGTGGACCGGGCTGGGGCCGTAGACCGCGGCCGGGTTGACGTAGACGACGTCGAGTCCGCGCTGGCGAATCACCTCGGCCTCGCGCTCCGCGGCCTGCTTGGAGCGCTCGTAGGCGGTGGGCTTGGGCGCGGTGTCGAGGTTCGTCTCCACGACGACGCCACCGCGCGGGGCGGCGAACACGTCCATGGTGGACGTGTAGACGACGCGACGCACGCCAGCGTCGAGCGCGGCTTGGAGCACGTGGACCGTGCCCTGTCGGTTGACCTGGTCGAAGAGGCGCTCGTCGCGCAGCCACTGCTCGGGCATGCCCGCCGCGTGGAAGACACACTCCACGCCCCGCAGGGCCGAGGGCAGCGAGGTGGGCTCGGTGATGTCACCGCGCACCAGCTCCACGTCGCCAGGCAGCAGCCGCGCGGCCTTCACCGGGTCCCTCACGAGCGCGCGCACCCGGTCTCCTCGCGCGGCGAGCCGGTGGGCGATGGCGTTTCCAATGAGGCCGGTGGCCCCGGTGACGAGCACGTCCATGGCGGTGTGGTCCTCCCCGAGGGCCGGGTTGTAGCACCGGGAGGGCCTCCGCGCGGTTGCCCGCGTCCGAAGCCGCGTAGTAACACGCGCGCTTCTTTCGAGCGGCGGGAGCGCCTCGCGGCAGTGCCGCTGGGGAGCCCGGCGTTCTCCTCCCCCGTGGGTATGACCGCAGACCGAGTCGCCCAGCTCTATCGCCTCTACGGCCCGTCCATCTACGCCCGGTGCCAACGGGTGCTGGGGGATGGCGCCGCGGCCGAGGACGCCACGCAGGAGACCTTCATGCGCGTGCTGCGTCAGCTGGAGAAGGCGCCTGATACGCGCACCGGCCTGCGGTACATCTACCGGGTCGCCACGCATTACTGTCTCAACCAGCTCCGCGACGCGCGGCTCCGCCCCGAGCCCCTCGCCGAGCTGCCCGACCTGCCCACCGGCATCAACGTGGAGCGCGCGCTGCTGGAGCGCGACTTCGCGGTGAGGTTGATGGCGCGGCTGCCCGAGAAGCTGCGCGCCATTGTCTGGCTTCACTACGTGGACGGTCTCGACCAGGGCGAGGTGGCGCGTACGCTCGATGTCTCGCGGCGTACCGTGGTCAACCGGTTGGCGGACTTCCACGAGCGCGTCGAGCGCTTCTCGCGAAAGGACCTCACATGAGCCACCTGTCGCAGCTCGACCTGGATGCACATGTCTTGCGGGCGCTGACGCCCGAGCTCGCCGCGCACGCCGAGGCGCACCTCGCCGCGTGTGCCGAGTGCGCCGCCGCGCTCGCCTCGCTTCAGGCCGCGCACCAGCGCTTCGACACGGAGGTGCTGCGTCGCACCTTGCCGGCGGTGCGCGAGCGCGGAGAGGCGCGCGTCGTCCGGAGCTGGAGGTGGTTGTTGGCGCCCGCGGCGCTTGTCGCCGTCGCCTCCGTGGCCGCGCTCGTGTTCCGCGGCCCGTTGGAGGGCGAGCCTTCGGATGCGTATGGCATCAAGGGCGGCGCGGTGTTGCGTGTGTACGCGAAGCGGGGCGCGCAGGTGGACGCGGTGAAGGACGGGGTGCGGCTGTCCGCGGGAGACGCGCTGCGCTTCAGCCTCGTGTCGTCCGGTGGGTTGCCCTACGTGCTCCTCGTCTCCCTGGATGGCGCGGGCGCGGTGAGCGTCTACTACCCCGCGCAGGGCGAGCTGAGCGCGGAGCTGCCCCATCGGGGCCACATGGCGGATCCGGTGGAGCTGCCCGGCGCCATCGTGCTCGACGCGGCCCAGGGGCCGGAGCGCATCTGGGCGTTGTTCTCCCGCGCGCCCCTGGCGCTCTCGGATGTGGAGCCCGCGCTGCGAGCGCTGCATGCCCGTGGACCGGAGGCCGTGCGCGCCTCGCGGCAGGTGGCCATCCCCGGCGTGGAGGCGCAGGACTCGTTCCTGCTGGAGAAGTCCTCGCCGTGAGGCAGGGGCTCGCTCCGTGGATCATCGCGACGCGGTGTCACCAGGCACGCGCGCGTCCGCGTAGCCGGTGAGTTCCACGTAGCCGTGCCCCTTCACGGGCTGGCCCTCGCGCGTCCCCTCCAGCGACACGGCGCCCTCCCAGTAGCGGAAGCTCAACACCAGCTCCTGGTCGGCCACCTTTGGCGTCACCGTCATGTCGAGGCGGAGCTTGGGCACCTGCACGCGCCAACGCGACGGATACGTGGCGCCGCGTGGACTGCGCCACGTGTCCAGCACGTCGAGCTTCACGTCCTCGCGCGTGAGCCGCATCGGCTCGCCCGTGGGCGGTATCCACAAGCCCGAGCTGAATGGATCCGCCGTGCCGTCCTCGCGCCGGAGCTGGTACTCCATCAGCTCGCTCCCGTCGGAGAACTGGAGCGAGAACCAGTCCCAGCCCACCTGCCCGGTACCGAGCGCGCTGGTGCTCCACTCGCGATCCATCCAACTGTCGCCCGTCACGGTGAACGACTCGCTCCCCACCGTCACGGTGCCCCGCGAGGGCATGCGCGGAAACGAGTAGTAGTACGAGGCGTTGCCTTTCTCGGGACCCTTCTGGCTGAGTCCCCGGTCTCCTTGCGCCACCGCGGCCTTGCCCGGCTCCAAGGTCAGCGCCAGGGACACGCCGTCCGCTTGGGCGCGCAGGTGCATGGGCCACGGCTCCGCGTCGCTCGCGCCACGGACCTCCCAGTCCTGAAGCCAGACATGGAACGGGCTCGCGGTGGCGCCGGCCAGCCCCACGGCCTCTCGGCTGAAACGCTCGGCGGCGTGGAAGCGGCCCGCGCTCACGTCCGTCAGCGTGAAGTGCCCCATGAACACCTGCCGCGAGCCCCAGGCGGAGTCTCGTGCGGGGGCCTGGGCCGCGAGCGCGCTGCGGAAGAGGGTGAACTGATAGCCGAACGCGCGCCCGTCGGCGGTCTCCAGATTTCCGGTCCAGTACCACCACTCGGCGCGGTACTCGGGGTGGGGACCGTGGTCCTCGGGAAAGTGGAAGGGCCGGGGTTCGAGCGCCCGCGCGAAGTCGTCCGCGCCCCCATCCGTTCCACCCAGGACACCCGCCACGGTGAGCGCGCGCGGGCGCGCTGTCTCCGCGACATCCGGCTCGCGCGTGACGAGGACCACCGCCACCGCGAGCCCCGCCAGCACCACCGCCGTCCCGATGACGAGTCCGCGTCCCTGGCTCACCCGTTACTCCTCTCGCAGCGCCAGCGCGGGTCGCGCCCGCGCCATCTTCCAGGCCGGGTACAGGCCCGCCAGCGCCGCCGCCACCAGCGCGAGCAGCACCGCTTGCCACAGCACACCTGGAGAAACCGTGAGCCGCAGCGTCCACCCGAAGGAGCGCTGATTGATGACGTGCACCAGCACGTACGCCAGCGCGCCTCCCAGCGGCACGGAGAACAGTCCCGCCAACAAGCCCATCAGCCCCGTTTGCAACGACACCATGCCCCAGAGCTGCCCAGGCGTGAGCCCCATGGCGCGCAGCACCGCGTACTCGCGCGCGCGCTCCAGTTGCAGCGCCATGAGCGCGCTCAGCACGCCGACGAAGGCGACGGCGATGGCGAGCAGCCGCAGCACCTGGGTGATGGTGAAGGTCCGGTCGAACACCTCCATGGAGGTCTGCCGCAGCACCCGATTGGCGCGCACCTGGAGCGCCTGGGTGCCCGCCGCGCGCTCGCGAACGCGTGACACCAGCGCGTCCACGTCCTGGCCCGGCTGCGCGTAGAGCGCGACGCCGCTGACGCCTCGGTCATCGAACCACCGCGTATAGGTGGCGCGGGGCATCAGCAGCGTCCCCACGTCCGAGCCATAGTCGAAGTACACCCCCACCACGTGGAAGGCATGCGGCCCTCGGTCCGTGGCCAACGTCACCGTGTCACCCAGGTGCACGTCGCGGTGGAAGCCGAAGGGCTCGGAGACGAGCAGGGCGTCGGGAGATGCATCCAGCTCGCGCCACACCCGCTCCGCGTCTCCTTCCTTGAGGCGATAGGGCCGATGCCCCTTGGCGAAGTCGATGGCCATCAGGTCCGTGGGCACGCCTTGGGCGCGCACCTGCGTCACGCGGATGCTGCTGCTCGTCTCGACGCCGGGCGTCGCGCGCACCTGCTCGGCCAATCCAGGCAACAGCGTGGCGTCCCCGCGTCGGGCGACCAGTGACGGCGGCGAGATGAACACATCGGCTTGCAGCGAGGCCTCCAGCCACGACTCCACCGTGCCTCGGAAGCTGGACACCATCAGGCCCACGCCCACCGTGGTGGCCACCGCCACCATCAGCGCCGCGAGCGCCACCGCGGTGCGCGACAGGCTCGCCGTCACCCCGCGCGCCGCCATGCGCCCCAGCGGACCGAAGAGGGCCCCGAGCGGCCGCGCCGCGCCCGCTGTCAGCTTCTCCGTCACCCAGGGCACTTCCAACGACGCGCCGAGCAACACCGCGAACAGGCCGGCATAGGCCGGAGTCAGCGCCTGCGTGGGCCACGCGAGCAGCCCCACGCCCACGGCCAGCACGCCCAGCCCCAGCAGCGCGAGCCCCGGCGCGCGTCGGCGTGAGGTGTCCTCCAACGTGGAGCGCCGCATCGTCGTCACGGGCGTCGAGCGCGCCGCTTCCCACGCGGGCACCAGCGCCGCCGCCAGGGTGGCGCCCAGGCCCAAGGCCAGCCCCTTCCCCAGCGTGAAGGGCGTGAGCGCCAGCCGACGCGCGTCGACCACGAAGTACAGGTCGTTGATGGTCTGCGTGACGAGCCCCAGCAGCCCTCGCGCCATCAGCACGCCCATCAACATGCCGGCCGTGGTGCCCACCAGCGCGAGCACGGAGGCCTCACCCAGCACCATCGCGAACAGCTCGCCGCGCGTGAGGCCCATGGCGCGCAGCCGTCCGAGCTGTCCGCGCCGCTGCACCACCGAGAACGTCATCGTGTTGTAGATGAGGAACATCCCCACCACGAGCGCCAGCAGGGACAGCGCGGTGAGGTTGGTGCGGAACGCGCGTGTCATCTGCTCCACCGTGCCCGCGCGCGCCGAGGGCCGTGTCAGCTCCACGCCTGGAGGCAGCGTGGCCGTCAGGCGCTGGGCCTCGGCCTCGCCGTCCGTCAGCCGCAGGTCGATGCGCGTCAGCCGGCCCACCTGACCGAGCAGCTCCTGCGCGGAGGACACATCCATCAGCACGAGCGACTCCAGCGCCCGCGCCGCGCGCTCGTCTCGCGGCGTCAGCAGCGCCACCACGTGCAGGTCTCGGCGCGTGCCCGCCACCGTCACCGGCAGCGTGTCGCCCGCGCTCAGGCCGAGCGCCCGCGCGGCGCGCTCGCCCAGCAGCACCGCGCCGGGTCGGGTCAGGAGCGCGGTCACGTTGCCCACCGCGCCGCCGCTGGCGAAGTCTCGGAAGGGAGCCTCCGCGAAAGGGTCCACGCCCAACACGGTGAGCGCGCGGCGGTCACCCAGGTCCGCCTGCACGGTGCCCTCGACGACGGGCGCGGCGAGTGGCGCATCCGCGCGCAGGCGCAGCGCGGTGTACACGCTCTCGGGGAGCCCGGACGTGCCTCCCACGAGCTGGTGCGTGGCTCGCCCCGCCACCAGGTCCGTCGAGCGCTCGAAGGCGCTCAGCGCGCTGCCGCTCGCCAGGTCGATGGACACCACCACGGCCACGCCCAGCGCGATGCCCAAGAGCGACAGCGCCGTGAGCCACGGATGCTTGGCCAGGTGGCGCAGGCTCGCGCGCCGCAGCAGGGCCTTCATGGCTGCTCCCGCCGCGCGCCGCCCGGTCGCTCGACCAGACGTCCCGCCTCCATCGTCAGCACCCGGTCCGCGCGCGCCACCAGCCCGGGCTCATGCGTCACGACGAGCGCGCAGGCTTGCCCCTCGCGCGTCAGTCCTTCCAGCAGGTCGAGCACGCGCTTGCCGGTGGTCTCGTCGAGGTTGCCGGTGGGCTCGTCCGCCAAGAGCAGCGGCGGCGCGTGCGCCAGGGCTCGGGCCACGGCCACGCGCTGTTGCTCACCGCCGGACAGTCGATCGGGAAAGCTGTCCGCGCGGCCCGCCAGCCCCACGTGCTCCAGCAGCGTCTTGGCCCGCTCGTGGGCGGACGCGCCGGTGCGTCCGGTGAGCTCCAGCGGCAGGCGCACGTTCTCCTCAACCGTCAGCGTCGGCAGCAGGTTGAAGGCCTGGAAGATGAAGCCCATGCGCTCGCGGCGGAGCAGCGTGCGCTCGCGCTCGCTCATCCGTCCCAGGTCGCGGCCCTCCACGCGCACCTCGCCGCGCGTGGGCAGGTCGATTCCGCTGATGAGGTTGAGCAGCGTCGACTTGCCCGAGCCGCTGCGACCGAGCAGCACCACGAACTCACCACGTCTCAGGTGGAGCGACGCGCCCGCGAGGACCTCTCTTACGGAGTCACCCTCCTCATAGGACTTGGTGACGTCACGCAGCTCGACGAGGGGTGCGGGCTCGGAAGGAGAGGTCATACCGGGCTCACGACATAGCCGATGCACCGCCCGTCGTCGCCTGAGGACGGTGCCCGTTTCCGGACGCGAGTTGGAGGAAAGAGCCCATCCGCCGACAGTCAGTTGCCTTCCAGGGGTGCTTTTTGTGCAGGCACGGTGCACTCCGCGTTTAATGGCGGAGGGGAAGGCCTCCGCACCGGGAGGGACGCGTGGACGATGCCCAGGGCGGGCGGCGGCAGTCGCCAGTCGATGAGCGCGAACGCATCCAGGAGCTGCTCGCGCAGCTGCCTGCCTTCTTCGCGTTGCATCGAGGCCCCACGCACCTCATCGAATTTCTCAGCGACACGCGGCTGGCGTTCCTCTCGCGAGGCGCCGCGCCCGGCGTGACGCTGCGCGAGGCCTGCCCGCAACTGGAGGGGCAGGGTTGGTACGAGGCCTGGGACCGCGTCTTCGCCACGGGCCAACCGCTGCACCTGCGTGAGGCCTCCGCGCGCCTGTGCCCCGAGGATGAAGAGCTGTTCTTCAACCTGTCGCTCCTGCCGCGCCGCGATTCCCACGGACAGGTGGAGGGCGTGCTGGCCTTCGCGGTGGACGTGACGGAGTTGGTCCACACGCGCCGCGCCGCGTGGGCCACCGCATCGTGGCGCACCGAGCGACTCCAAGCGATGACGGCCGCCCTCTCCGAGTCCCTCACGCCGGGGCAGGTGGCGGAGGTGGCCGCGCGCGATGGGGCCCTGGCGCTGGGCGCTGTCGCGGGCCTGGTGGTGGTGCCCGTCGCGGGCGATGCGTTCGAGCTGGCCGCCTCCCATGGCTATCCCGCCGGAAGCCTGGAGGGATGGCGGCGCATCTCCGCCCACGACAAGCTGCCCATGACGGACGCGGCGCGCACCGGAGACCTGGTGGTGCTGGGCTCTCAGGAGGAGATGGTCGCGCGCTATCCGCTGGTGGCCGCGGTCGCGCAGCAGGGCGCCGCGGGCGCGTGGGCCGCCATTCCGCTGCTGAGTGGGGGACGCTCGTTCGGCGTGTTGGGCTTGGGCTTCTCGGATGCGCGCGTCTTCGATGCGTCCGAGCGCGCCTTCCTCATGACGGTGGGCCGTCAGTGTGCCCAGGCATTGGACCGAGCGCGCCTCTACGACGAGGAGCGCGCCGCCCGAGCCGCCGCCGAGGCCGCCAGCCGCGCCAAGGACGAGTTCCTCGCCATGGTGTCCCACGAGCTGCGCACGCCGCTGACCTCCATCCTCGGCTGGGCGCAGATGATGCGGCAGGGGAGGCTGACGGACGAGAAGCTGCCGCGCGCATTGGAGGCCATCGAGCGAAACGCGCGAGCGCAGCGCCAGCTCATCGAGGACCTGCTGGACATCAGCCGCATCGCCAGCGGGCGGCTGCGCCTGGAGATGGGGCCGCTGGAGATGGCGCACGTGGTGGAGGCCGCGCTGGACGCGGTGCGCCCGGCCGCCGCCGCGCGAGAGCTGGAGCTGGTATCGCTGGTGGACGTGGACGGCGTGCCCATGTGGGGCGACCCGGATCGTCTCCAGCAGGTGGTGTGGAACCTGCTCGCCAACGCCATCAAGTTCACGCCCGCGGGTGGGCGCGTGGAGGTGTCCGCCCGCCGCCGCGAGAGTGGCGTTGAAGTGGTGGTGCGCGACAACGGCGAGGGCATTCCGCCGGACTTCATGCCCTTCCTCTTCGAGCGCTTCCGCCAGGCGGACACGGGCGTCAGTCGTCGCCACGGTGGACTGGGCCTGGGGCTGTCCATCGTGCGTCACCTGGTGGAGCTGCACGGCGGCACCGTGACGGTGTCGAGCGAGGGCCAGGGGCAGGGCACTGCCTTCAGCGTGTGGCTGCCGCAGGCGCGCACGGGCATCAGTCGCGGTGCGCAGGGGGTGGCGGACCTGGTGCTGCCGCCGTTCCCGGAGCTGGAAGGGCTGCGCGTGCTGGTGGTGGACGATGAGTCGGACGCGCGCGAACTCATGGCTGCGTTGCTCACCCGGGTGGGCGCGCAGGTGCAGCTCGCCTCCAGCGTGCACGAAGCCCTGGAGCACGTGCGGCGCTCGCCCCCCACGGTGCTGGTGACGGACGTGGGATTGCCCGGAGATGACGGCTACGCGCTGCTGTATCGCCTGCGCGAGCTGCCCTGGGATTCGGGCGGAGGCGTGCCCGCGCTGGCCATCACCGCGTTGGCGCGGCGCGAGGACCGCGACCGTGCGCTGCGCGCGGGCTTCAGCGCGTTCGTGGCCAAGCCGCTGGACGCGGTGGAGTTGCTCACGGCGGTGGCGCGTCTGGCGCCGCCTCTTCCTTCCAAGGGCTGAGCCCCGCGTCTCGCCACGCATCCAGGAACGTGCCCACCTCGTCGGACAGGCGTGGGCCGCTGGTGTCGCGCGGGATGATGTGGAACCCCTCGCGGAAGGAGATGAACCGCACCTCGGGCGCGCCCGTCAGTCGCCGCGCCAACCAGCGCCCACCCTCCGGATCCACCACGTGGTCCTGCTCGGCCACGGCCACCAGCACGGGACAGCGCACGCGCGTGGCATCGGGCCCCACACTGTCTTGCAGCGCGCAGACATCGCGCAGGCGCGCCACGGGGAAGGCGGGCAGGTGAGGCGCTGCCTCGCGCGCCACGGGGTCGCAGATGTCCGAGCCAGACTTGTCCGCCCACGGCTTCGCCCAGGCGAGCAGCGGCGTTCGCGCCAACTGCCGGATGACCGCCATGCGCGGGCCTCGGAAGCGCACCGCGGGCGCCACCAGGGCCAGGGCCGCCACGACCCCCGGGTGTCGTGCCGCGAGCCCCAGCGCCAGCAACGCGCCCACGGACAGCCCGCCCACGAAGATGCGCCGGTGTCCGTGCAGCGAGGCCAGCGCTGAATCCGCCGCGTCGCGCCAGTCCCGGTGCGTCACCTCCAGCAGCGCCTCGGGCGTGGTGCCGTGACCGGGGAGCCGAGGCGCCACCACGCGCAGGCCCCGCGTCGCCAGGGACTCGCCCAGGGGCCGCAGGTCCCACGGGCTGCCGGTGAAACCGTGCAACAACAGGCACGCGTCCGGGCCTCGCCCGAGGTCGAAGGGGGCCGTCTTGACGGGGTCCATGGCTCGGGCGGGCGCGCTCACCCCATGACACTGGCCATGGCCTCGCGCAGGCGCTATGCCGCCTGACACATGGCGGACACTTCGAAGCCCCCGGACATGCCGTTGCAGATACAAATCGATGAGGATGTGGCCAACGGCCAGTACTGCAACATGGCGCTGGTGAACCACACCGACACCGAGTTCGTGCTGGACTTCATCTTCGTCCAGCCGCAGCAGGCCAAGGCGCGCGTGCGCTCGCGCATCGTCACCAATCCCAAGCACATGAAGCGCCTGCTCTTGGCCATGCAGGACAACCTCCAGCGCTACGAGGCGCGCTTCGGCGCCATCGTGCTGGGCGAGGACGATGGTCCGGTGCATTGACGCGGTGCCCCCGCGCGGGCCCTTTGCCTGGAGCCGGGGTGCGGCGCAGACTGCGTCCACCGTGCTTCGCGCTCTCCTTGTCCTCCTCGCGCTCGTGTGCGCGCCGGCCGCCTCGGCCCAGTGTCTGGGTGACGGCGTGCAGCTGTTCCCCACGCCGGGCGCCGTCGTCCCCACCAACACGCGCTTCCTCTTGGAAGGCGTGGGCACCGCGCGCTCGCCGGTGTCGGCGCTGCCAGGGCGCACCGTGCGGTTGTCGGCGCCAGGGCACTCGGTGGAGCTGAAGGTGACGCGCGGCTGGGAGAGCAGCCTGGGCCGCGTCACCGTCGTCCTCCAGTCCTCCGAGCCGCTTCAGCCCGGCAAGCGCTACGAGATGCACCTGGACAGCGTGTTGCCCAATGTCACGCTGCTCAACGGCCGAGGCTCGGGCCTTCCGGGGTGGCTCACGGGCAAGGGGCCGGACAAGAGTCCGCCGTACTGGCAGAAGAAGCCCGCGGTGTCGGAGGGCTTCTTCCGCCGCTCCGCCCAGGGCATCTCCCGCTTCGTGAAGCTCAACCTCGCCCTGCGCGAGGAGAGCCCCGCCTACCTCGTGGTGAAGCTGACGCCGCGCCGCGCGGGCATCGCGCCGCAGACCTACGTGCTGCCCGTGGTGCACGGCAACGCCGCGTTCCTCGGCCACGAGTCCTGCGGTGGCGCCTTCGCGCTGGAAGATGGGCGCAGCTACCGAGCGCGAGTAGATGCCTTTGACGCCGCGGGCAATCCAGCGCCTGGGACGGCCTCCGTGGACTTTGAAGCCCCTTCCGCTCAGACCGCCCAGCAGTAGCATCCACGCCCGTCACGACTGGCATGGGGAGACGTGCATGACGGTGGACGTGGAGAGCCTGAAGACGCGCATGTCGGCCTTCATCCACGCGCTGCAGGACGACATCTGCGGCGCGCTGGAGCGGCTGGATGGACCGGGTCGCTTCCGCGAGGACGCTTGGACTCGCCCGGGTGGTGGTGGCGGACGCAGCCGCGTGCTGGAGGGCGGCGCCGTGATTGAGAAGGGCGGCGTCAACATCTCCGTGGTGCACGGCGAGCTGGAAGAGGCCTTCGCCAAGCGGCTCCAGGGTGAGGGGCGCACCTTCTGGGCCGGCGGTCTCTCGCTGGTGCTGCACCCGCGCAACCCGCATGTGCCCACGGTGCACGCCAACTACCGCTTCATCCACCAGGGCGGCAAGGCGTGGTTCGGCGGCGGCGCGGACCTGACGCCCTACTACCTCCAGGACGAGGACGCGGCGCACTTCCACCGCGTGCACAAGGCCGCGTGCGACGCGCACGACGCCACCTACTACCCGCGCTTCAAGCAGGCCTGCGACGCGTACTTCCACGTGCGCCACCGAGGCGAGGCGCGCGGCGTGGGCGGCATCTTCTTCGAGAACATGGGCGGCGACCTGGAGAAGGAGTTCGCCTTCGTCCAGGAGTGCGGCAAGGCCTTCCTGCCCGCGTACCTGACCATCGCCGAGCGCCGCAAGGACACGCCCTTCACGGAGGCGCAGCGCTACTGGCAGGAGATCCGCCGCGGGCGCTACGTGGAGTTCAACCTCGTCTACGACCGAGGCACCATCTTCGGCCTGGAGACGCAGGGGCGCACCGAGTCCATCCTCATGTCGCTGCCGCCGCAGGTGCGCTGGCTCTACGACTACCACCCGGAGCCCGGCACCCCCGAGGCCCGGCTGGTGGAGGTTCTTCGTCAGCCGCGGGAGTGGGCCTGATGGAGCCCGTCGCGGCGCCCCCTCCCTCCACGCGGAGCCGGCGCCTCCTCGTCGTCTTCGGATTGGCGGGGCTCGTCCTGGTGGCCGCGGTGGCGGGCTTCCTCGCGAGCCACGCGTCCTCCGTCTCGCCCGAGCAGCTCGCGAACGAGGCGCGCGTGCAGGTGCTGGCCTTGTGCGACGGGGTGCAGGCGTTCCGCGACGAGCACGGCAACTACGTGACGGCGGGTCCCCTGCCTCGCCCGGTGCCCCAGCACGGCGAGGCGGTGGCCTTCCCGAGCGACGACGAGGCCTTCCGGCGCATCGGCTTCAACCCCGGGCCGAGCGTGCACTTCCAATACGAAGTGACGGTGCAGGAGAGCCCGGTGGGGGAGCCCGAGGTCTCCTGCGTCGCGCGCATCGACACGAACGGAGACGGGCACAACGCCGTGTACCGCGTGCGGTTGGATGCCAACGGGATGACCAGCCCCGTCGAGGTTCAACACGAGGGCGAGTAGGCCCTCGCGCTCAACTGGCGATGGAGCCTCGGGCCGTGCGCAGCAGACGCACGAGCCCACTCCGGGCCCGAGCCCGCTCCTCGCGATTCTCGTCGTCCAGGTCGCGCGCCATCAGCCACGACGACACCATGGCCTGGGACGCGGCCTGGGCGCGGCGCCAGGGGTCGGTCTCCTCGTCCATTTCGCCTGTCTTCACCGCGGCCCACACCTCGCAGAGCTGCGCGGCCGCGTCCGCGAACGCGGCCACCGCGGGCTTCTTGTCGAGGATGTTCCGGTTGACGAGGTCCCCCAGGGCGCCCGCGCTGATGTGCCCCTGGCGAGGGCCGCCGCCTCGGGCCTGGGCGAAGAGGTCGGGAACCTCGCTGGCGCCGGGGACCTCCATCGCGCACAGGCGCAGCCACTCCAGGCAGACCTCGAAGGCATCGTCCTCGGGGAAGCGCGCCGCGAGCCACCCCAGCAAGGGGAAGAGGGGCTCGGCCCGCTGCCACGCGTCCTCGGCGGACTCGAACGTGATGCCGTTGTGGCGGAAGAGGGCGAGCAGGGCTTCGTCGACGGAGTCGTTCGGTGCCATGTGCCCCGTCTATCATCTGGAAGGGCGGGGCGCGCCACGCCTCAGGTGTCGCGGCGAAGCGCTTCGAGTGGGGACACCCGGGTCGCGGCGCGGGCGGGCCACCAGCTCGCGGCGAGTGCGACGACGAGCAGCAGCGCGGGGGCGCCCACGAAGATGAGCGGGTCGTGCGGGGCGACGCCGTAGAGCACGGCGCTCAGCGCGCGAGACAGGACGCCCGCGGCCACGAGCCCCACTCCGAGCCCGATGCTCGCGAGCCCCAATCCCTGGCGCACCACACCGCGCAGCAGGTGCGCCGGGGTCGCGCCGAGAGCGCCGCGAATGCCCAGCTCGCGCGTGCGCTGCGAGACCCAGAACGCGAGCAACCCATACAGCCCCACGGCGGCCAGCACGATGCCCAGCACCGCGAAGGCGCCCAGGAGCCCGCTCAGCACGCGCATGCGCGCATCGCTGTCCGCCACGACGTCGTCCAGGGTCCGCACCTTGAGCAGTCGCAGCTCCGGGCTCGTGGCGCGCACCTCTTGCTGCATCCGCGCGAGCAGCTCCGGCGCGGGCAGCGAGGACTTCACCGCGAGCTGGAGGCTCTTTCGCATGTCCTGTCCCAGCGGCAGGTAGACGTCTCCGGAGCGCTCCTCCGTGCGCGCCCCCATGGGCACGTCGCCCACCACGCCAATCACCTCGCGAGCCACGGGCGGACCGCCGTCGCTGTCCGTGTCGAGCAAGAGCCTCGCGCCCACGGGCTCCTGCCCCGCGAAGTGCCGCTGCGCGAAGGACTCGGAGACGAGGACGACGGGCGGTTGATCCGCGGTGTCCGTCGCGCTCATCCAGCGCCCTCGCTTCAGGGGCAGCCCCAGGGCCTGGAAGTAGCCCGCATTGGCCACGAGCAGCCCCACGCGGGGCCGCGCGCCCTCGGGCGCCGGCGTGCCTTGGACGCGGACACCGGTGGTCTCGCGCCACACCTCGCCGGAGAACGGCAGCGCGCTGGTGATGCCCACGGCGCTCACTCCGGGCACGGCCTCCAGCCGAGACGTCAGCTCCTGGGCGAGCACCGGGGCGCGTGACGCATCGGGGAGCCTCTCCAGCGGGAAGAACACCTCCGCGACGGTGACCTGCCGAGGCTCGAAGCCGAGCGGAACGTCCTGGAGCTTCCAGAGGCTGCGCAGCATGAGCCCCGCGCCCACCAGCGGCACCATGGCCAGCGAGAGCTGCGTGACGACGAGCACCGAGCGCATCCAACCCACGGATGAACCGCCCGAGGCCCCCAGGTTCCGAGGACCGAGCACCGTCCCGCCCCGCGACGCATGGAGCGCGGGAAGGATGCCCACGAGCATCGCGGTCATCAGGGACGTCACGGTGGTGATGCCCAGGACGAGGGGCTCCTTGTCGGGGCCGGTGACGAACTGCGGCGGGATGAAGGCCTGGAGCAGTCCGCGCCCCCAGAGCGCGATGAGCCACCCGAGCGCGCCGCCGAACAGGGCCTGGAGCCCGTTCTCCACGAACACCTGCCGGACGAGCTGCGCGCGGGTCGCTCCCAATGCCACGCGGACCGCCAGCTCGCGCAGCCGCGTGCTGCCTCGGGCCAGGAGGAGGTTCGTGAGGTTGGCGCAGCCGAGCAGGAGCAGCAGCAGGGCCACGCCGCTGGCGATGTGGAGCTGCGTGCGGGACTGCTCGACCCAGAGCGCGTGAAGGGGCTCCACGCTGATGCCCGTCATCGTCACCCCTGCGACGTGCGGGGTGTCCATCGCGAGGGACTGGAGCTCCGCCTGGGCCTGCTTCAGCGAGACACCTGGGCGCAGACGTCCCACGACGCGCAACACGCTCTCTTGCTCGCGCAGGAGGTCCAGGGCCAGGGGCTTCCAGACCTCCACGTCGGGCTCGAAGCGGAAGTCCTCGGGCAGCACGCCCACGATGGTGTGCGCCACGTCGTCGAGCAGCAGGTGTCGTCCGAGCACCGCGGGGTCGCCGCCGTACAGCCGTTGCCACACCGCATGCGTGAGGACGAGCTCCCGGTCACGTCCTGGCACCTCCAGGTCCGAGCCCCAGAGCCGGCCCAGCGGCGGCTGGACGCCGAGCATGGGCAAGAGCCCCGCGGAGGCCCTCCCCACCGTCAATCGCGCATCGACCCCGGCGCCGCCGAGGACGCGCTTCTCCGCGCGCAGACCCTCGATGCCCGAGACACTCCGGGCTCGCTCGCGCCAGGCGCTCCACACGGGCGAGGTGACGCGCGTGCGGTCCTTGTGAGGACCCGCGCCCGCGCCCGGGGTCGTCGTCTGGAAGAGGCGGACGAGCTGGTCCGCGTCCGGGTAGGGCAGCGGCTGCCAGAGCACCGGATACACCACGCTGAAGACCGCGGACGTCGCGCCGATGGTGAGCGCGAGCGTGAGCACGACGACAGCGGTGAAGGCCCGCTCCCGAACCATCGAGCGGAGCGCGCGGCGGACTTCCATCCAGAGCATGGGTCTCGGTCAGCGTGGCAGGGGACGCGCCACGCGAAGCAACGAGAGTGCCAGGGGAAGCGGCCCCCGCGATAGACACAGCGGGCACTTCAGGGACCCGGTGCGCGACCGGAAATGGGAACCCGTCATCCCATTTCTGGGCGCTCGCGCCGTCGGCGGTCGCAGACGGAGTCATGCCCTCGCGAGGGCGGGTGGGGCTCAGGGGCTCGGAGGGGGCGGCTTCGCGCTCTGGCCGAAGTCGGCGCCTCGGAGCTGGAGGGCGCAGTCCACGGGCGGCGCGTGGGTCGGGTCGCGGAGGAAGGCGAGGGTGATGCTCCGGCCGCAGAGGTTGAAGCCCGCGCCGTGGCTCAGTCCGCGCATCTCCACGAAGTACGCATGGGGCATGTTCTCCAGGAGCTGGCGTCCCCAGTCCGGCGGCGTGTCGGGGTCGAACTCACCCGCGTAGATGAGCGTGGGGATGTCACTGCGGACGAGCTCCTTCATTCGGGCGGGCGCGGGGGAGACATTCCAGACGCGGCACACCTCGGTCGGCACGGTGCGCCCGTCGATTCCACCCAAGCCCATCGCGGGCGAGAGCTGCGCGGTGGCGCGGGCCACGTTCGCGAACGGATTCTCCTCCGCGCACGTCACGGACAGGCGCAGGCCCCACGTGAAGCTGGACGGGCCCTGCGTGTCCTTCACCAGCGCGGCCAGCTCCTCGGGATGGCCCGAGGCGGCGCGGGAGATGATGCGCGGGAGGCGGGGAATCGTGTCGCGCTGGTGCAATCCGGTGGCGAGTGCATCGGCCACCTGCGCGCCACGAATCTCCAAGGGGCGTCCTCCCGAAACGGACAGGTCCAGCCCGAGCGCCAGCGGTCGCGTGTCCGCGCTGGAAATCAATCGTGCGAACTGCGCGCGGAGCTGCGGATACGCGGCGCCGCACTCCGGATCCGCCGCGCAGCCATCGAACACGAGGTTCAGCGAGCGCATCAGGTTGGTGGCCGGGTACTCATCGAACACGACGTTGGGCGCGAACACCGAGTCCATGATGGCGCTCTGGATTCCCTCCGGGTGGCGGCGCATCAGCTCCAGCATCGGCCGGGCTCCGTACGACAGGCCCATGAGGCTCCACTTCTCGATGCCCAGCGCCCGCCGCAGGTCCTCGAGGTCGTCGGCGATGGCCTCCGTCGTGTATCCGTCGAGGTCCACGCCCGCGCCGGTGAGGGTCGCGCGGCAGCGCCCCGCCGCGCCCACCAGCGCATCGACGAGCTTCTTGCCGCGCAGCCGGCCCGCGGACGCCTCGGCGGTGAGCGCGTTGATCTCCGGGCACTCCAAGTTGGGCTGCGCGTGCTTGCCGCCTCGCGGCTCCAGGAGGATGAAGTCGTGCTCCTCGACGATGGGGTTGGTCTTGCCCGAGCGCTGGCGATCCACCGCGCTGACGCCCGGTCCTCCCGGGAGGAACACGAACGGAATGCCCGGCTTCTCGGCGCGGCTGCGCAAGCGCATCACGGGGAGCTGGATCATCCGGGACGCGGGCTTGCCTCGGTTCTCCGGAACGCTCAGCACGCCGCACTCGATGGGCTCGTCCTTCGCGACCTCCTCACCGCAGGCGGTGCGCTCGTAGCGGGAGGCCCGGGGCTCCGAGGCGGGAGGCGGAGTCGCGGTGGACAGGGACAGCATCAACAGCGCGGACGTGGCGGCCTGAATCATGGCGCCGTTAGAGCAAGAGCGCGCATGGGGGTCCAATATCGGCTTTGATGCCTGTGATAACGAAATGCTCTCACCGACCCTCGACTCCCGCCGCCTCGCGTACTTCATCGCTGTCGCGGAACTGCTCCACTTCCGCAAGGCCGCCGAGCGCCTCCGGCTGGCTCAGCCCGCGCTCAGTCAGCACATCCGTCGCTTGGAGGAGGAGCTCGGCTGTCAGCTGTTGAAGCGAGACCGCCGACGCGTGGAGCTCACGCCCGCGGGGGCCGCGTTGCTCGACACCGGTCGTCGCGCGCTCGCGCAGCTCTCCCACGCCGCCGATGCCGCGCAGCGCACCGCCGCCAATCAAGTGGCGCTGCTGCGCGTGGGCTTCCTCAGCCCCGCCGCCTTCGCGCTCGTGCCGGAGGTCCTGCGTCTGCTGCGTCAGGCACACCCGGATGTCCACCTGGTGCTCCGCGAGGCGGACAGCGTGACGCTGCTGGAGGAGGTGCGGCTCGGGCAGCTCGACGTGGCCTTCGTGCGCGGCCCCATTCCAGCGCCGGGCATCCGCGTGGACACGCTGTACGAAGAGCCGCTCGTGGTGGTGTTGCCCTCCAGCCACCGCCTCGCGCGCCGAGCCCGCGTGCCGCTCGCGGAGCTGGCGGACGCGCCGTTCATCGGCTTTCCGCGCGAGCCTGTCCCGCCATTGCATGACGCGATGATGGCCATGTGCGCCACCGCGGGCTTCGCGCCGACCTTCGTCACCGAGGCGAGCGAGTGGTACACCATCGTCAGCCTCGTGGTGGCCGGCATCGGAGTGGCCATCCTCCCCGAATCCGTCCGCACCTTCAGTCGCAAGGGCGTCGTCTACCGCCCGCTCCAGGGAGAGCAGCGGCATGTGGCGCTGACCATCGCGCGCCCCCTCGCGCCGCCGGGTCCGGCCCTGCGCGCCTGTCTTCAGATTGTCTCGCGGCTCACCGGCGTCCGGCTCTCGTAGCGAGGGGTGGTTGGAACTTCGCGCAACGGGCGCCGCAGGCTCGGCGAGAATGGGGACATGGGACACGTCGGTGAGGTGAAGGGGCCGCGAGGTCGGCCGGGCGAGCCTCGGCAGGGCTCCGGCGCGGACGGTCCTTCCGATGGGCGTGTGTCCACCGGTGAACAGGGCAGGTCCGAGGACGGCGGCGCTTTCCGCGGGCCCCAGTCGGGCGGACCGGGGCGCTCGCCACGCGGGCAGGGTGGCCGTACCCTCGGGGGCGACGGACCCCAGGACGGCCGCACCCGTCCCGCCACCGAGGCAGCTCCCATGTCTTCCCGCATCTCCGAGGGCGCTCGCGGCGTCCGTGTCTCGCAGCCGGGGGAGTCACCCGCCACGCCGCGTCCCCGAGGAGGAGGCGCACCGACGGGGGAGCCGCAGCCCGTTCCCGATGGCTTCCTCCTGTCGAAGTCCGGCACGCCCGCCTCCCGCCCGGCGCTGGGCGCCACCGCGCGCGAGCCCGTCCTGGACGTGCGCGAGCTGCTCCCGCCCGGGCTGGAGGGACTGGAGGGGCAGGAGTCGTTGGCGAGCCGCTTCGCCTCGGACTCCGCGCTGCTGGCGCCTCGGCTGAGCCCCGCGTCGCTGCCGCCCTCGGAGCGGGTGGCGCGCCTGTGGTCCTTCTTCGCCGCCTACGCCGAGGCCGCCGCCGCGCACCCACCCCAAGACGAGGCGCGCGCCGCGTTTCGCGAGGCGCTGGACGACCAGGGCTTCGCCACCTTCCACGACGCGGACACCGGGCAGGATGGCGTGACAGCGGCGCTGTGGGTGCTCGACGCGGACAGCCCCGAGGAGGCTCGCCAGCGCGCGGAGACCGTCCGGTTGGAGCCGCCCCCCGAGGTGCTGCGCTCGGAGGCGGCCTTCGTGCCTCAGAAGGACGCGCCCCCCACCGAGGAGCTCGCCCGGGAGCGCCCCGCCGCCGAGCAGCGAGGCCCCGAGCGGTTCGAGACGCCCGGCCTCACCGCGGGCCAGCTCGCCGCGGCGAACCTCGCGCGGGGACTGGGCGCATCCGTTCCGTTGGAGCGCCGCGACCGCTTCGATGCCTCACCGTCGCCCGCTGACCCGAGTGAGCGACGAGGCAGCGCTCGCAAGCTCGGTGGCCCCATGCTGTGGAACGTGTTGCACCGCTTCCGCGCCGGCCCGGAGGAGGACGGGGCGGTGGCGAAGGCGCAGTGGGAGCGCATGGCCTTCGGGGCCATGCTGGCGCTCGTGGGCATCGCCCTGGTGGCGGTCGCCCTCATCAGCAGCCTCTAGGGTCCCCCTCGACGCAGCCCTCGGCTCGCCCTCCAAGGTGCCAGGGGCATCGTGGAGCGGGGCCGCGTGATTCGCTTGGGAGACAGCAGGCTTGTGGTACGGTGCCGCACAAGTTGGCCACCGACGACCTCACACTCGTCAAGCGCGTCCGTAGCGGGGACCAGCGCGCTTTCAAGCTCCTCGTCGAGCGCTATCAGCGCAAGGTGTATGCCGTTGCGTTGGGAATGCTGAAGGACAAGGAGGAAGCGATGGACGTCTCCCAGGAGGCGTTCGTCAAGGTCTACAAGTACCTGGACCACTTCAAGGGCGACGCCTCCTTCTATACGTGGCTCTACCGCATCACCTCGAACATCTGCATCGACGTGCTGCGCAAGCGCCGCGGGGGTGGGGGAGACCCCATCGAGTTCGATGAGACGCAGGCGGTGGACCTGACCGAGGCGCGCATCGGCGCGCTGGGCAGTCGGCTGGGGACCAATCCGCAGAAGAGCGCGCTCCGAAAGGAGCTGGCCGAGAAGATTCAGGAGGCCCTCGCCACGGTGCCGGAGAAGCACCGCGCCATCCTCCTGCTGCGGGAGATCGAGGGCATGTCCTACGAGGACCTGGCCCGCACCCTGGACATTCCCAAGGGGACGGTGATGAGCCGCCTCTTCCATGCCCGCGCCAAGGTGCAGAAAATCCTCAGCGATTACCTGGAATTGGACGAGGCGAAGAGCGGGGTCGGCGGTGAGTGAGAGGGCGTCGAATATGCGGGGAGCGCCCCCGTCTCACCGCGGCACCTTCACTGATTCTGCAGGGTGAATCCATGGCCGGAAATCCCGCGTGCGAGCGCTTCATCCCGCTCCTGTCCCCCTACATCGACGGAGAGCTTCCCGCAGCGGAGCGCGTCACCGTCGAGCGTCACCTGACGGCATGCCGTGACTGCACGGGCCGCGCGGCGGACCTCCGCGCGGAGTCGGGCCTGTTGCGCGTGGGCCTGGACCTGGCGGTGGACGATGTCGACTTCAAGGACTTCGCCCAGAAGGTGATGGCGCGGGTGACGCCGGAGAAGCCGCCGCTCCTGGAGCGGCTCAAGCTGGCGCTCTCCGAGATGTTCCTCTACCAGCGCACCGCGATGCTCTCCTCGCTGGCCACCGCGGCCGTGCTGGTGCTGGTGGGCCTGCCCCTCCTGCTCTCGCAGCGCGCCCCGGTGGGTTACGCCGGCGAGCGCATGACGGTGAAGGCCATCCAGCCCTACGCGGGGGCCCACGTCGCGCCGGTGGTGATGGAGACGGACAACGGCGGCTCCATCATCTGGATGGTGGACGAGCAGGAGGCCCCCGACGCGAACGGCGCGGGCGCCCGGCAGCCGCGCGACGAAGCGGACACCGAGGAGCTGGGCATGGAGCCGGACACCCAGGCTCCGGGTACGACGCAGGCGAAGCCCGCGGGCCCCGGGACGCCGCGTCCCACGGGAGGAGCACTATGAGAATGCACTTGGTGGCGGGCCTGGCCCTGCTGGGCGCGCTGGTGCTGGTGCTCGCGCCCGGCGCGGCTCGCGCTCAGGACGACAAGGTGAAGGTGCAGGTGGAGGTGGTGCTGGCCTCCAACAAGGGCACCGCGGTGGAGCCCGCCGAGCTGAGCAAGATGAAGGAGACGTTCCAGAAGCAGAACTTCAGCTTCACCTCCTTCAAGCGCCTGTCTCAGGAGGTGCTGGAGGTGGGCACCGACAAGGCCACCGAGGTGAAGCTCCCCAACGGGGTGAACGCCTCGCTGAAGCTGTTGGCCATGAAGGGCGGCATCGCCACGGTGCGCGTGGACATCCCGCGGCAGTCATCGCTGGACGTGGAGCTGGGCCGTCAGGGCTCGGTGTACCAGAAGGCTGGTCGGCACGTGGGCGGCGAGCTCATCCTCGTCCTGTCCCCGCCGCCCAAGTAGTCCACGTCCCGCTCGCGGCCCGCGCCTCGCCGCTGTTGGCGCGCGCGCCCCGGGACGTGTCGTTCGCGTCTCACTTCCATGCCCGAGGCGTCGCCTCCCTGTCGGGGACGTGACGGCGCTTGCGCCTGGAGGCCCTGAAGAAATGCCAGTCCTCCGACGGCCCTGGGCGGGTCGGTCCACGCCACTCCCTGCGAGCACGCGGGGTTGGCTACCGGCACGGGCGTTGCTCGATGCCTGGGCCGCAGGGCGGCAATCCTCAACCCAGGGAGAAGCGAGCATGGCGAAGGCTCAGCAGGGTGGTCAGGTCATTCGTCGGAAGGCCCGGCAGGTGAAGCTGGGGACGGCGCGGGCGATGACAGGGGCGGGGCGGCGAGCGCGGCGGGTGCAGGTGACGTTGGGGGACCTCATCGCGGCGGCCTTCGACACCGTTGGCGACGAGGCGCGCAAGGTGGCGCAGGTGGTGTCGTCCCGTGACATGACCGTCGCCACCGGCAAGCACATCGTGTTCGTGGGGTGAAGCGCGGAGGCGAGCCTGCTTGCCTGGTTGCGAGCAGGGTGTGGCGCGGCCTCCCACACGAAGGATGCGTTCAGCTTCTTCGTTGCTCCAGAGGGGCGGGTAGAGTGCAGGTCAATGACTGGCGCCGCCCCCTTCATTGCCCTCCTCGCGTTGATTCACACCCAGTCCTCCTCGGTGCAAGAGCTCCCCAGCGAGCCGAGCGCGCCCTATCCGTCCACGCCGGTGGCGGAGAGCGGGCCCAGTGAGAGCCCGAGCTGGCCCAGTGGGCCCAGTAGCGACTCCAGCGAGCCCCGCGGAGGCTCCAAGGGGGGCCTCGGCTTCCGCGCGCTGCTGGAGGTGGGGCCATTGAGCTTCCCGTCGGGAACGCGGGGCGGGAAGCAGGACCTGTTCGCCTACGCCTATCCGTCGCTGGGCGTGGATGGCGGCGAGGACTTCGCGTTCATGCTCGGCGCGCCGCTGCGCTTCCGACTGATTGATGAGGCGCCGAAGCAGAAGGACCAGGACTACGGCGCCTATCTGCGGCGCGAGGACTGGGACGAGCGCAGCGACTACGGGCAGGTCGTGCGCCTGTTGCGCATTGGCAGCGAGGATGGCCGCGGCAGCCTGCGCATCGAGCCGTTCCTGGAGGAGTCCCTGGGGCGCGGCTACCTGGTGAACCGCTACGACAACCAGCTCTCGGCGGACTACCACCCCGCGGGAGGCACGCTGGCGTTCACCGCGGGCCCCGCGCGCGTGGAGTTGCTCGCGAGCGACGTGCTGGCCGCGCGCATCTTCTCGGGCGAGCTGCTGCTGGACATCGGCCGCCTGGTGAGCAGCAACGAGCAGCGTTTCGATCGCTACCTGGTGCGCGCGTCGGCGGCGCATGACTTCGGTGAGGCGGGCGGCATTACGCCCGAGGTGACCCTGGCTTCGATCGCAGGCGAGGTCGCCATGTACAAGGGCGAGCGGCTGCGGGCCTGGGTCCTGGTGGCGGGCGGCGGGCGCCTCAATGGCGATTCACAGGACCTGGGTGGGCTGCTCGGGCTCGCCTTCGAGGGGACGTTCAAGGGGACGCAGATCAGCACCACCATCCAGGGGCGCCGCCAGGGTGGTGGCTTCCGGTTCGGCTTCTTCGGCGCGGGTTACGAGCTGGCGCGCTTCTCCGCGCAGGGCCTGTCCCAGGAGCCGGCGGCGCGCGAGGACCTGCCCGAGGACTTCTCGGGCTACCTGGAGGTGTCCATGGCGCGTGGCTCCGCGACGGACTCCACCGAGGTGGTGGCGAGCGGCTCGGTGGAGTACTTCGCCTTCGGCCGCACGGACGCGGACCTGTCGCTGAGCTTCAGCACGCCCGGGGGCAAGTCGCGAGGCATCGCGCGGGTGGTGGTGATGGGACTGGGCTCGGCGCCTCGCTACTCGGTGGGCATCGAGGGACGTCAGCGCATCCTCCCCGCGCTGTACCTCTGGGCCGCGGGCAACACGGTGCACTTCCCGCAGCCGGATGGGACGCTGGTGCGCGGGGTGAGCGCGGGCGCGGGCGTGGGCGTGGACTTCGCGCGCCACTGACACCATGGGCCGCATCCAGGCGATTCGCGCAGCGGTGTCCGCGGGCTCGCTGCGCACGTGGCGCCCCGCGCTCCTTCCCGGCGTGGAGGTGACTCGCGTGGAGGAGGACGTCCGGCTGTGGGCGGGACACTCCACGCGCTACGCGCTGCTGGCGACGGACGCGGGCGCCTTCGACTTCTGGTACCGCAAGCGCGTCTGGACGCAGGGGCCGGGGCGGCTGAAGCTCAAGCAGCCCGGCGAGGTGCACCGCGACCTTCGCGTGCATGCCCCCGTGACGGCGCTGTCCCTCTCGTTCGAGCCCACGCTCGTGGAGAACGCGGCGCGGATGTTGGGCCTGCGCGCACCCCTCGCGTTCCGCGAAGTGCTCACGCGAGGCACAGGACACACCGAGGCCGCGCTGGTGAAGCTCCGCGCCGTGCTCTCGGATGCGGACGTCGGGCCGCTCGAGGCGGAGTCGGCGCTGGCCGAAACGGTCGAGGCGATGCTGCGCGAGTACGCCGAGGAGGCTCCCTCGGAGACGGGTGACGCGCGTCATCATCCCGCGATGCGCCGCGCGCGGGACTTCCTGCACGCGCGCTTCACGGACGCCGTGGGCTTGGAGGCGCTGTCGTCCGCGGTGGGGCTGAACCGCTTCCACCTGCTGCGCCAGTTCCGGGCGGAGTTCGGTCTGCCGCCGCACGAGTACCTCACGCACCTGCGCGTGGCGCGGGCCCGCGTGCTGCTTGCCCGGGGGCGTCCCGCGGGCGACGTCGCGCTGGAGGTGGGGCTCTACGACCAGAGCCAGCTCAACCGCCACTTCAAGCGCATCGTGGGCCTCACGCCGGGCCAGTACGCCCGCGCACGTCAATAACGCCCAAGCGGCGCACGCCGCGGCCCGCCTATCTCCGGGAGCGCTGGACTCTCGCGCCGCGTCGTTCGCGCGGCCGCGCTCTCCGAGGTGATTCGAATGCGTGCTTCCCTGTCCGGGCCCGCGTGGCTCGTCTTCTGTTGCGTGTCCCTCTCCGCTCTCGCCGCGCCGCCTGCCACTCCCGCGCCGCCCCGCACACCGGTGCAGGTGACCTGGTTGGGACACGCGGCCTTCGAGGTCGTCTCGCCCGGAGGCACGCGGCTTCTCATTGACCCGTGGCTGAAGGAGAACCCCGAGACGCCGCCCGCCTGGAAGGACGTGACGCGCTTCACGCGCGAGCGGCCCACCGCCATCCTCGTCACCCACTCGCATGGTGACCACGCGGACGACGTGCCGGCGCTCGCGTGGATGACCGGTGCGCCCGTGGTGGCCACCGGCGAGCACCTGCGCGCCATGAAGATCCCCGAGGCGCGGCAGCACAGCGTCAACGTGGGGGGCACGTTCCAGCTCGGAGATGTGACGGTGAACGTGGTGCCCGCCATGCACTCGAGCGAAGCCGGAGGCCGGCCCCTGGGCTACGTGCTCACGTTCGCGGATGGGCGCTCGCTGTACCACACGGGGGACTCGTGGCTCTTCGGGGACATGGCCCTCATCCAGGAGCTGTTCCACCCCGACATCCTGCTGCTCAACGTGGGCGGCGGTCGCTGGGGCATGAACCCCAAGACGGCCGCGCTCGCCGTGCGCAAATACTTCCGGCCCTCCCTCATCATCCCCATGCACTTCGGCACCTTCGAGCCGCTCTCCGAGGAGCCCGAGGTGCGCGCCGCCTTCGCTGGAGACTCCCGGCTGCGCGTGCTCACCCCCGGACAGCCCGCGTCGCTGTAGCCCGCTCGCGGCAGGGCCTCTTGACTACGGCTGTAGTCACGCGTACTTTTCGCCGTGACTACAGATGTCGTCACGCGAGGCCCCGATGAAGAAACCCGTGGGAGAGCAGGAGCTGGCGGTGCTCCGGCATGTGGCGGAGCACGGACCGGCGACGGTCGGCGAGGTGGCCGAGCGCTTCGGTGAGGCGCAGGGGCTGGCGCGCTCCACCATCCTGACGATGATGGAGCGGCTGCGGCTGAAGGGCTACCTGACGCGCCGCAAGGTGGAAGGGGTCTTCCAGTACGTCTCGCCGGTGCCCGCGGGCGAGCTGCTGCGGGGCGTGGTGGGGGACTTCGTGGAGCGGCAGCTCTCCGGCTCCCTGTCCCCCTTCGTCACCTATCTGTCCGAGGCCGAGGATGTGACCGACGAGGAGCTGAAGCAGCTCCAGGACGTCGTGGCGCGGCTGCGGCAGAAGAAGCGGAAGGAGTGAGCCATGGGCCTGCTCTGGGAAGGGTTGTGGCGTGCGTCGTGGCAGGGCGCGGTGTGCGCGCTGCTCGTCTGGGCGGTGCTGCGCGTGGTGCCGAGCCTGCCCGCCTCGCTGCGCGCGGGGCTGTGGTGGTTGGTGGCGCTGAAGTTCGTGCTGTCCCTGGGCTGGCCGCATCCGGTGGCGCTGCCCCTCTTGTCGGCCGAGCCGACTCCCGTCGCGAGCCCGAGTCCTCAAGGCGCGCAGGGGGAGGCGCCCGCTGCGCTCCATGACGTGTCGCCGGGCGCGCGCGTGGTGACGCGGTGGGAGCAGGGCACGAGCGCGGATGCGCCCGTCATTCCCTTGCGCGCGGGCGGCGCGGTCTCGGCGCCTCGGATGGGTGCGACTCCTCCGACAGCCTCGGGCATGGCGTGGGGCATGGCGCTGCTGCGGGACGTGCTGGGCCTTGCGCTGCTCGCGTGGGCCGTGGGCATCGCCTGGCAGGTGCGCATGCAGGTGAATGCGTGGCTGCGCGTGCGGCGCATGTGCCAGCGCGCGAGGCCGCTCCAGAACGCGGAGCTCGCGGAGGAGTTGGAGTTCCTCTCGGCGGAGGCGGGCCTGCGCGCATCGCCTCGGCTGCTCGTATCGGACGAGGTGGCGAGTCCGTTGGCGGCGGGGCTCTGGTCTCCGGTCGTGGTGCTCCCGTCCAAGGCGGTGCGCTCGTTGCCGGTGGAGGTGCTGCGCATGGCGCTCGCTCACGAGGTGGCGCACTTGCGACGCGGGGACCTGTGGTTGGGTTGGGTGCCGGCCCTCGCGGAGACGATCCTCTTCTTCCATCCGCTCGCGCGCCAGGCGGCCCGCGAATACGCGCTGGCTCGCGAGGAGGCCTGTGACGCCGAGGCCCTCCGCCTCACGGGCGCCGAGCCCGCGGACTACGGCGATCTGCTCATTGCCTTTGGAGTCACACGGGCTCCCGGTACCGCGGCGGCGAATGGCGCCTCCGCTCATCTCCACGCACTGCACAGGAGGCTTCGCATGCTCGAACACGTCGATGTGGTCGTCCCTCGTTCTCGCCGGTGGTTGAAGGGGGCACTGGGATTGTTGGGCGCCGTGGCGCTGGTGCCTGTCACCGTGGTCGCCCGACCCGCGGAGCCCACGCCGGCTTCCACGCGGACCCAGGCGACGCCGGTCGTCGCGGTGAGTCCGACCGCGCCAGTGGCTCCGGTGACGCCGCGTGCGCTCACTGCTCCCATGACTCCGGCCACGCCGCGTGCGCTCGTGACTCCCGTGACCCCGGTCACCCCTGTGACTCCGCGCGCGCTCGCCGTTCCCGTGCCTCCGGCCCCTCCGCGTCTCGCGATGGCTCCTCCGCCGCCGGTGCCTCCTCGGGCGGTGGTTCCGATGACGGCGCCCGTGCCGCCTCCCGCGCCTCCGGCGCCGCGGTACCCGGTCGATGACGACAACGAGGACAGCTACGTCCTCATGTCCGATGGCCACATCAACATGTCGGGCTCCTCGGACGACGTGAACCTGGCGCGCACCTTCAAGCAGCCGGGCAAGGACCTGCTCTACGTGCGCCGCGGCGGCAAGTCGTACCTCATCCGCGACAACGGCATCATGAAGCGGATGCGCGACGCGGCGGTGCCCTCGAAGGAGCTCGCGGACGCGCAGTCCGCGCTGGGGGACAAGCAGGGCGCCCTCGGCCGACAGCAGGCGGAGCTGGGCCAGCAGCAGGCCGCGCTGGGTGAGCAGCAGGCCGCCGTCGGCGTGAAGCAGGCGGCACTGGGACACAAGCGCGCCCTGCTCGCGATCGAAGAAGCGTCCGTCGATCAGCTCTCCGACGAGCGCGAGCGGGACCGCCGGCACGCGGAGCTCGCGAAGAAGGAGTCGGAGCTGGACCAGCAGGAGGCGGCGGTGGAGCGCGAGCAGTCCAAGCTGGGCGAGAAGCAGGAGGCGCTGGGGCGTGAGCAGGAGAAGCTCGGCGAGAAGCAGGAGGTGCTGGGGCGTGAGCAGGAGAAGCTGGGCGAGAAGCAGGAGGCCATGGGCCGCGAGCTGAACCGGAAGACGTACGAACTCATCGACGAGGCGATCCGCCAGGGCCTGGGCGAACCACTGCCCACCTGACGACGAAGTCTCGCATCCGCGTGACGCCTGACGCGGGCTTCTCCTATACCTTCGGGAGAGCCCATGCCGTCGGAGGTCGTCACCATGTCCGTCGCCGTTCCGCGGTCCACTTCCAGTCAGGCACTCGAAACCGTGGTGCGCCGAGTCCAGGAGGGCTCGCGCGCGTGGGTGAAGCGCGGCCTGAAGGAGAAGATCGCCCTGCTGGAAGAGCTGCGCCGCGCCTACGGCGTCATCGCCGAGCGGAGCGTGCGCGCGGCGTGCGAGGCCAAGGGCATCGACCCCGCGAGTCCCCTGGCGGGCGAGGAGTGGCTCTCCGGTCCGCTGCCGGTGCTGCGCAACCTGCGCCAGCTCGTGGACTCGCTGAAGGACGTCCAGCGGCACGGCGCGCCCGTCATCCCCCGTTCGCGGCTGCGGACGCTGGATGACGGGCGGCTCGCCGCGCGGGTGTACCCGATGAACGCGCTCGACGGGATGCTCCTGCCGCGCAACGTGGGCGAGGTGTACTTCCAGCCGGGCGTCACGGCGGACAACCTGCGCGAGCACCAGGCCTCGTTCTACCGCAAGCCACACGGCGGTCGGGTGTGCGCGGTGCTGGGCGCGGGCAACGTCAACTCCATCCCGCCGCTGGACTGCCTCTACAAGCTCTTCGTCGAGGGCACCGCGTGCGTGCTCAAGATGAACCCGGTGAACGGCTACCTGGGGCCCTTCCTGGAAGAGGCCTTCTCCGTCCTCACGAACCAGGACGTCTTCGCGGTGGTGTACGGCGGCGCGGAAGAGGGCGCGGCGCTGGTGCACCACCCCGCGGTGACCGAGGTCCACATCACCGGGAGCGACCGGACGCACGACGCGCTCGTGTGGGGACCTCCGGGGCCCGAGTCCGACGCGCGGCGCGCGCGCAACGAGCCGCTGCTCAACAAGCCCCTCTCCAGCGAACTGGGCAATGTGTCCCCGGTGGTGGTGGTGCCCGGCCCGTATTCGGAGGGCGAGCTGCGCTTCCAGGCGAACGACATCGCGGGCATGGTGTCGAACAACGCGTCGTTCAACTGCAACGCGGCCAAGCTGCTGGTGCAGCCCGCGGGGTGGGCGAGGCGGGGGCAGCTCGTGGACGGCATCCAGGCGGGCCTGGGCCGCGCCGCCGTGCGCCGCGCGTACTACCCGGGCGCCGAGCTGCGCTGGAAGCAGTTCACCGAGGGGCGCGGCGGCCTGCGGTTGGTGGGCTCGGCGGGCGAGGGCGAGCTGCCCTACGCGCTGATTCCCGGCGTGGATCCAACCCATCTGGACGACCGCGTCTTCCGCCAGGAGCCCTGGTGCACGGTGCTGTCCGAGACGGGCCTGCCCGGGGGCGATGACCCGGTGGCCTTCCTGGACGCGGTGGTGCCCTTCCTGAACGAGAGGGTCTGGGGCACCCTCAACGCGACGCTCATCGTCCACCCGAAGACGCTTCAGGACGCGCGGGCTCGGGCCGCGGTGGAGCGCGCGGTGCGCGAGCTGCGCTACGGCACGGTCGCCATCAACACCTGGCCCGCCGCCGGCTACGTGCTGGGCAGCCTGCCCTGGGGCGGCCACCCCTCGTCCACGCCCCAGGACATCCAGAGCGGGCTGGGCTGGGTGCACAACACCCTGATGCTGGAGGACATCGAGAAGGCGGTGCTGCGCGCGCCCCTGACGAACCTGCCGCCCCCGCCCTGGGTGCCGGGGCACCGCGGGGCGCTCGACCTGGGGCGTCGGCTGGTCCAGTTCGAGCTGGGGCCCTCCTGGCTGAAGGTGCCGGGCATCGCCGCCGCCGCGCTGCGGGTGTGAGGGGCGGGCGGATGGCGGGTGAAGCGGCCAGGGCGCGCGCCGCCGAGTAAGCGGCGCGGCGGGAGCGTGGTAGGTATCGCGGCATGGCATCGATGCACGCGCGAGAAGGTGGCCGGCTCTTGCAGATGGGTGTGCCTCAGGAGGCCGTGAAGGCCTTCCAGAAGGGCCTCTCCATCGACCCCCACGACGTGGACTGTCTCCTGGGGCTCGTGCGCACGCACCTGAGCACCGGGGCCGCCGCCGAGGCCGAGGCCGCCGTCCTGCGCCTCCTCAAGGTCAAGCCGGACCACGTGGAGGGACAGGGGCACCTGGCCATGCTGCGCGCCCAGGCGGGCAACGCCGAGGCGCTGGAGGCCCTCAAGGTGCTGGCCGCCGCGCCGGACGCGGGCTACTTCGAGCGCTTCAACCTGGGCTCGCTCCTCTTCGAGCGGGGGGACCTGGCCGGCGCTCGGGCGGCCTTCGCGTCCGCGCTGGAGGTGGTGCCGGGCAGCGCCCACACCCACTTCGAGCTGGGGCGCATCGGGATGCAGTCCGGGGACCTGTCGTCCGCGGTGACGCACTTCCAGAAGGCCTCGGAGCTGGCGCCCCAGGAGGCCATGCCGCTGCTCATGCTGTCGCGCGCGCACGCGGCGCGGGGCGACGTGGGGCTCGCGCTCCAGACGGCGACGCAGGTGCTGGACAAGGCCCAGGGCGCCACGCAGCGCGCGGCCTTGGAGGACCTCTTCAAGCTGTACCTCGCCGCGGGCAGCCCGGATGGCGCCAAGCGCGCGGTGCAGGAGCTGCGGCGCCTGGAGCCCACCAACGTCAACTACGTCTACCTGCACGGCGTGGCGATGATGAGCGCGGGCCAGGGCGCGGAGGCCAAGGCCCTCTTCGCCGAGGCGCTCCAGGGCGCTCCGTCGAGCTGGCAGGTGCGCCACGCGCTGGCGCAGGTGTGCACGGCGCTCGGCGAGCGCGACATGGCGCGCTCGCTCCTGCAAGAGGTCGTGAGCGTCGTGCCGCGCGAGCTGGGGCCGGCCAATGACCTCGCGGCGCTCCTGATGGCGGAGAACGCGCACGCGCTCGCCCTGCCGGTGTTGGAGCGGGCGCTGGCGGCGCATCCTCGGGACGCGGGCACGCACCTGAACCTCGCGCGGGCCACGCAGTCGGTGGACGCCGTCACCGCGGCCCACCACGCACGGCAGGCCCAGGCCCTGGGCGACAGCGACATCCAGGCGCAGGCAACGCAGCTGCTCGAACAACTGGGCGCCTGAGCGCGCGAGTGCCTCAGAGCACGCGTCTTCGATGCGGCATGAGCTGATCCGCGCGCCGGAGTTCCTCGGGCGTGGCGCGCGGTGCCCTGCTTCGCGTCAGCGGCCGAACAGGCCGCGGCGCTTCGTCGTCGGCGCGTTGCTCTGCGCGCGCGTCAGGCGCTGCCCGAGGATGCGGCTCATCTCCAGCGCCACGGAGGGGTTGGCCATCACCACGCCGCGGAAGTCCTCGCGGCCCACCGCGGCCAGCTCGCACGCGGTGGAGGCCACGGCGGTGGCCGTGCGGGGCTCTCCGGTGAGCAGCGCCAGCTCGCCGAAGAACCCGCCCGAGGGCACGGTGGACACCGTCTGTCCCACGTTGTCCTTGAGTGCCACCTCGCCGGTGAGCACGACGTAGAACGTCTCGCCCGCGTCGCCTTGGTGGAAGATCTGCTCGCCCGCGGCCTTGGGGAGGAACTCGGCGCCGCGCGCCACGGCCTCGACCTCGTCGTCGCTGAGCGGGGTGAGGAAGTCCACCTTGCGCAGCGTCTGCGCCAGCGAGGACGTCACGCCGGTGCCCTGCACGGGCTCGTAGGTGAGGAACTCCACCGCCTGCGCCACCTGCGCCCGGCGCGCCACCAGGATGGCGGTGTGGCCGCCGCGCAGCACCGTGCTGCCCTCCGGGAGCGCCGTCTGGCCCTGCGAATCCAACAGCGCGATGAAGATGCACTCGCGAGGAAACCCCGCCGTCGCGCGCACCTGCGCCACCGTCTGCCCGGCCACTCCGGCGCGCGCGGGGATGGCCAGCTCGAAGAGGAGCGCGTCGCCGCTCGTCAGCGGCAGCGAGCCCGCGACCTGCGGAAAGTCGATGGCGGTGGTCATCTTCGCCACCACCACGTCCGCCTCGGCCACCAGCTCCTTCACGCCCGCCATGCGGTAGGCCTCGCGGTAGCTGGTGTCCAGCATGCGCACCATGACGCGCGCGCTGGACACGGAGCGCGCCAGCATGGCGAACGCCAGGTTCTCCGAGTCGCGCGCCAGCACGCCCGCCGCGATGTCCGCCGAGCCAATGCCCGCGGCCTCCAGCGTCTTGGGATTGGTGGCGTCTCCGCACACCGTCACCACGCCCACCTCCTCGAAGAGGCGGGTGCACGTGGCCGGGTCCCGCTCGATGACCGTCACCGCGTGCTGCTCGTCCACCAGCCGCGCGGCCAGCACGCTGCCCACCCGACCGCCCCCCGCGATGACAATCCTCATGACGCCTGCTCCTTCTTCGTGTCCGAGTCCGAGCGGCCGCGCAGCACGTGCTCCAGGTCGAGGATGCGCTCGTCGAGCTGCCCGAGCATGTGCTCCGCGGTGGCCTCGGGGATGAGGCCGTTGCGCCGCGCGCCTTGAAGCGCGGTGCGCTCCGCGTCGATGAGCCGCCGACGCATGGCCAGCAGGTCGCGCGCGCCCTCCGCGAGGTGCTGCTCCCCGATGCGACGCAGCTCCCGCTCCGCGCGCGCGATGTTCACCTGGTACTCGCTGCGCAGGTGCTCGTAGGCGCCGCGAGGCAGCAGCCCCTGCGAGTGCAGCGCCTCCAGCTCCACGTGCGCGGCGCGGCTCGCGATGAGCCGACCGCGCTGCTCCGCCATGGCCAGCGCCACCGCGTCCTCCTGGATGAGGCCCAGCTTCTTGAGCGCGCCCGTCAGGAGCAGGCCCTGGCCCACCAGCGACACCAGCGTGACGCCGAACGAGAGCGCCACGAGCTGCTCGCGCGCGGGCGTGGACTCCGGCATGCCGAGCGCCAGACCGATGGACAGCGCGCCCTTGATGTTGCCCACCAGGAAGACGTGCTGCCAGCGCGGCGGGATGCCCTCCGCGGGCCGCAGCCAGCGCAGCAGCAGGAAGGGGATGTACACGCCCACCGCGCGCCCCACGAAGACGCTGAGCACCGCCAGCCCCACCTCGGGCAGGTAGCCGCGCAGGTCGCCCGGATGCGTGGTGAGTCCCACGGAGAGGAACAGGAAGGTGTTCACCCCGAAGGCGACGTACTCCCAGAACGTGTGGATGGAGAGCTGACTCTGCGGCGTCACGTCGCGATGCAACGTCACGCCCACCGCCAGCCCGGAGGTGACGGCGGAGATGGCGCCGGACAGGTGCAACTGCTCGGCGAGCACGTACGAGGCGAGCGCCACGGCCGTCGTCACCATGATGTCCGCCAGCGGCTCCTCGGTGCGGCGGATGATGAACGCGCCCAGCATGCCCAGGGACAGGCCCACCACGGCGCCGCCCATGGATGCCAGGAGCATGCGCGCGCCCATGGACGCCAGCGTGGGCGGTGCGCCTCCCGCCACCACGGCCGCGATGGCCGAGTACGCCACCAGCGCGGTGCCGTCGTTGAAGAGGCTCTCGCCCTGCACGATGCCGGACAGCCGCGCGGGCACCGGCGCCTTGCGGAACGCGTAGAGGATGGAGACGGTGTCCGTGACGGACAGGATGGCGCCCAAGAGCAGCGCGGGGCCCCAGTCCAGCCCCACCAGCGCGTGCAGCATGCCGCCCGTCGCGCCGATGGCCAGCACCATGCCCAGCGTGGACAGGAGGCTGATGGGCGCGGCGTTGGCGCGGATGCTCGCCAGGTCCGCGGTGATGCCGCCCTCGAACAGGAGCAGCGGCAGGCAGACCAGGAACACCACCTCCGGGTTCAGAGGTGGCACGCCCGGCAGCAGGTGTCCCACGGAGATGAGCAGCCCGCCCACCACCAGCGCGACGTTGTAGGGCACGCGCACGCGCTTGGCCGCGATGGCCAACGCGATGGCCGCCACCATGAGGCCAATGAGCAGGGGCATCTCGAGGAGCACGACCCCAGCGTCTCAAATGGAGTCGCGCGGCGCACCCCTCAAATCCGCCGCGAGCGCACGGCCGGGCGGATGCCCCCCGCGGTGTTCGTCAGTGGTCGCCCGCGCGCTTCTCACCTGCCTCCACGCGCAGGGCCAGCCGGTTGCCACGCGGCGGCAGCGGGCAGGTGGCGAAGCGCGTGAACGCGCAGGGCGGGTTGTACGCGCGATTGAAGTCCAACGTCACGCGTCCGTCCTTGTCCGGCAACTCCGCGGAGAGGAAGCGGCCCGCGCCGTAGGTGGTGTCGCGGTTGGTCTCGTCCGCGAAGATGATGAACAGCTGCTTCTCGCCCTCCTCGATGACGGGCATGAGGCGGTACTCCTTGCCGTTCACCGTGAACACCAGCGTGCCCGGCGACTGCATCTCCTCCACCATGCCCAGCACGTTGGGGACGGCGAGCGTGTGGGGCGCGGCCGCGGGCTCCAGATGCGCCTGCACGCGCCACGCGGCGCTCGGCTCGTACGTGGGGATGCCGTGGAACGCCTTGCGCGTGGGCGCCTCCGAGTCCTTCACGCGCACGCCCAACCGGTCTCCGCGCTTGATGACCTGGAACGTGACGCTGCCCACCTTCAGCACGTCGGGCTCGCCCTTCGCGTCCGACTGGAGCGCCCCGCCGGTGAACGGCTGTCCGTTGCGCGTGAGCGTCACGCCCGGCGCGGGCTGGAAGGTGACGGCCTCGCCCGTGCGCGTGAAGGTGCCCACGCGAGCCGGCGTGGACGCGGGGAGCGGCACCGCGCTGTTCGCCGCCGAGCCAGCGGTCTGCTCGCCCTCCTTCAGCCACGACAGGCCCACGAGGGTGAGCCAGCCATCCTCCGAGGACAGCCGCTGGATGCGGGTCTCGTTCCAGGCGCGCGTGGACGCGACGACGTCTTCAACGACGGGGGCCGCCGCCTTGGGCGCGGGAGGTGGAGGGGTCTTCTTGGGCGGCTGCGGGGTGGCGTGGAGGGACAGGGCGAGAGCGAGGGCGAGGGTGCTCATGGGAAAGGGGCCTCGAGGCGAGAGGGACCGACCTGCGGCTTCCTGTCTAACAGGGCGGCAGGTGGGTTGCAGGGGAGACTCGGGCGTGCGATGGCCGGAGCCGAGCGTGAACCTGGACCTCCAGCCGGCGCGGACCCCCAGCGCCTTTCGCAAGCTCGCGCTGGGCACGTGGCGCACGCCGCGCGACCCCAGCGCGTATGCGTCGTTGGAGGTCCGCATGGAGCGCGCGCTGGCCTTCATGGCCGCGCGGCGGAGGCACTCGGGCCCGCGCCTCACCGTGACGCACCTGGTGGCCAAGGCCGCGGCGGACGCGCTCGCGCGCTACCCCGAGGCGAACGTGCTCCTGCGCCACAACCGCCCCTGGCTGCGCCGTGACGTCGGCGTGTGCGTCATGGTCGCGCAGCCCGCCGAGGGCACGGGCCGTGTGGACCTCACCACCGCCACCGTGCACCGCGCGGACGCGATGTCGCTGGAGGCGATGGCCGAGCAGCTCGAGGCGCGCGTGTCCGAGGTCCGCGCCCGCCGGGACGCCGTCATCGAGCGAGGCAAGCGCCGCTCCTCGCTCATCCCGGGTTGGCTGATGGGGCCGGCGCTGCGGCTGCTGTCCTTCGTCTGGTTCGGGCTGAACGTGGACCTGCGCGCGGTGGGGATGCCCCAGGACCCCTTCGGCTCGGTGGTGGTGACCAACCTGGGCTCGCTGGGGCTGGAGCGTGGCTATGTGGCCATGGCTCCGTACACGCGGGTGCCGCTGTTGCTCGCTCCCGGCGCGGTGCGCGACGAGCCCGTGTTGGAGGACGGCGCGCTGGTGCCGGGCAAGCTCATGACGCTGACGTGCACCTGGGATGCGCGGCTCATCGACGTGACGCTGGCCGCGCGCGTCCTGCGACATCTGGGCGAGGCGCTGGAGGACCCCGAGCGCGCCTGGGGTGCGCTCGGCCTGGAGCCGGGGTAGAAGAGGGGACAGCCGGAGGCGCCGCCATGCCCGTGGATACCAATCGCCGCGTCAGCTCATCCCGTCCCGTGGGCCGGGTGCTGGGGGGACAGGATCGCTTCGAGAAGGAAGGCGTCGAAGGGCCTCCAGAAGGCGGGCTCGCGGCGACTCGACGCGAGCGGCTGTCGGGCGGTCCTCCGTCGCCCGCGGGCGAGGAGAGCCCCTTCGCCGCGAAGCTTCGCCGGCTGTCGGATGGCGCGGCGAAGAAGCCCGACGGCGGACGCTGAAACGCGCGTCGGCCGCCGAGGCGGACCCCGGCGGCCGGTTTCGTCACGGCGCTCGCGTCACCGTGGCGCCACGCGCTGCGGGGGCAGCACGAGCACGCGGGTCAGGTAGTTGTCCCCGCTGGCGGTCAGGTTGTACGCCGCGCGCACCTGACTCCCGGGTGGCAGGCCCTGGATGAGCGGCGAGCCCTGGCTCGTGCGCAGGTCGTAGATGGCGCCCGACTCACTGTCGCGCAGCGCCAGCCGGTCCCTGCCCACCGCGGCCACCTGGCCCTCCATCACCACGCTGGCCACCACCGTCTTCGGGCTGGCCTTCGCCGAGCCGGCCGAGCTGCCCGAGCCGCCCGTGCCCGCGTTCTCGCGTCGCAGAGAGGTGACCTCCTGCTGGAGCGAGTGCACCGTGGCCCTCAGCTGGGAGACCTCGTGCTGCAGTGGCTCTAACTCGGTCGCCCCTTGCCGCAGCGCCACCGTGGAGTCGGCGCGAGTGCTCGCGGCCTCGGCCCGACCCCCGCCACCGCTCGTCCCCGAGCCGCCCGACGTGCCGCCACCGCTCGTGCCGGTGCCGCCCTGGCCCGTGCCTCCCGGGTTCACCGTGTCCTGTCCATCCATGCTCGCGGGCGGAGTCCCGGTACTTCCCGTGCCGGTCGAGTCATTGCCCAACGTGCCCGTGCTGCCCGAGCCGCCCGTGCCACCGCCGGTGGTGCCCGTGCTGCCCGTGCCGGTGCTCCCGCCATAGGTGCCCGTGGAGCCCGGGTTGCTCGTCCCCGTGCCGGTGGTGCCCTGCGTGCCACCGCCCGGCGTGGTGCCCGTGCCGGTGCTCGTGCCCGTGGACCCGGCGCCGCCCGTGCCGCCATCCGTCGTCATGGACGCGCCCGAGCCGCCGGTGCCCACGTCCATCCCAGAGGCGCCTGAGCTACCCGTGGAGCTGGGAGGCGTGGAGATGGAGCCTCCAGTGGTGTCGCCCGTCGAGGAAGAAGTTCCCGTCTGGCCGGTTCCTTCTTGCGTGCCGGTGGCGCTCCCTCCTTGGGGCGCGGCGGAGGCGTGGGTCGCGAGCACGAAGCTGAAGGCGAGGGCTGCTGCGATGAGGGTGCGGCGCATGGTCGGCTCCTTTCCAGCGTTTCCAGGCGCAAAGGTGCGGACACGGATGGGTGGGACAACCCAAGGGCGAACGGCCTGGGCATCGGAAGCCCGGTGGCCTGCTCCGGCTGGATTCCCGCTGCCCGGCCGCTGTGGTGTGCTGCCCCGCATGCCCGCGCGCGGCGAGCGTGGGGAGGAGTGGCGGTGAGTGGACGTGACGGCCCGGGGGCGCAGAGGCGCGCGGCGCGTGCGCCGGGACGGCTGTTCGCGCTCGCCCAGCTCCGCGCATGGTCGCTGACGGTCGTCTCCGCCGCCGCGCTGGGCCTGCTGCTCTACGTCGTCTCCTCCAGCCTGCCCTTCGTCCTCGTCCCGCCCTCCAGCGATGTGAATCTCGGCGTGCTCAACCGCTGCCTGTCCCGGGCGATGGGCGAGAGCACGCGGCTGGGGTGGGCCGTCTCGCCCGATGCCTCGCGCGCCGCGGTGTTCGGTCCGCGCGTGGTGGTGGTGTGTGATCGCCAGGGCGGCCTGTTTCGCGAAGAGGTCCCCGGCGCCACGGCGCTCACGTTCGATGGCGCCCACCACCTCTGGGTCGCGGCGGGCCACCGACTGCTGCGCGAGGAGCGCGGCGCGCTGCGCCCCGTGGGTGACTTCTCGCCGCCGGTGTCGCTCGCGGGGCATGCCTCGGGTGTGCTCGCGCTGGATGCCTCGGGCCAGCTCGTCTCCGTGTCTCCCGAGGGCGACGTGCTCGGCCAGGTGATGTTGCCGGGGCCTGGAGGTCGGCTGTCCGTGGGACCCGGTGGCACGCTGGCCGCCGTGGTGTGGGGCGGCTGGGTGCTGGCCTACGAAGCCCGCACGCTGACGCCCCTCCTCCCCGAGCACGCGCCGCCCTGCCCGGTGGAGTCCCTGTGGTGGCTGGATGCGCCGTCCGAGGTGCTCGTGGCCTGCGTCGCGGGCACGTCCCCGGACGCCGGTGCGCCCGAGTCGTCCTTCATCCTGGATGTCCGCCTGGGCACCTCGCGGGTCGCTCCTTCACGACCGCGCGCCCCTGCCCGTCGCCTGCTCGGCCGCGCGCTCTACGTGCATGCCTGCGACGGGTTCCCCTGCACGGCCCCCGCGCCCTGATTCCCCAGGACAAGGCGTCCTCCTTCCGGCTGTTGCACCGAGAGTCGGAGGGCGCTCCATGGAGATTGTTTAGCTCAAAGCAGTTGGGTGAATTGCGGGGCTTTTGAGTCGACAAGCCCGCGTACTTCCTGGAGATTCAGGCAGCCCGTCCCTCCGCTGCGCATCTTCGCAACGTACATCTCCGACCCGAGGTTTCAGCCGTGGACGAGAACAAGGCTGGCAGGACTTCCCCTGGAAGGAAGCGCGCCGTCAGAGGCGTGGGCAAGGGGGCTCCTCATCCCCTCCAGGCGCTGCTCACCGCGCTGCGGGCGGTGCACGACGGGGACTTCGGCGTGCGCCTGCCCATCGAGTCGGGTGACCCGGTGATGGGCGAGATTGCCCGGGCCTTCAACGCGCACGTGGCGCTCAACGCGCAGCTCACCCAGGAGATGGTGCGGGTGGCGCGCGTGGTGGGCCGCGAGGGGCGCATGGCGGAGCGCGTGTCGCTGGGCGACGTGCGCGGCGACTGGGCCACCAGCGTCCAGTCCATCAACGCGCTCATCGGCGACCTGGTGCAGCCCACCACGGAGGTCGCCCGCGTGCTGGTGGCGGTGGCCGAGGGCGACCTCACCCAGAAGATGGCGCTGGAGATTGACGGCCAGCCCGTCAAGGGCGAGTTCCTGCGCATCGGCACCACCGTGAACGCGATGGTGGATCAGCTCAACTCGTTCGCCGCCGAGGTGACGCGCGTCGCGCGCGAGGTGGGCAGCGACGGCAACCTGGGAGGACAAGCGGTCGTCAAGGACGTGTCCGGCGTGTGGAAGGACCTCACGGACAACGTGAACTTGATGGCCGGCAACCTCACGGCCCAGGTGCGCAACATCGCCGAGGTCTCCACGGCGGTGGCCAACGGAGACCTCTCCAAGAAAATCACCGTGGACGCCAAGGGCGAGGTGCTCGAACTCAAGAGCACGCTCAACACCATGGTGGATCAGCTCCGCGGCTTCGCGTCCGAGGTGACGCGCGTCGCGAAGGAAGTGGGCACCGACGGGAAGCTGGGGGGACAGGCGGACGTGCGGGGCGTGTCCGGCGTGTGGAAGGACCTCACGGACAACGTGAACTTGATGGCCGGCAACCTCACCAGCCAGGTGCGCGGCATCGTGCGCGTGGTGACGGCGGTGGCCAACGGCGACCTGTCCCAGAAGCTGTCCATGGAGGCGAAGGGAGAAATCGCCGCGCTGGCGGACACCCTCAACGGGATGACGCAGACGCTGTCCATCTTCGCGCAGCAGGTGACGGACGTCGCTCGCACGGTGGGCGTAGAGGGGAAGCTGGGCGCCCAGGCGGAGGTGCCGGGCGTCGCGGGCACGTGGAAGGACCTCACCAACAACGTGAACCTGATGGCCAACAACCTCACGGCCCAGGTGCGCAACATCGCGGAGGTCTCCACCTCCGTCGCCAACGGGGACCTCTCCAAGAAAATCACCGTGGACGCCAAGGGCGAGGTGCTCGAGCTCAAGAGCACCATCAACACCATGGTGGATCAGCTCCGCGGCTTCGCGTCCGAGGTGACGCGCGTCGCGAAGGAAGTGGGCACCGAGGGCCGCTTGGGAGGACAGGCGGACGTGCGGGGCGTGTCCGGCGTATGGAAGGACCTCACGGACAACGTGAACGTGCTGGCCGGAAACCTCACGGACCAGGTGCGCAACATCGCCAAGGTGACCACGGCGGTGGCCAACGGT